>JAIXTK010000291.1 GCA_027483995.1 Acetobacteraceae bacterium
GCCACGGGTTTATTTGTGTTCGGCGGGGCGGGGGCGGGGGCGGGCCCAGAGGGCCGGGGTGTTGCGCCAGGTGCGGACGGGTGGGGTGCCGGGCGGGATGCCGATATCGGCGAGGACCAGTTCGCCGCAGAGGGAACGGCCGGGGAGCAGGAGATGGCCCGGTTTACGGCGGTGGAAGGTGACGGTCAGCTCCGCTGGCGTGACCTGGCCAAGCGCCTGGCCGGTGGTGCCATCGAGGCCGGAGGGGACGTCGATCGCGACGATGCGCGGGGCGGCGGCGAGGAAGGCGGTGATGTCGGGGCTGATCGGGCGGGTGAGGCCGGCGCCGAAGAGGGCGTCGATGACGAGGTCGGCGCGGGCAGCCTGCTCGGGGTAGAAGGGCACAATGGGGCCGTGCCAGCGTGCGGCAGCCGGGGCCGCGTCACCGCGCGGGGGAGTGCAGGCGGCGACGGCGACAGGCCAGCCTTCGCGAGCCAGGAGGCGGGCGGCGACGTAGCCGTCGCCGCCATTGTTGCCGGGGCCGCAGGCGACCAGGACACGGCAGGGACGGTGGCGGGCGCGGATGGCCTGGGCCACCGCCCAGCCGGCGCGTTCCATCAGCGTGGCAACCGGGGTGCCAGCGGCGACGGCATGGGCGTCGGCCAGGGCCATCTCGGCGGGGGTGAGGAGGTCTTCCATCACGCGCTCCTGTTGTTGCAGTGCAGTATGGCGCGGGATCGGGGCGGGCGCATGGGGTAGAGTGGCCGGGAACAGGCGGAGCGACTCGCAATGTCGGTGGTGATCACGGTGGCGCAGCAGAAGGGCGGTGCGGGCAAGACGACGCTGGCCGCGAACCTGGCCGCGGCACTCGCCGAGGGTGCGCGGGTGGCGGTGCTGGATATCGATCCGCAGCGCAGCCTGGCGCGCTGGCACGGGTTGCGGGTTGGGCAAAAGGGTGTGCCGGAGATCACGCTTTCGGACCTGTCCGGCTGGCGGTTGCCGGCGGAAATCGACCGGCTGCGGCGGCTGCATGACGTGCTGGTGGTGGATAGCCTGCCGCAGGTGGAGAGCGATGCCAAGGCAGCGATCCGGGCCGCGGATCTGGTGCTGGTGCCGGTGCAGCCGAGCCCGCCGGATTTGTGGGCCGCGGAGGGGACGCTGAAGCTGGCGCGGGCGGAGAAGCGGGCGTTCCGGCTGGTGCTGAACCGGGCGCCCTCGAGCGGCAGCCTGCGCGCCGCGGTGGAGGCGGAGATGGCGCGGCAGGATTTGCCGGTGTTGACGGCATCACTGGGCAACCGGGTTGGGTTCGCGGGGGCGTTCGCCAAGGGGCTGGGCGTGACGGAGACGGCGCCGCGCTCCACGGCCGCACGGGAGTTGCGGGCGGTGCTGGAGGAAATCAGGGCGCTCTTGCGTTAGCGGCTGGGGCCGGCTTCCAGGAGGGCAAGGTTCTGGCGGGCGAGATCGGCGGCGGCACTGTCTGGGGCGAGGGCGATGACCTGCTCCCAGTCGGTGCGGGCGCCGGCGTCGTCGCGGGTGCGTTGGCGGAGGATCCCTCGTTCCAGCAGGGCCTCGGGGTTTTCGGGATCGAGCGCCAAGGCGGCATCGATATCCGTGCGGGCCTCTGTGATGCGGCCAAGCCGGCGCAGCGACGCGGCGCGGAGGGAGAGGGCATCGGCGCGGCGGGCATCGGCGCGCAGGGCCGTGGCGAGATCGGCGGCTGCCTCCTCGTCCCGGTTGAGCTGGGCGGAGGCATTCGCGCGCTCGATGAGCAGCGTGGGATCTTCCGGGGTGAGAGCCAGAGCAGACGTGGCCGCGGCATGGGCGCGGACGGGATTGCCAGCCATGAGCCAGGCCTGGGTGGCCTGCTCCAGCAACACGGCACGCGTGGCGGACGGGGAGGTGCTGGCGCTGGCCAGGCGCTCCAGCTGGTCAGCGGCGGGGCCGGGCTCGCCCAGGGCGATGCGGGACAGGGCGAGGCAGTGCTGGGCCGGCTCGCCGCCGCCACGCTCGCCCCAACTGCGGGCGAAGGCGGCGGCGCTTTCGGGTTCCACGGTGAGCAGGCCAAGGCAGCGTTCGTATTCGAGGCCGCCTGCGATGCGGGGCGGGATCGGCGGGAGAGGCAGCGGGGCCTCGGTCTCGATCGCCTCCAGGCTGGCGTCGGCGAACAGGAGCCAGCCACCGAGGGCCGCGGCCAGGAGCAGCGCGGCGGCGATCAGGAAATGACGGGCATACATGATGCTCCCATTCTAATAGGGGCGAGCAGCTTGCGGCAAACTTCGAGCGTGCGAGGGGGGATATCGTGCACCTGGTGATCTTCGGCCTGGGCTACAGCGGGGCGGCGGTGGCGCGGCTGGCCATTGCACAAGGGATACGGGTGACCGCGACAAGCCGCGATCCCGCCCGGGTGGCGGGACCAGTCGGCGTGGAGGTGTTGCCGTTCGGCGCTGCGCTACCGGCGGGGGTGACCCATGTGCTGGCAACGGCGCCGCCCGGTGCCATGGGCGACCCGGTGCTGCAGAGCTATGGCGCGGCGCTGGCTTCCTGCGGGGAACTGCGCTGGGTTGGGTATGTCTCGACGACGGGCGTGTACGGCGATCGCGGTGGGGACTGGGTGGATGAGACGAGCGCGGTGTCACCGGGGCAGGAGCGGTCTCGCCGACGGGTCGCGGCGGAGCAGGCCTGGGGGGACTTGGCCTCGCGCTTGGCGGTGGATCTGTTCCGGACGGCGGGGATCTATGGGCCCGGGCGCTCGGCGTTGGACGAGGTGCGGGCGGGGCGGGCGCGGCGGGTGGTGAAGCCCGGGCATGCGTTCGGGCGGGTGCATGTGGAGGATATCGCCGGCGCGGTGCTGGCGGCGGCGCGGCAGGGTGCGCCGGCCGGGGTGCGGGTGCTGCATCTGGCCGACGACGTGCCCGCGGAGACCGCCGAGGTGGTGGCGGAGGCGGCGCGGCTGCTGGGGGCGGACCTACCGCCGGCAGTGCCGTTCTAGCAGGCGGTGCTGGCGATGAGCGAGATGGGGCGGAGCTTCTGGGCGGAGAACCGCAGGGTGGCGAGTGCCCGGACGCAAGAACTGCTCGGCTACCGGTGGCGGTATCCGAGCTATCGCGAGGGGCTGCGGGCAATCCTGGCGGCGGGGGGTTAGACGAGCAGAGTCTCGACCGTGCGGGTGAGCAGGGCGAGGTCCTGGGGGCGGGAAAGACGGTGGTCGCCGTCCTTGATCAGGGTGATTTCCACATCGGTGGACGCCAGTTGCTCGGCGATGCGCAGCGCCGTGGGCCAGGGAACGTCGGGGTCCTGCTGGCCTTGCAGGAGGCGGACCGGGCAGGTGACCGGGATGGGGCCGGCGAGGAGGGATTGCGTGCGGCCGTCCTCGATGAGGGCGCGGGTGAAGCGGTAGGGTTTCTCGCCGTAGATGCTCGGGCGCTCGATGTAGCCGCGCGAGAGGAGCGTGCCGCGCTCGGCTTCGGTCAGGCCCTCCCAGAGGAGGGTTTCGGTGAAGTCCGGGGCGGCGGCGATCCCGACCAGGGCGGCGATACGTCCTGGCATGGCGCGGGCGAGCAGAAGGCCGATCCAGCCGCCCATGGAGGAGCCGACGAGCAGCAAGGGGCCGGTGGTGCGGGCTTCGATGATCGCGCGGGCGTCGTTGGCCCATGCGCCGATCGTGCCGTCCTCGAAGGCGCCGGTGCTGCTGCCATGGCCGGAATAGTCGAGGCGGAGCATCGCCCTGCCCTGCCCCGCCGCCCAGTCGCGCAGGTGGGTGGCCTTGCTGCCTTCCATGTCTGACTTGAAGCCGGGGAGGAAGACGATGGTGGGGCCCTGGCCGGGCAGGTAGGCCCAGGCGAGTTGGTTGCCGTTGTGATGCAGTGTGCCGGTGGTTTCGGTCATGCGTTGGTGAGGCGCAGCACGCCTTCCCGGTCTGGCTCGCCGCGGAGTTCGCCGAGGGCCAGCATGTGGTTCACATGCGCGAGCGCCTCACCGAAGGCGAAGCCCATCTGGTGCGGATCGAGCTTGCGGTTGAACAGGGTTGGCATGATGCCGGCCGTGGTGCTGGCGCCTTCTGCGATGGCCTTGGCGACGAGGTCGCAGCGTTCGCGGTGATGGGTGATCAGCGTGTCGATGCGGTCGTGCAGGCCATGGAAGGGGCGGCCATGGGTGGGGGCGGTGAGGACGCCGTGCGGGACCGTGGCGCGGATGTCCTTGAGGGAGGCGAGGAAGTCGGCCAGGGCGTCGGCCTCCGGCTCGATGGCATGGACGCCGACATTGGGAGAGATATGGCCGATGACCTGATCGGTGGGGAGGAAGACGCCTTCCTCCCGGTTCAGCAGCATCACCTGTTCCAGCGCGTGGCCGGCCCCGGTGAGCACCTCGAAGCGGCGGCCGCCGAGATCCAGCACGTCGCCGGCGCGGATGCGGGTGTAGCGGGTGGGGAGATCGACGGTGAGGCGCTGGTAGGAATCGCCGCGGACGGTGACGGCGTGGATCTCATCCTCGCTCAGGCCGTGGCGGCGGTAGAACGGCAGGTGGGCGTTGCCGTCCACGCCGCCGGCGCGGCCGCGGGACAGGCGGGACTGGAAATACTCCGTCTGGCTCATGGTGACGCCAACGCCGCATTTCTCCGCGAGCCAGCCGCCGAGGCCGACATGGTCCGGGTGGAAATGGGTGATGACGAGGCGGTTCACCGGGCGGCCGGCGAGGGGACCGGCCAGCATTTCCTCCCACACCGCGCGGGTCTGGTCGTTGGCGACGCCGGTGTCGATGACGGTCCAGCCGGTGCCGTCGTCGATGATGTGGATGTTGACGTGGTTGAGGGCGAAGGGGAGGGCCAGGCGCAGCCAGAGGATGCCGGGGGCAACCTCCTGGATGGTGCCGGGTTCAGGGGCGGCATGGGTGTAGGCCGGGGCGGTGGCGACGGACATCGGGTTCAGCCTTGCGGTCGGCGGGGAATGGAGAGGGTGGCGACCAGCGACTGCACGACTTCGCCGTTCTGGTTTCGGGTGGTGTTGCGGATGCGGGCCCAGCCGACGGATTTGCCGGGTTCCGGCGCGCGCAGTTCCACCACCTCACTGGTGAGGGTGAGGGAGTCGCCGGGGCGGACGGGGCGGGGCCAGCGCAGCTCGTCGATGCCGTTGCCGATGATGCCGCCGGCGGGTGCGGTCTCGCCCCCGGCGAACAGGCGCATGGAGAGGGCGGCGGTGTGCCAGCCGCTGGCAGCGAGGCCGCGGAACAGGCGATGGGCGGCGGCGGCCTCGGGATCCGTGTGGAAGGGCTGTGGGTCGAAGGACTGGGCGAAGGCGATGATGTCGGCCTGGGTGACGTGGATGGGGCCAGCCTGCCAGGACAGGCCGAGGGACAGGTCCTCGAAATACAGTTTGGGCATGGCCGGCACTCCGGTGCGTCTGTCGTGGTTCTACCAGCCAGGGATGGTGGCGCCTATGCGCGGGGGTGCAGGGCGCGGATGCGCGGGGTGACACACGGCTTTGGATGTGTATTAGAATATTTCCGCATGAACAGCCGTGATTTGGGGGCGAAATGAGCAGGAGCCTGGCGGTGTGCCTGGGGCTGGCGATGACGAACCTGGCGGCCTGGGGTTGGGCGTGGCTGGCATTCCACGAACACCCCGTTGCACTGGGAGCCGCGCTGGTGGCGTGGGGGCTGGGACTGCGGCATGCGCTGGATGCCGACCATATCGCCGCGATTGATGGCGCAACGCGTACGCTTGTGCAGGCGGGGCAGCGGCCGCTGGGTGTTGGTCTGTTCTTCGCGCTCGGGCATTCCAGCGTCGTGATGGTCGCCTGCGCGGTGCTGGCGGCGACGGCGACGGCGTTTGCCGGGTCGCTGGAGGCCGTGGGCGCGGTGGGGGGCGTGGTCGGGTCTGTTGTGTCGATCCTGTTCCTGCTGGCCATCGCGGTGGCGAATGCGGTGATCCTGGCAGGGGTGTGGCGGGCACTGCGGGCGGAACGGGCGGGGCGGGCCTTTCCTGCCGAAGATCTGGAGAAGGTGACGCATGGCGGCGGCATGCTGGCCGCGATCTACCGACCGTTGTTCCGGCTGGTGGGACGGAGCTGGCACATGGCGCCGCTGGGTTTCCTGTTCGGGCTGGGCTTCGACACCGCGGCCTCTGTGGCACTGCTGGGGGTGTCTGCGGCACAGGCGGGCCCCGGGGTCCCCCTCTGGTCGATCATGGTGTTCCCGGTGCTGTTCACGGCGGGGATGGTGCTGGTGGACACGCTGGATGGGCTGCTGATGGTGCGAGCCTGCGCCTGGGCGTTCTCCGATCCCGCGAGGCGGCTGCGCTACAATCTGGCCATCACATCGGTGTCGATGGTGGCGGCCGGGGGCGTGGCACTGGCCGTGCTGGTGCAGTTTCTGAGCGAACAGGCGGGCGTGCTGGAGGCATTGGCCGCCGGGCTGGAAGGCTGGCTGGAGTATGGCGGGATCGCGCTGGTGGTGGTGTTCGCGGCCTTGTGGCTGAGCGGCATGGCTACGGCGCGAGGGCGAGTCGCGCCGCAGGCTTGAGAGGGCGGGGCGGCATCACCACGGGGCGTGGGTGCCCTGGGCTGACGCAAAAGGGCCGGGCTCCTTTCGGAACCCGGCCCCTGTTGTGGGCGAGCAGTTCGGCTAGCGGCCGATCTGCGGCATGGTGAATTCCGCGCCGGCGCGGATGCTGGCCGGCCAGCGCTGGGTGACGGCCTTGTAGCGGGTGTAGAAGCGCACGCCTTCCGGGCCGTGCATGTGGTGGTCCCCGAACATCGAGGCCTTCCAGCCGCCGAAGCTGTGGAAGGCGGCGGGCACGGGGATGGGCACGTTGATGCCGACCATGCCGATCTTGATGGCGTTGGCGAAGGCGCGGGCGGCGCCGCCATCGGCGGTGAACAGCGCGGTGCCGTTGCCGAAGCGATGGGCGTTGATGAGATCGACCGCGCCGCCGAGATCCTTGGTGCGGACCACGCCGAGCACGGGGCCGAAGATCTCGTCCTTGTAGATGGTCATGTCCGGGGTGACGTTGTCGAACAGCGTGCCGCCGATGAAGAAGCCGTTCTCGTAGCCTTGCAGCGACAGGCCGCGGCCGTCGACGACCAGCTTCGCGCCTTCCTTCTCGCCCTGGTCGACATAGCCGGAGACCTTGTTGCGATGTTCCAGCGTGACGAGCGGGCCCATCTCGGCGTCCTTGTCGGTGCCGGGGCCGACCTTCAGCGCCCGCACGCGGGGGGCGAGCTTTTCGATCAGCTTGTCGCCCACGTCGCCCACCGCAACGGCAACCGATACGGCCATGCAGTGCTCGCCGGCGGAGCCGTAGGCGGAGCCCATCAGTGCGTCCACGGCCTGGTCGAGATCGGCATCCGGCATGACGACAAGGTGGTTCTTGGCGCCGCCAAGGGCCTGAACGCGCTTACCGCTGGCGGTGCCGGTGCGGTAGACGAGTTCGGCGATCGGGGTGGAGCCGACGAAGCTGATGGCGTGGATGCCTTCGTGGCCGAGGATCGATTCGACGGCATCGCGCCCGCCTTGCACGACGGCGAAGACGCCGGGGGGCAGGCCGGCCTCGGTGAGCAGTTCCGCCATCAGCAGGGCGGCGGAGGGGTCCTTCTCCGAGGGCTTGAGGATGAAGCAGTTGCCAGTGGCCAGGGCGACCGGGATCATCCAGAGCGGCACCATGCACGGGAAGTTGAAGGGGGTGATGCCCGCGACCACGCCGAGCGGCTGGCGCAGCGACCAGGCGTCGATGCCGGTGGCGACGGCCTCGGTGTATTCGCCCTTCAGCAGATGCGGGATGCCGCAGGCGAACTCGACGACCTCCAGGCCGCGCTGGATCTCGCCTTCCGCGTCGCTCAGCACCTTGCCGTGCTCGGCGGTGATGATGGCGGCGAGCTTCTTGGTATTCGCTTCCAGCAGCTGCTTGAAGTTGAACATCACGCGGGCGCGGCGCAGCGGGGGCGTGGCGGCCCAGGCGGGCCAGGCGGCGGTGGCGGCGGCGACGGCGGCATCGACCTCGGCCGCGCCGCCCATGGCGACCTGACCGCTGACCTCGCCAGTGGCGGGGTTGTAGACGGGGGCGGTGGCGCCGGTACCGGGGACTTTTCGCCCGCTCAGGTAGTGGCCGATCTGTTGCATGGGGCGTGTCCTCCTCGGTGGCGTCGCTTGAGCGGGCAGTTTACCCGCAGGCCAGTGGTTTGCGATATACCCGCCCCGTGAAACCCGCCATGCCCCCTGCCCCATCAAGCCCTCTCCCGCGCCTGACCCGGACGTTGCTGCGGCGGCGGCTGCTGCGCGCCGGCGCGGCCGCGGCCTTGGCGATGCCGTTCCTGGGCCGAGGCGCGCAGGCGGCGGTCACGTGGTCGCTGTTCACGCAGCAGACCATGCCCAACGGCGCGGTGGTGCGCGGGTTGCGGCGGCTTTCGGACCTGGTGCGGGACCAGACCCGCGGGGCGCTGCTGATCAATATACGCATGGCCGGGTTCATGCCGATCGATGCGAACCAGGTCCTGGATGGCGTGGGCAGCGGCAAGGCGGAGCTTGGCGATGATGGCGGCTATGCCGCCATGATCCCGGCCGGATCATTGATGCGGCTGCCGCTGCTGATGACCAGCGGTGAGGAGTGGGACAAGGTGGCCGCGCTGGTGCGGCCGACGCTGACGACCGAGCTGAATCGACGCGGCCTGGTGCTGCTGGCGCATTACCGCACGGTGCCGCAGTTGTTCTGGTCGCGGCAGAAGGCGGCGGGGTTCGTGGACATCGCCCGCCAGAAGATGCGCGTGCAGTCGGTCGAGCAGGCCGAGTTCGTGCGGCACTATGCGGGGCTGCACGTGTTCACCTCCACCGTGGAGGCCGGCGAGGCGATGCAGGCGGGCAAGCTGGATGGAACCTTCGCCACACCTTCCTTCGTTGCCCGCAACTGGCGCACGCTGGTGAAGCATGTCTACCTCGCCGGGCCCAACTACAACGATGCGGTGATCGTGGCGAACCAGGAGGCTCTGCGGCGTCTGCCCGAAGGGGTTGAACCTATCCTGCGGGCGGCCGCCGCCGAGATCGTGGCATGGATCGCCGCGGCACAGGACCAGGAGGAAGCCCAGCTGGTGCGCCAGCTGGCCACAGAGGGCCTGAAGGCAACCCCTGTCGATCCGGCGGAAATCCAGGACGGGATTGCGAAGCTGCCATCCTATTGGGACAGCTGGGTGCGGCTGCGCGGCCCGGAGATGGAGAGCCTGCTGGTGACGGTGCGCCAGGCGCTGGACCGGTAGGCGGCGGCGCTCCACTCTGCCGGGAAACGGAGAGGAGCGAACCATGGACGGACGTTTTGCCGGCAGGACAGCGGTGATCACGGGCGGGGCCTCGGGGATCGGTCTGGCGATCGCGCGGC
Source organism: Acetobacteraceae bacterium (assembly GCA_027483995.1). GTDB lineage: Bacteria > Pseudomonadota > Alphaproteobacteria > Acetobacterales > Acetobacteraceae > CAMDGX01. The sequence continues at coordinate 9,338 of JAIXTK010000291.1, forward strand.
GATACCTGGCCGAAGGCGGCCACGTGGTGGCGAACGACATCAACCCGGAGCGGGTGGCGGCGCTGGAGGCGGAACTTGGCGCCGGCGGCATCGCCATGGTGGGCGACGTGACGCACGAGGCGGATGTGGCAGCGCTGTTCACCGCGGCGCTGGAGCGGTTCGGCACGGTGGATGCCAGCTTTCACGTTGCCGGCGCCAACCGGCAAGGGTACATCGCACGGATGGTGGAGGCGGACTGGGACTTCACCGTGGATCTCTGCCTGAAGGGCGTGATGTTCGCGATGAAGCACGCCGCGCAGGCGATGCTGAAGCAGGGGCGTGGGGCGATGGTGAACATCGCCTCGCTGAATGCTCATGTGCCGATGCATGCCGGGGCGGCCTATTCCGCGGCCAAGGCGGGGGTGGAGATGCTGACCAAGAACGGGGCGCTGGAACTGACGCCGAGTGGCATCCGGGTGAACGCGATCCTGCCAGGGCTGGTGCAGACGCCACTGACGAAGCGGCTGTTCGACAATGCGGACATCCATGCCGCATTCATGGAGCGCATTCCGCAGGGGCGCGCGGCGCAGCCGGAGGAGATCGCGGCGCCGGCGCTGTTCCTGGCGAGCGATGATGCCAGCTACGTTTCCGGCGCCTCGCTGCTGGTGGACGGTGCCTGGGCGGTGAGCGGGTATCCGGACATGCGGCCCTGGCGGAACTAGGCCGAGGCAGCCTGCAGGATGCGCTCGCGGGTGAGGGGCATGTCCCGCACCCGCACGCCGAGGGCATGGGCGGCGGCATTGGCGATGGCGGCGGCGGTGGGGCCCATGGTGCATTCGCCCATGCCCAGCGACGGCTCGTCTGGCGTGTCCGCCAATTCAATGTCGATCGGCGGGATCTCCGAGAAGCGCAGGATCGGGTAGTCGGCCCAGCTGCGCGTGGCGGTGCCGGTTTCGTCGATGCGCAGCTGTTCCTTCAGTGCCATGCTGGCGGCCTGGATGATGCCGCCTTCGAGCTGGGCGCGGACACCATCGGGGTTGATGGCCAGGCCGGCATCGGCGGTGCACCAGATGTGGCGCAGGCGGATTTCGGTGTCGGCTTCCACTTCGACGACGACGCAGGCGTAGCCGCTTTTGTTCTTGTAGCGGGCAAAGCCCATGCCGAGACCGATCCCGGTGCCGGCGGGGCCGCGGGCGGACCAGTTCGACATCGCCGCGGCGCGTTCGACCAGGAAGCGCGCGCGGGGATCGGAGAGCAGGCGCAGGCGGTAGGCGGCGGGATCCTGGCCGACGAGGTCGGCCAGTTCGTCGAGGAAGCATTCCAGGGCGAAGACGTTCACCACCGCGCCGAGGCCGCGCAGGGCGGAGGTGCGGATCGGCGTGCTGGCGACGAGGCGGTGTTCGTAGCGCCAGGTCGGGATGTCGTAGTAGGGCACGATGTTGCGGGCGCCCGTGCCGGGATAGGGGTCGGAGGATTCGGCCGGCGGCGGCAGGGGCTGGGCGTTCGGCAGAGTGCGCGAAGCGAGCAGGCGGCCCGGGGCGCGGTTGACGTGAACGCCGCTGGTGATCGTGGCGGTGAGGTCCGCGGGCATGCCCTCCGCATCCAGCACGGCGCGCAGCGCGGTTTGCATGGCGGTCCCAGCCGGGGCGAAGGCGAACTCGTCGGCACGGGACCACAGCACGCGCACCGGGGTGCCCGGGACCAGGGTGGCGATGATCGCGGCATCGAGCGCCGCGTCGTCCGCACCATTATGGCCGTAGCAGCCGGGGCCATGGGCGTGGCGAACGACGATGGTCTCCGGGGCGCGCTGCAACGTTTGGGCGGCATTGATGCGGAAGGGATAGACGCCCTGCACGTGCGTCCAGACCTCCAGGAGGCCGCCATGCTCGTGCGCCACGGCGCAGGAAGGGCCGAGCGAGGCGTGGGAGATGTAGGGGCGGGAGTAGGTGGCCGCGTGGGTGCGGCCGGAAGGTGGGGTGGCTTCGCTGCCGCGGGTTCGGATGTCCGCCGGCTGGGTGGTGAGCCAGGCGGCTTCGGACATGGCGGGGGTGGGCGTGTCAGCGTTGTCCCAACGCGGGCGGGCGGCTTCGACGGCGGCGCGCAGGACGGCCTCGGTGGGGGCGAGGATGGCGGCGAAGTCGCCACTGCGGACGAGGCGGGCGCCATGGCGGGCGAGGGCGGCCTCGTTGACCGCGGCCAGGGTGGCGCCAGGGCGCGGCTGGCGCAGGACGCGGGCGTGAAGCATGCCGGGCAGCACCATGTCGTGCACGAAGGCGCCGCCGGTGAGCTTGCCCGGAAGGTCGCGGCGGGGCGTGCTGGTGCCAACGAGGCGGTGCTGGGCGCGCGGCTTCGGGGCGGCGGTGCCGGTGGCGTCGCGGGCGAGGCTGACGCGGGGGGCGAGCGACCAGTAGTCGTGGCCGGTGGGTGTGCCGGCGTGGAGGATGGCACCGTCCTCCACCTCCAGCTCCTCGGCGGCGGCGTTGAGCAGGCGGGCGGCCTCGGCCAGGAACAGGGCGCGGGTTTCGGCGCAGACCAGGCGCAGCGAGGCGCCGCCGATCTCGATGGAGAGGGAGCTGGAGGTGGAGCCTTCATCCGGGGCCAGTTGGGTGTCGCCGGCGCGCCAGGCGAGGCGATCGAGGGCGATGTCCAGCTCCTCGGCGGCGATCTGGGCCAGGGCGGTGGAGATGCCCTGGCCGATCTCCACCTTGCCGACAGAGACATGGACGCGGCCTTCGGCGAAGCGGAGCCAGCGGTCGAGGCGCGGGTTGTCGGCCAGGCTCTTGGGGAGGTCGGTCATCGCTTCATCTCCCGCGCGGCGCGTTCGACGGCGCGCAGGATACGGGGGTGGGCGCCGCAGCGGCACAACTGGGGGTCTAGCGCGGTGGCGATCTCGGTGCGGGTGGGGGTGGCGTTCCTGGCCAGAAGGGCGGCGGCGGCAATGGCCATGCCGGAGAGGCAGTAGCCGCACTGACCGGCCTGCTCGGCGATGAGGGCGGCGATGATCGGGTGGTCCTGCAGGCCTTCAATGGTGGTGATCACCCGGCCCGCCAGCGTGCCGATCTCGCGGCCGCAGGACTGGGCGGGGGCGCCGTCGATCAGCACCAGGCAGGCGCCGCATTGTTCCTCGCCGCAGCCGAAGCGGCTGCCGGTGAGGGCGAACTCGTTGCGCAGGACCTCCAGCAGCGGGGTGGAGGGGGGTGCTGCACTTTCGCGCAAGGTTCCGTTCACGGTGAGTGTGGTCATTGGGTGGGGGCGCCCGTGTTGCCCGGGCAACCTAGCGCGACGACGGGGCTGCTTGAAAGCGGCGGGCCGGAGTGTTGGTATGCCCGCCGCCGCCGAGGACACCGCGCATGCGCGAGACCACGCCCGTTCATCCGATGCGCGGCCCCAACCGCTTCAAGCTGGGCGTGTTCAGCGCCAATGCGGATGGCGGGCTGACGCTGACCCGCGTGCCGGAGCGCTGGCAGGCGGGCTGGAACGACGTGGTGGCGGTGGCGCAGATGGCGGATCGCGCGGGGATCGAGTTCTTCCTGCCGATCGCGCGCTGGAAGGGCTTCGGCGGCGAGGTGAACAGCCGGGAATGGAGTTATGAGACCTTCACCTTCGCGGCGGCACTATCGGGCCTGACGGAGAGAATCGCGCTGTTCAGCACCGTGCACGTGCCGATGGTGCATCCGGTGTTCGCGGCCAAGGCGATGGCGACGATCGACCAGGCGAGTGGGGGCCGGGCGGGGCTGAACATTGTCTGCGGGTGGAACCCCGAGGAGTTCGAGCTGTTCGGGCTGGAGATGATTGGGGATCGCTACGCGCAGGGGCTGGAGTGGTTCGAGATCATGGAGCGCCTCCATGCCGGAGCGGGACCCTTCGATTTCGAGGGCCGGTTCTATCGGTTGAAAAACCTCTCGGGGCGGCCCTCGCCTGTGCAGCGGCCGCGGCCGGTGACGCTGAATGCCGCGTTCTCGCCGCCGGGGCGGGATTTCGCGGCGCGGGCGGCGGATTTCCTGTTCACCACCTTCACCGATATCGACAAGGGGCGGGGCCAGATCGACGACATGACGGCGCGCGCCCAGGCGGCCGGACGGGATGTTGGGGTTTATACGACCTGCCACGTGGTATGTCGGCCGAGTGCGGACGAGGCGCAGGCCTACTATGAGCACTATGCCGTGGCGATGGAGGACACGGCGAGTGTGGACAGATACATGAAGGCGAAACAGACCTTCTCCGGCTCGCATGACGCGGAGGCCTATCGTCTGCATCGCAAGCGGTTCGCGGGCGGGGCCGGCACCTATCCGCTGGTGGGCACGCCGGAGCATATCGCATCCGAGATGGTGCGCATGGCCGAGGCGGGCTTTGCCGGGACGACGGTGAGCTTCGTGAACTTCAAGGACGAGTTGCCCACCTTCATCGAGACGGTGTTGCCGCTGCTGCGCGATGCCGGACTGCGCCAATAGTGCATGATCCGCGCAGGGTGAGCGCGGATCATGCACTAGCTCGTTGTTCTATCGCGTGATTCACGCCTCCGACGACCACACTTCAGGAGATTCCGATGCTTCCCGCCGCCGGCCAGATGACCATCTGCTTCGCCCATGTCGCCTACCAGATGCAGGCGCGGTTCGCGCTGCGGCAGGCGGGGATCAACAGCATCGAGGTGCGTGACCGGGCGGGGTTGGAGGCCGGGATCGGGCAGGCCGACGTGCTGGTGGTCTCTGGCCTGTGGCGCAACGAGCTGGTTGGGATGGCGCCGCGGCTGAAGTTCATCCAGTCGATCGGGGCGGGAACCGACCAGTTCGATCGCGACGTGCTGCGCGGGCGCGGCATCCGGCTGGCGAGTGCGGCCGGGGTGAACGCCAGGGCGGTGAGCGAGCATGCGATGTCGCTGATCCTGGCGCTGGCGCGGCGGTTGCCGGAGGCGCGGGACAACCAGGGGAAGAAATTCTGGCGCGGCATGATCGGCGACCTGGGCCAGCGCGAGGACGAGTTGCAGGGCAAGACGCTGGTGATCGTCGGGCTGGGCAAGATCGGCGGGCGGCTGGCCCAGATCGCCAAGGCCTTCGACATGCGGGTGATCGGCGTTCGGCGCGACCCGGCCGGGGGGAAGGGCGCGGCGGATGAGGTGCATGCGCTGGCGGCCCTGCCCGGCCTGTTGCCGGCGGCGGATTTCGTGGCACTGACCTGCCCGCTGACGCCGGAGACGACGAACCTGATCGATGCGGCAGCGTTGGCGGCGATGCGGCCTTCCGCCTACCTGGTCAACTGCGCGCGCGGGCGCGTGGTGGATGAGCCGGCGTTGGTGGCGGCGCTGCGCGCCGGTACGATCGCCGGTGCCGGGATCGACGTGACCTGGGAGGAGCCGCTGCCGGCCGAGAGCCCGCTCTGGGATGCGCCGAATGCGTTCATCACCCCGCATACCGCCGGCGAGACGCGGCGCTACGAGGACAACGTGCTGGACATCCTGATGGAGAACCTGGCGCGGCAATGGCGCGGCGACGCGGCGCTGCTGAACCAGGTCGTGTAGCCGCCCCCTATGCAGGAACAGGACACGCCGGCGGTGGCACCGACCTACGCCATGGACGAGATCGCGCTGCGGGCGGCGGAGGCCCGCAGGCGATCCGCGTGGTTCAGCGCCCAGGGCAACCGCACGGCGGCGCGGCCGGTGTGGGATTTCAACCATGTGATTGCCTATGGCCAGTCCCTGTCCAGCGGCTGGGAGGGCTGGCCGGCCCTGTCGGTGGCACGGCGGCACGACAGCCTGATGATAGGCGGCTCCGTGCATGGCACCAACGAGAACGGGCCGCGCTTCGAGGTGGCGGGCACCCCGGCATTCCAGCCGCTGGTGGCGACGGTGATGGCCAACGGGCCCAAGGGTGAGGTGCTGGCGCCCGAGGCGGTTGCGGCACTGCCGGTTGGCAACGCGGCCTTGGGCGAGACGGTGCTGGAGGGCGCGCTGGATTTCTGGCGAGGGCGGCAGTTGGCGCGGCCGGAGGGGAAACATCCGGGCCGGTTCGTTGCGACCTCCACCGGCGTGGGTGGCAGGACGATCGAGCAGCTTTCGTTTGGCCAGGGGCTGTTCGAGCGGCCACGCCAAGCCGCACAGGTCGCGAAGCGGCTGGCGGGGGAAGCCGGCGGGACCTACGGGATCGTGGCGCTGCTGTGGCTGCAGGGGGAGAACAACTCCGTTGGCAACGGCACGCAGGACCGGCGCGGCTATTTCGATCTGACGCAGGCGCTGCAGGCGGATTTCAACCGCGAGATCGTGCAGGGCGTGGCCGGGCAGGAGGCGATGCCGGCGGTGTTCACCCACCAGGTCGGTGGGATCTATGTGCGCGATGCCACGAACATGTCGATCCCGATGGCGCAGCTGGATTGCGCCTATGCGCTGCCGGACTGGTTCATGGTGGGGCCCGCCTATCCGGTGACGGAAAAGGGGGGGCATCTGGACCCGAACGGCTATCGCTGGCTGGGGCAGCAATTCGGCAAGGTGATCCACCGTGTGCTGGACCTGGGCGAGGGCTGGAAGCCAGTGCACCCGATGCGGGCCACTTTGCGCGGCACGCAGGTGCTGGTGGATTTCCATGTGCCGCACCCGCCGCTGGTGTTTTCCCCCTGCTACGTGCGGACCAAGGCCACCAGCTTCGCCGATGGCGGCTTCCGCGTGACGGATGAGGCAGGTGAAGTGGGCGTGATCGCCGCCGCGGTGGTGGGTGAGGTGAGCGTGCTGCTGATACTGGAGCGGGCACCCGGCGCCGATGCCGTGCTGTGGTATGCGGACCAGACGAAGCATGGCGGCTACGGCAACCTTCGAGACAGCGACCCGACACAGGCAACGCGGGACTATGAGTTCCACGAGGGGTCCGGCCAGTATCCCGGCGCGAACCAGCCGGAGCTGATCGGGAAGCCTTATCCACTGTGGAACTGGTGCATCGCGTTCCGGACGGCCTTGGAGCCTGACCCGGTGCCGTTGCTGGCTGGGCTGGCGGCTATGGCCGCACCCAACCAGCCGGCCGGGGAGGGAACGAACGTGATGATGCCGGAGGCTGCAGAAGCGCCGACCGAGGCACCGGCAGTTGGCCCGGTCCCAGAGATTGAGCCCCGGCCTGAAGTAACCGCCGAGGAGCCTGCAGCCACGGCCCCATCGCCTCAGGGCGACGTAGCTTTGGGAAGGAACGAGGCCGAAGGGACGGCGGAAACGCCGGCCTGGCAGGTCTTGCGGGGCATGGCCGAGCCGCTGCCTGCGCCTCCGGTAGCGCCGCCCACGCCGCCGCCTGCGCGGGGATTCGTGGCCTGGCTGCGGCGGCTGTTCGGCGGGAGCTGATTCGCGGCCTAGATGTCGCTGCTATGGAGGTTGTCCCTCCGGAGCTGAGTTGGTTGGCTGTGGTTGCGAGGCCAACACC
>JAIXTK010000239.1 GCA_027483995.1 Acetobacteraceae bacterium
TCCCCATCACCGGCGGCACCGTCGCGGGCCCGCTCCTCACCGGCCGCGTCATCCCCGGCGGCGCAGACTGGCAACTCGTCCAGCCGGACGGGCTGATCGACCTCACCGCCCGCTACACCATCGAGGCCGCGGACGGCACGCTGATCGGCGTCGTCAACCGCGGCCTGCGCCACGGCCCGCCGGAGGTTCTAGCCCGCCTCAACGCCGGCGAAGCCGTCGATCCCGCCCTGATCTACTTCCGCACCACCCCGGTGTTCGAGGCGCCCGCCGGCCCGCATGAATGGCTCGCCCGCCACATCTTCGTCGCCACCGGCCAGCGCCACCCCGAGGGCGTGCTCATCCGCTTCTTTGTCGTTCGCTGAAGCCGGCGCATACTCCGCCTCAACCGGAGCGTGACTCTGGAGGAAGCGACATGCCCGATTCCATTGAGGCCGATTTCGCCCGCACCGGCCTGCCCTACGCCGATCGCATCCGCGCCGTGGGCACGGAAGAACCCTTCCGCTGGCTCGCCGCCGGCTGGCGGGATTTCCGCACGGCCCCTGCCGCCAGCATGGGCCTCGGCCTCATCGTCGTGGTCGCCGGCTTCGCCCTCACCGCCGGCCTCGCCCTCACCGGCCACCTCTACCTCACCGCCCCGCTGATGGTCGGTGTCCTGCTCGTCGGCCCCGCGCTGACCGTCGGCACCTACGCCATCAGCCGGGATGTGGAAGCCGGACGCACCCCCACCCTCGCCACGGCGCTGGCCGCCTGGCGCGCCAACCCCGGCCCCATTCTCTGCCTCGGCCTCGCCCTGGTCGCCTTCCTCGTGCTCTGGATGCGCTTCGCCGCGCTGATCTTCGCGATCTTCTTCCCCTACGCGATGCTCGATGTGCAGGCCCTGGTGAACGCCACCCTGTTCACCACGCAGGGCCTGTCCTTCCTCTTCGTCGGCACGCTCGTCGGCGGCATCATGGCCACCATCGCGTTTGCCGCCGGCGCCTTCTCCCTGCCGCTGCTGCTGGATCGCAAGGTGGGCCTGCTGGAAGCCCTGGTCACCAGCGTCGTCGCCGTGGTGCTGAACGCCCGCGCCATGCTGGTCTGGGCCGCGCTGGTGGTGCTGTTCACCGGCGCCGGCCTTCTCGCCGGCTATGTCGGCCTCGCCATCACCCTGCCCCTGCTCGGCCACGCCAGCTGGCACGCCTATCGCGCCACGGTCCGAATGCCGCATACAGCCGCAGACTAACCCGCAGGCCGGAAACCCATCAGGCCGCCCGCACCTCGTGCAGGAACGCGCTCACCTGCCCCTTCAGCGCCTCGCCGCTCCGCGACAGCTCATTGGCCGAGGCGAGCACGTTGGAAGCCTCCTCCCCCGCCTGCTGCGCCGCCTGCCGAACGCCGACGATATTGCCCGAGACCTCCTGCGTGCCCTGCGCCGCCTGGATCACGTTGCGGGAGATCTCCTGCGTCGCCGCCGCCTGCTCCTCCACCGCCGCGGCAATCGCGGACGCGGTCTGGTTCACCCGGCCGATGGTCTCGGTCACCCCCAGGATCGACTGCACCGCCAGGCCGGTTGCCTCCTGGATCATCTTGATCTGCTTCGAAATCTCATCGGTCGCCTTCGCCGTCTGGGTCGCAAGCGTCTTGACCTCGGAGGCCACGACCGCGAACCCCTTCCCCGCATCCCCTGCCCGCGCCGCCTCGATCGTGGCATTCAACGCCAGAAGGTTGGTCTGCCCGGCGATGTCGCTGATGATCCGCACCACGTCGCCAATCTTCTCCGCCGTCTTGGCCAATCCCTGCACATGCGTGTTGGACTGCATGGTCTGCTCCACGCCCTGCTGGATAACCGTGCCGGCATGCGTCACCTGCTGGCTGATCTCGCGGATCGAGGCGGAAAGCTCCTCGGCGGCGGAGGCCACGGTCTGCACGTTCTGCGTCGCCTGTTCCGAGGCCGCCGCAACCGTGGTGGAACGCTGCGACGTCTCCTGCGATGTCGATGCCATGGACTTCGATGTCGTCTGCAACTCCATGGCAGACGCCACCACGCTTTCCACAATGCCGCCCACACTGGTCTCGAACCGCGCGGCCAGCGCGAGCATGGCCTCCCGGCGCTCCAGCTCGGCACGCCGCTTCAGCGCTTCCTGTTCGGCGCGCAGGCGCTCGGTTTCGATCATGGTGTCCTTGAACACCTGCACCGCCGCGGCCATGCCGCCCACCTCGTCCTTGCGGCCAACCCCGGGCACCTCAACCGACGTGTCCCCGCGCGCCAGCTGCTGCATCACCCCGCGCATCGCGGTGATCGGCTTGGCAATTCCACGCGCGAGCGCCAGGCTCGCAAGCAGCGCGACCACAAGCGATGCCACGCCGCCTATGATCGTCGTGAGGAAACTGACCGAGAACGCCGATGCCAAGGCCTCGGACCGTGCCGTGAGCAGCGCGCGCTCAACCGCGTCGATCTCCGCAACGCTGGCGCGCACGCTGTCCATCCACTTCTTCCCCGCCCCCGAGGCCTCCATCGCCCGCGCCTGCTCCCGCGTCTCAGGCTTTGCCATCAACGCGATCTCCTTCTCGGCAATCTCCGCACGCCACGCCTGGGCAGCCTGGTTCATCTTGTCCAGGCGGAGCTGCTGGGCCGGATTGTCCGAGGTCAGCTTCTTCACCGCGGCAAACGCGGCGGCATAGGCCGCGCCGCCCTTGTGGTAGGGCTCCAGAAACACCTCATCGCCAGCAATCAGGTAGCCGCGTACCCCCACTTCCTGGTCCACCATGGCCGCCATCGCCAGGTTCAGCTTCTCCAGAACCACATAGGTGTGCGTGGTCCAGCCCGTGTCCTCCCTGATAGCGGCAATCTTCAAATACACGGTGGTGCTGACGATCGTCATCACGGCGACCAGCATGGCAAACGCCACCGTCAACTTGCGGAAGATCGAGAGGTTGGCGAGAAGTGACATGTTTCCCTCGTGTCTAGGCCGATACGGCGACGCGAAACGCAGTCTCAACGCCGAAGACACCGGCGTAGCGGGCGCGACAGGTCGATGCCAAGCGGGCAATCCCCACCAATCCCCGATGGATCATGGCGCGGGTGCAATAACGCATGCTTACCCGGTTCGATTTTGGCTCGAAAAAGCCAGCGGCAGTTGGCCTTTCTACAACAACCCATACAGCTTTATTCGCAGCATTTATTCTTATAACATAATCCACTCCTAAAATGACCGAACCGTGGTTAACAAATGACAACCGGAGTTCGTGAAGCACAGCACGAACATGCCCATCGATATTTCATGAAAACATCGCATTGAACTGCCCAATATTGCCCAAGCGCACACCGAGCCACACCATAGGAAGGCTCACCCGGACACAGGCAGGCAGCAGGAAGCCGCCAGTCCGAGAGGTAGCGCCTCGCCTCGTCCGCCCGTATCATCCCGCAAAACCCAGGGGCGGCATGGGCTCGTCCATCCTGCCGCCAACCGCGCCAACGCCGCCCAACGGAGCACCCGCCATGGTCGTCCTTCAGATCAACTACCGCTTCCAGAACGTCACCGCCGAGGAATGGGCCAAGCGCTACACCGACGCGACAGGCCAGAAATTCCTGTCCGTCGCCGGCCTGCAGTGGAAAATCTGGCTCGATGGCGAAGGCACCAATGTCGGCGGCATCTACATGTTCGACACGCGCGCCAACGCGGAAGCCTACCTCGCCGGCCCCATCGTCGCCGGCATGAAGGCCAACCCCAACGTCGCCGATCTGCGCTTCACCCTGTCCGATGTGCGCGAACGCATGAGCGCCATCACCCACGCCCCCGTTCCCGGCCTCGCGCCGGTGCAGCTCGCCGCGGAGTAAGCCCACGATGACCGACGGTTCCAACGCGAAGAAAACCGGCCTCCGCAAGGGCCTCGCCACCTATGGCGATGCCGAATTCTCCCTGTTCATGCGCCGCGTCTTCATCAAGGCCATGGGCTACACGGATGACGCGCTGGACCGCCCGATCATCGGCATCACCGACACCTACTCCGATTTCAACCCCTGCCACGGCAACGTGCCGGACCTGATCGAGGCCGCCAAGCGCGGCATCATGCTGGCCGGCGGCATGCCCATGGCCTTCCCGACCGTTTCGATCCACGAAAGCTTCTCCCACCCCACCTCCATGTTCCTGCGCAACCTGATGGCGCTCGACACGGAAGAGATGGTGCGCGCCCAGCCGATGGACGCGGTCGTGCTCATCGGCGGCTGCGACAAGACCATCCCCGCCCTGCTGATGGGTGCTGCCAGTGCTGATATCCCCGCCATCGTGCTGCCCACCGGCCCCATGCTGGTCGGCCACCACAAGGGCGAGCGGCTCGGCGCCTGCACCGATTGCCGCCGCATGTGGGCCGATTTCCGCGCCGGCCGCATCGATGAGGCGGAGATCGACGCCATCTCCGGCCGCCTCGCCCCCACCAAGGGCACCTGCATGGTCATGGGCACCGCCAGCACTGTCGGTTGCATGACCGAAACACTCGGCATGTGCCTGCCCGGCGCAGGCAGCGCGCCGGCCACCCACGCCGACCGCATCCGCCTCGCCGAAGCCTCGGGTGCGGCCGCCGTCGCGCTGGCCAAGTCCGGCCGCAAGCCCTCCGACATCATGACCGAAGCCGCCTTCCGCAACGCCTACACCGTGCTGCAGGCCATTGGCGGCTCCACCAACGCCGTCATCCACTTCACCGCCGTCGCCGCCCGCCTCGGCATCAAGATCGACATGGAGGCCTTCGATCGCATGGGCCTCGAAGTCCCCGTGCTGGTCGACCTCAAGCCCAGCGGCGACCACTACATGGAGCATTTCCACTGGGCCGGCGGCGTGCCCAAGCTGCTGAAGGAGATTTCGCCCCACCTCGATCTCTCCACCCTCACCGTCGCCGGCGGCACCCTGGCCGACTACGCCGCCGGCGCCGAGGACGTGCCGAACCAGACCGTCATCCGCACCCGCGAAAACCCCATCGCCGTCGGCGGCGGGCTCGCCGTGCTGTCCGGCAACCTCGCCCCCGGCGGCGCCCTCATCAAGCGCTCGGCGGCCAGCGAAAAACTCATGGTCCACGAAGGCCGCGCCGTGGTCTTCGACGGCCTGGCCGACATGGCCGCCCGCCTCGATTCCGACGAGCTGGACGTCGAGGCGAACGACGTCCTCGTCCTGCGCCACGCCGGCCCCAAGGGCGCCCCCGGCATGCCCGAAGCCGGCTACATCCCCATCCCCCGCAAACTCGCCCGCGCCGGCGTGAAGGACATGGTGCGCATCTCCGATGCCCGCATGAGCGGCACCGCCTTCGGCACCATCGTGCTGCACATCACCCCGGAATCCGCCGTCGGCGGCCCGCTCGGCCTCGTGCAGAACGGCGACCGCATCCGCCTCGATGCCACCAGGCGCACCATCGACCTGCTGGTGTCCGACGCCGAACTCGCCCGCCGCAAGGCGGAGTGGGTGCCGCCCCCGGCCCACCCGGGCTCGGATCGCGGCTACCTCAAGCTCTACATCGACGAAGTCACCCAGGCCGACCAAGGCTGCGACTTCGCCTTCTGCCTGCCGCCCGCCATGCGGTAACGCACCAACCAGAACCGAAGCGGGCGCTCACCAAGCCCGCTTCGGGCGCAAGCAAGAATCTTCTTTTTCTGAAGAAAAAGAAGCAAAAAGACGTCATGAGTCCGCGCCTTCACCAGCCCGCGTAGGGCGGAACGCGGAGCGGTTCCGCCATCCTTCAGGGTCCACGCGGCTCGCCAGGCAGGCCCCAGGCGCCGGTTAGCGTTAATTGCCGTCAACGCGCGTTAAATCGGCGTATCACGCTCTTTTTTCCTATTTCACCGGTGTTGCCTGTGCGACACTTCCCGGTGATGCCACACAATGCCGCCGCACCGAGCCAAGCCGACGCACCGCGCCCCTGGGCGCGGGCGATTCTGCACGCCCGCATTCCGGCGGCCTTGAAGCTCCTGCTGCTCTCCCTGCTCGCCGCCTTTTCGAAGGCGGAAGCCCCGCGCCACACGCTGTGCCGCCTGCGCCAGGACTGGCTCTTCTCCACCAACACCGATCTCACCGAAGACCTGGACTCCGCCCGGAATCCCTACGCCCTTCGCCGCCTCCTGCAATTGCGCGCCGAGATCGGCTGGCTCATGCGCGGCCAACCCAATCGCGGCATGGCCCTCTCGGGCCACCACGCGCCCGCCCCCTGCCCGTCGCCGGTCGCCCGCGCACCCCCATAGCCGCAACACGGCCCCAGTCACCCCGAATCCGTCCCGAAAACCCCGCGCGCCGCGGCGATGACTCATGCCTGATGCCCAGCCCAACCCGGCCAGCCCGCGGCCAATTTTATTCCCATTTTACGTGACATTTACCCCACCTCCATGAAATGTCTTCGTAAGGACCATCCGGGATTCCATTGATGCCATCACGCCCCACCGCCCTTGCGTTCACCTGCCTCGCAGCCCTGTGCCTCGCCGCACCCGCGCGGGCCGACGACAGCAAGGAGAAGGGCTTCTGGGAACGGGAAACCTTGTTGGGTGAGGCTGGCGGCCTGCGCCCTGCCCTGGCCGCCAAGGGCGTCACGGTCTCGCTCTCCCTCACCGGCGAATCCTGGTCCGGCCTGTCCGGCGGCCTGCGCCGCGGCACCCGCACCGGCGGCATGGGCCTGGCCAGCGTGGCACTCGATACCGAAAAGGCCGGGCTGTGGCAGGGCGGCAAGCTCTTCATCAGTGGCGTCGGCACCTTCGGCCGCTTCCCCGGCAGTGCCCTGATGGGCGGCATCCAATCCCCCTCCAGCAACGAAGCCACCCGTGGCGCCCTGCTCTACGAAGCCTGGTACGACCAATCCTTCGCCGACAAGAAGGTCTCGCTGCGCCTCGGCCAGATCCGCGCCGACACGGAGTTCCTCACCAGCACCTACGGCGAGTCAGAGGACTGGGGCGGCGCCGGCATGCTGTTCACCAATAGCGGCTTCGGCTTCCCCGGCATCTACGGCCTGGCCCTGCCCAGCGGCGGCCCCGCCTACCCGCTCGCCACCCCCGGCGCCCGGCTGAAGCTCGCACCAGACGATGCCTGGCGCATCCAGCTCGCCCTGTTCAACGGCACCCCGACCCGCAGCGCCTTCGGCTTCCGCGGCGGCGCGCTGGCAATGGCGGAAGTGCAATACCACCGCAACCAGGGCGAGAACGACAAGGCCCTTCCCGGCGCCTATCGCCTCGGCACCTGGTTCCACAACCAGCGCTTCGCCGACCTGTACAGCGACACCGCCGGCCGCTCCCTCGCACACCCGCTCTCCACCGGCCTGCCCAACCGCCACGCCGGCAACTGGGGCGCCTACGTGATGGCAGACCAGCTGCTGTTCCAGACCGGGGAGGAACGCTCCCAGTCCATCGGCGCCTCCGCCCGCCTCATGGCCGCCCCCGGAGACCGCAACGTCGCCGACCTGCAGGCCACCTTCGCCCTCACCTGGAAAGGCGCCATCCCCGGCCGGGACGACGACACCGCCGGCCTCGGCGTCACCTTCCTGCGCATGGGCAGCGCCGCCCGCGCGATCGCGCGCGACACCCAGGCCTTCTCCGGCAGCTTCACCCCGCTGCGCGGCAACGAAACCGTGCTGGAAGCCACCTACCAGATCGCCCTGGCCGGCTGGTGGCAGCTTCAGCCCAGCCTGCAATACGTCGCCCGCCCCGGCGCCGGCATCGCCGACCCCAACCGCCCCGGCCGCACCCTGCGCGATGCCTGGGTCTTCGGCCTGCGCAGCACGATCGCGTTCTGACCTTTCACGAAATGCTTGCCTAGCGCTCCCGGGAGTGGCCCAATCATGCCATCCCGGGAGCAAAGAATGACCGCCACCGACCGCGTCCTCGCGAATGACGAACTGCGCGCCCTGTCCGTCCGCTCCAACTGGCCGGGCGTGATCCGCCTTGCCATCCACGTCACCCTGCTCGGCCTCGCCGGCTGGGGCGTGGCCGTGGCCCAGGGCTGGTGGCTGCTGCCGGCGCTGCTCGCCCTCGCCTTGGTGCAGGTGGCCCTCTTCGCCCCCTCGCACGAGACGATGCACCAGACGGTGTTCACCTCCACCCGCGCCAACCAGATCGTCGGCTGGCTCACCTTCCTGCCGGCGCTGCAATCCAGCCACTTCTACGCGGCCTTCCACTACATCCATCACCGCCACACCAACGTGCCGGGCCAGGACCCGGAGCTGATGCTGCCGGAGCCGAAAACGCTGGGCCAGTACGCCCAGCGCATCATGGGCGTGGGCTATTTCCGCGCCCGCCTCACCATGATCATCGATGCCTGGCGCGGCGACATGACGGGGCCGAAGTATTTCTACATCAACGACCGCCAGCGCCCCGGCGTGATCCGCAGCGTGCGCGCCATGTCGCTCACCGTCGGGGGGGCGGCCATCGGCTCCGGCCTGATCTGGGGCTGGCAGACGCCGTTCCTGCTCTGGATCCTGCCGCAGCTGATCGGCCAGCCCTTCCTGCGCGGCTACCTGCTGGCCGAGCACACCGGCTGCACGCTGGACCGCAACGGCCTCACCAACACCCGCACCACGCTCACCAACCGCGTGGTGCGCCTGCTGATGTGGGACATGCCGTTCCACGCCGAGCACCACCTGTACCCGTCGATCCCGTTCCACCGCCTGCGCGATGCCCACGCCCTGCTGCGGGAGAAGCTCGCCTTCGTCCAGCCCGGCTACACCCGCTTCAACGCCGGCTTCGTGCGCAGCCTGCGCGGCGGTGAATAGCCGGGGCTAAGCGGCGGCCGGGCGCTCCAGCCGCGTCAGCAACCGCTCCACCATCGCCAGCGTCTCCGCATCCTGGCGGAACACCACCGCCACGTTCTCGCCAGAGACGCGGGCCACCCGCGCCTGGGCCGGGTTCGCCTCATCCGGCAACAGCAGCGCCAGGGCCACGCCGGGCATCAGCGTATGGGCGCCAGCCAGCTTCAGCCCGGCACCGCCGCGCGCCACATCGTCCAGCCGCACTGGCCGCGCCGCGCTGCCCGGCAGGAGCAGCGTGCAGGGCAGGTCCAGGCCCAGGATGCGTTCGTGCCGGCGCCGGTCGGTCCCGGTATCCTGTGCGGCGGCCAGGAACAGGTCCACCTCGCTCTTCAGCGTCTCGGCCACCTGCGCCACCTCCTCGGCAGACGCCAGCACGGCATCGCCGGCGCGCATGCTGTCCTCGGCCATGTCGTGCAGCGAGCCCATGGCATCGCGCACCGCCACGGTGCGGCCGGCCACGCCGTTCACCTGCCCGGCAATCTCGCGCGTGGCCGCACCCTGCTGTTCCACCGCGGCGGCAATCGCGGCGGCAATGCCGTTCACATGGCCGATCGCCTCGCCCACCTCGGCCACCGCCGCCACGGCTTCCCCGGTGGCGGATTGGATGCCGCCCACCTGGCGGGAAATCTCCTCGGTCGCGCGCCGCGTCTGCTCGGCCAGCTGCTTCACCTCGGCCGCCACCACCGCGAAGCCCTTGCCGGCCTCCCCGGCCCGCGCCGCCTCGATCGTGGCATTCAGCGCCAGCAGGTTGGTGCGCCCGGCCACTTCCTGGATCAACAGCACCACGTTGCCGATCTGCGCCGCTGCCTCCGTCAGGCTGCGGATGCGCTCCGATGTCGCATCGGCCCGGTCCACGGCACGTGCCGCGGCCTGGGCGGCACCTGCCACCTGGCGGGCGATCTCGCCCACGCTGGCCGAAAGCTCCTCGGTCGCCGCCGCCACCTGCGTCAGGCTGTCGGTCGATTCCCGCGCGCCGAGGCTGCTCACCTCCGCCGCATCGCGCGTGCCGCGCCCGGCCATCGCCACCGTGCCCGCCGTCTCGCGGATCGCCTCGGCCGATTCCGTCAGCATCCGCATCACGCCAGACACGGACCCGCCAAAATCCGCGGTATGCCGCTCCATCGCCACCTGCCGCCGGTCCCGCGCCGCCCGCTCGGCCCGCGCCTCTGCCTCCAGCCGCCGCTTGGCGATACCGTCCTGGCGGAACCCTTCCAGCGCCCGCGCCAACACGCCGATCTCGTCGCGCCGGGCCTGCGCCGGCACCTCCGTCTCCAACTCGCCGCCGGCCAGCCGCGCGGTCGCGCTCGTCATCTGCCGCAACGGCCGCACGATGCCGCTGGCCACCCATGTCGCCAGCCCCGCCATGGTCACCACGCCCAGCAGCACCACCAGCATATCGTGCAGCAGCGTCGACCGCTGGTCGGCGCACAGGTCGTCCAGGTAGAGGCCAGATCCGATCACCCACCCCCACGGGGCAAAACCCTGGACATACGATATCTTCTCCACCGGTGCGGCACTGCCTGGCTTCGGCCACAGGTAGTGCACCTCGCCATTGCCGCTGCGCTTCACAGCGGCCACGAACGCCTCGAACAGCCGGAACCCGTTCGGATCGGCGATCCCGCCGATCTCCTTGCCTTCCAGATCCGGCCGGAACGGATGCATCACCATCCGCGGGGCCATGTCGTTCACCCACACATACTCATCGCCCCGGTAGCGCAGGGCTCGCAGCGCCCGCACCGCCTCGGCCTGCGCCTGTGCCCTTGTCATCCGCCCGGCGGCTTCCTCGGCCTGGTAGGCACCCACGATAGAGACAGCGGATTCCACCACGTGGCGCACCACAACGCGCCGCGCCGCATCCTGCTCACTGGTGGTCTCCACCACAGCGAGCGTGCCGATGGACACCATGCCGAGCACGGCCAACAGCGTGGTGGCGTGGATACGCCAGGCGATCGGAAGGAAAGAGAGCATGGTGGGGTCCCGCCGTTGCTGATCGCGGCCCACATACCGCCTGCGCGTTAACAAGCAGAAAAATCTCCCCCCATCTGGCCGCGCCGCCCGGCGCCGGTTATCCATGCGGCCGGAGGATCGCCATGCACCGCCTGCACTATGCCTGGGTCGTCGCCGGCGTCACGCTGCTGGTGCTCGCGGCCTCCGCCGGCATGCGCGCCGCCCCCGGCGTGCTGCTGCTGCCATTGCAGCGCGAGTTCGGCTGGAGCGCCGGCGCGATCTCCTTCGCCTTCGGCATCAACCTGCTGCTCTATGGCCTGATCGGCCCCTTCGCCGTGGCGGTGATGGACCGCTGGGGCGTGCGCCGCACGGTGTTGGCCTCGTTGGCCCTGATCGTCGCCGGTGCCGCGGCCACGCCGCTGATCACTGCCACATGGCAACTGACCGTGCTGTGGGGGCTGGTGGCCGGGCTGGGCGGTGGCGTGATCTCCATGGTGCTGGTGCCGGTGGTCGCCGGGCGCTGGTTCACGGTGCATCGCGGGGTGGTCACCGGCGCGCTCACCGCCGGGGCCGCGGCCGGCACGCTGCTGCTGCTGCCGCTGCTGGCCTGGACCAGCGAGGCGTTTGGCTGGCGTGCCATGGTGCTGGCCATCGCCGGCGTGCTTGCCGCGCTCATTCCGATCACCGCCCTGTGGATGCGCGACCGGCCGGAGCAGATCGGCCTGCGATCCTATGGCGAAACCGGCCCGCCGCGCCCCGTGCCGCCGCCGGCCGGCAACCCATTCGCCCGCACCCTGGCCGCGCTGGGCGATGGGCTGCGCAACCGCACCTTCCTGCTGCTGGCCGGCGCCTTCGTGATCTGCGGCGCCACCTCCAACGGCTTCGTCGGCACCCACATGATCCCCGCCTGCATGGAGTTCGGTTTCACCGCGGTGCAGAGCGCGGGCGTTGTTGCCGCCATGGGCGTGTTCAACGTGATCGGGGCACTGGCCTCCGGCTGGCTGACGGACCGGTTCGACAGCCGGTTTCTGCTGATCGGCTACTTCACCACCCGTGCGATCGCGCTGGCCTTCCTGCCCTTCAGCTTCGACAGCCCGGTGGGCTTCGCCATCGTGGTGATCGTAAACGGGCTCGATTGGGTGGCCACCGTGCCGCCGATGGTGAAGCTGTGCACCCAGCATTTCGGGCCGGAACGCGGCAGCCTGATGTATGGCTGGATCAACGCGATCCACCAGGTTGGCAGCGGCGTGGCCGCCTTTGCCGGCGGCGTGCTGCGCGACCACCTGGGCAGCTACCTGCCGATCTTCCTCGCCGCCGGGGCCATCGCCCTGGTTGCCGCCCTGTTCGCCGGGCTGGTGCGCGGCCCCCCCGATGGTGCAGCGCAGCAGCGTTTGGCATAAGGCGCGGCACAACCGCCCCGGGCCCGCCGCGCCATGATCCGCCTCGACAACGTCACCAAGCAGAATGGCCGCCAGCTTCTGTTCATCGAGGCCTCGGCCGCCCTGCAGCGCGGCGAGAAGATCGGCCTTGTCGGCCCCAACGGCGCCGGCAAGACCACCGTGTTCCGCCTGATCACCGGCCAGGAGCAGGCCGATGAAGGCCAGGTGCTGGTCGATCGCGGCGTGACCATCGGCTTCTTCAGCCAGGATGTGGGCGAGATGGCTGGCCGGAGCGCGGTGGCGGAGGTGATGGACGGCGCCGGCGACGTCTCCGGCGTGGCCGCCGAGCTGCGGGACCTGGAGGCCGCCATGGCGGATCCGGACCAGATGGACCGGTTGGACGCGATCATCGAGCGCTTCGGCGAGGTGCAGGCGCGCTTCGAATCCCTCGGCGGCTACGAGCTGGAAAGCAAGGCGCGCGAGGTGCTCGCGGGCCTGTCCTTCAGCCAGGAGATGATGGATGGCGACGTGGGCGCGCTTTCCGGCGGCTGGAAAATGCGCGTGGCGCTGGCCCGCATCCTGCTGATGCGCCCCGACGTGATGCTGCTCGACGAACCGAGCAACCATCTGGACCTGGAAAGCCTGATCTGGCTGGAGCAGTTCCTCGCCGGCTTCGACGGCGCACTGATGCTCACCTCCCACGACCGCGAGTTCATGAACCGCGTGGTGGGCCGGGTGATCGAGATCGATGGCGGCACGCTGACGAGCTTTTCCGGCAACTACGAGTTCTACGAGCAGCAGCGCGCGCTGAACGAGAAGCACCAGCAGGCGCAGTTCGAGCGCCAGCAGGCGATGCTGGCCAAGGAGATCAAGTTCATCGAGCGCTTCAAGGCCCGCGCCTCGCACGCCAGCCAGGTGCAGAGCCGGGTGAAGAAGCTGGAGAAGATCGACCGGGTGGAGCCGCCGCGCCGCCGCCAGAGCCTGGCTTTCGATTTCCCCGCCGCGCCGCGCTCCGGCGAGGATGTGGTGAACCTCAAGGGCGTGCACAAAAGCTACGGCAGCCGGGTGATCTACCAGGGGCTGGATTTGCTGGTGCGCCGGCGCGAGCGCTGCGCGGTGCTGGGCGTGAACGGCGCCGGCAAGTCCACTTTGCTGAAGCTCGTCGCCGGCACCACCACGCCGGATGCCGGCACGGTGGCGGTCGGCGGCAGCGTGAAGATGGGCTACTTCGCCCAGCACGCCATGGAGTTGCTCGATGGCGACATGACGGTGTTCGAGGCGCTGGAGAACGACCACCCCCGCGCCCCGCAAAGCGCGCTGCGCGCCCTGGCCGGCTGCTTCGGCGCCCCGGGCGATGACGTGGAGAAGAAGTGCCGCGTGCTCTCGGGCGGCGAGAAGGCGCGGCTGGTGATGGCGCTGATGCTGTTCGATCCACCCAACCTGCTGGTGCTCGATTAGCCGACCA
>JAIXTK010000226.1 GCA_027483995.1 Acetobacteraceae bacterium
AGGATGGGCGACCCCCGCTTTCGCGCCTTCGTGGAACGCGCGATCCGCGCCGTAAGAAGCCCTCGCTGCGCCACCCTGCCGATCCCGCGCAACGAACTGGGCAAGATCGGCACCCTGACTTTCCGGTTCAAACCGTGAGTTCCCGCACACGTTGCCGTGCGCATCCGCGGCACGCCCTGCCCGCGCGTAACGAAGGGCTGGCGACGCGGCGGATCGTGGTAGAAGCCTCCAACTCGCCGCAAGGCACCCCCAATGAGAGAGACGGATCGCATGACCCGCATGCATGGTGACGACATCAGTCGCGTATCGCTCGCCGCGCCCCGTGGTTTCGCGAGCATGGGCCGCCGCACGCTGCTGGCCGGCGCTGCTGGGCTGGCCGCCGGCGGCGGGTTGATCCTGCCCGGCCGCGCGCTGGGCCAGCAATCCGCCGAGATCACGGTCGATCGCGCCCGCGCCGAGCCGATTCCCATCGCGATCCCCAACCTGGTGGGCGTGGGCGGCGGCGATACGGCGCAGCTCGGCCGCGACATGGCCGGCGTGATCAGCAACAACCTCGCCCGCTCCGGCCTGTTCCGCGCCATCGACCGCGCCGCCTTCGTGGCCCAGGGGGCCGGGGATGTGCCGAACTTCGCCAACTGGAAGGTGATCGGCGCCCAGGCGCTGGTGACCGGCAAGGTGGAAAGCCAGGGTGGCGACCGCGTGCGGGTGGAATTCCGCCTGTGGGACATCCTGCCGCAAACGCAGATCCAGGGCACCGCCTACACCGCCACCACCAGCAATTGGCGCCGCATCGCGCACATCATCTCCGATGTGATCTATGAGCGGCTGCTGGGCGAGAAGGGCTATTTCGACACCCGCGTGGTCTATATCGCCGGCTCCGGTCCGCGCGACCGGCGCGTGAAGCGCCTGGCGATCATGGACCAGGATGGCGAGAACAACCGCTTCCTGACCGATGGCAGCGCGCTCGCGCTCTCCCCGCGCTTTCATCCCACGCGCGACCAGATCGCCTATATGAGCTACGTGAACAACCGCCCGCGGGTGTACACCTTCGATCTCGGCAGCGGCCGCCAGCAGATGCTGGGCAATTTCGAGGGCATCACGCTCTCGCCGCGCTACGCGCCGGATGGCAACAACATCATCATGGCGCAGACGCGCGGCGCGGGCAGCGAGATCGTGCTGATCCCGGTGGGCGGCGGCGCGCCGCGGCGGCTGACCGATGCCGGCGGCGGCGCGATCGATGTCTCGCCCTGCTTCAGCCCCGATGGCCAGCAGATCGTCTTCGAGTCGGACCGCGGCGGCGAGCAGCAACTCTATGTGATGAGCGCCTCCGGCGGCGCGGCCAAGCGGATCAGCTTCGGGCAGGGGCGCTACGCCACCCCGGTATGGTCGCCGCGCGGCGACCTCATTGCCTTCACGCGCATCACCGGCGGCACCTTCGGCATCGGCATCATGCGCCCGGATGGCTCGGGCGAGCGCATCCTGTCGGAAAGCTTCTACGTGGAAGGCCCGACCTTCGCGCCCAATGGCCGCGTGATCATGTTCTGGCGTGAAACCGCCGCCCGGGACGCCCGCGGCAACGGCTTCACCTCGCGCCTGGTGTCGATCGACATCACCGGCTTCAACGAGCGCCAGATGACCACGCCGACCGACGCATCAGACCCCGCATGGTCGCCCTTGCCGGCGTGACGGGTGCCGGAGCGGAATGGATGATATGTTGCGGCGCGATGCGAGGAGTCCTTGACCGCAGTCGTTTCAACGGGCTAATCGACCGCACACAGATCGCCGAAGGGCCTGCAAGGGCTGTTCACGCCGATTCGTTTCTAGACCTCGCCTACTGCGACTTCGCCTTACTGCCTGCGCCCGCCGTGACGTCTGCCCAGTGGGCACCCCCAAGCTGCACACTCCTTCCAGGGATCACACTCGAATGAACATCAAGATTCTGGGCACCGTTGCCGCCGTGGCGCTTCTGGCTGCCTGCTCCAACCAGGCTGCGACCAGCACCGGCCCCGTCAGCTCCGGCCCGGTTCCCGGCAGCCAGGAAGACCTGGTGGCCAACGTGGGCGACCGCGTGTTCTTCGACCTGAACAAGAACGCCCTGCGTTCTGACGCCCGCATCACCCTGGAGCGCCAGGCCGCGTGGCTGCAGAAGTGGTCGGCCAACAACGTGCAGATCGCCGGCAACTGCGACGAGCGCGGCACCCAGGCCTACAACATCGCCCTCGGCCAGCGCCGTGCCAACGCCGCGCGCGACTTCCTGGTCGCCAAGGGCGTGGCCGCGACCCGCATCACCACCATCTCCTACGGCAAGGACCGCCCGACCGCCCTCGGCTCGAACGAGCAGGCTTGGGCGCAGAACCGCAACGCGATCACGTCGGTTCGCTAAAGCGAGCCGGAGTGCGCTGATCGCCTGCGGCGCGGGTGCCCCCCGGGCGCCCCTGCCAAGGGATAGACTGGATGCCGGCGGCCCCTCGGGGCCGCCGGTTTCGTTTCCGGGGTGCCGCAGCCACGGCCCGGCGTTTTGTTTTCGCCAGCAATCGGCGATACTGCGCGCAGTCCAACGGGATGGGAGAAGCCGGGTGAAGCTGTGGTTCGGCGGGTTGCCAGGGCTGGCGTTGGCGGGATGGATGCTGGTGGCGCTGCCAGGGGTGGCGCAGGCGCAGATGGACAGCCGCGAGGCGATCCAGCTGCAGAACCAGCTGCTGGAGCTGCGCCGCGATGTGCAGGGGCTGCGCGAGCAGCTGCGCAACAGCGGCAGCAGCAGCGGTAGCAGCAGCGGCGGCGGATCGATCTTCAGCGGCCGTCCCTCCGGCGGCAGCACCAGCGGCGGCGGGGAGATCACCGCCGCGTTGCTGGATCGCGTTGTGGCGCTGGAAGAGCAGGTGCGCCGCATGCAGGGCCGGCTCGACGAATCCGAGAACGCCCGCCAGCGCCAGGGCGAGGATTTGCGCAAGGAAATCGAGGACCTGAATTTCAAGCTGGGGCAGGGCGGTGGCGCCCGGCCCCCGGCCGCCGCCG
>JAIXTK010000460.1 GCA_027483995.1 Acetobacteraceae bacterium
ACCTGCGCCACATCATCTACAAGGGCGCCGATGCGCCCTGGCGCCGTTCGCGCCGCGCCATCGGCCTGATGCTGCGCGAAGGGCTCCTGAAGGAGAACATCGACGGCGAGGCGCTGCAGTGGGCCTACAAGCGCCTGATGGGCCGCCCGGAGCATCGCCGCATCCTGATGGTGATCAGCGACGGCGCGCCGGTGGATGACAGCACGCTGTCGGTGAACCCCGGCAACTACCTGGAGAAGCACCTGCGCGAGGTGATCCGCGAGATCGAGAACCGCGAAGCCGTGGAACTCATCGCCATCGGCATCGGCCACGACGTGACGCGCTACTACCGCCGCGCCGTCACGATCGTGGATGCCGAGGAACTCGGCGGCACCATGATGAAGAAGCTCACCGAACTGTTCGACGAAGACGCCGCCGCCGCCTGGGCCCGCGCCAGCATGGAACGCGCTTCCCTGGTCGCCTGAGCCCCACCACCATCACCGCCTGACAACGCCGCCGGGATCCTTCCTGGCGGCGTTGCCATTTGAAGCCCGAACGCGATGGACAACCACGCCAAGTGGGCCCAGGACATCGCGGAGACTCAGGGCACCGCGCCGAACGACCCGATATGTTGCCCTATGCGGCGCCGGGCTCGTCTGAAGGCCGCACCGCGGCAGACAAGACCATGCGCGGTAAGGAAGCACCTTCTTTTTTCTGAAGAAAAAAGAAGCAAAAAAGACTTCATTTTTTGTGCGGGGGATTGATAGCGCATGCAATGCCGGCACGCGTCCGGCAATCACCTTACGTCCGGCTCGCCTGCAGCACCGCAATGGCACAGCTGGCCATCCGCGCCGCGCCGCTATCGGCGCGGCTGGTGAGCACGATCGGCACACGCGCCCCCAGCACAATGCCGCCGGCATCGGCGCCGCCAAGGAAGGTGAGCGTCTTGGCCAGCATGTTGCCGGCTTCGAGATCGGGCACCAGCAGGATATCGGCGTCGCCGGCCACGTCGGACGTGATGCCCTTGGTGCGGGCGGCCTCCTGGCTGATGGCGTTGTCGAAGGCCAGCGGGCCATCGAGCAGGCCGCCCTTGATCTGGCCGCGCTCGGCCATCTTGCACAGCGCGGCGGCCTCGATGGTGGAGGGCAGCTTGGCGGTGACGGTTTCCACCGCCGAGAGGATGGCCACCTTGGGCGTGGCGATGCCAAGCGCCTGGGCCAGTTCGATCGCGTTGGCGATGATGTCGGCCTTGTCGTCCAGGCTGGGCAGGATGTTCACGGCGGCATCGGTGATGAGCAGCAGCTTGGCGTAGGTCGCCACGTCCATGACAAACACGTGGCTGACGCGCCGCGCGGTGCGCAGGCCTGTGTCCTTGGCGACCACGGCGGCCATCAGCTCATCGGTGTGCAGGCTGCCCTTCATCAGCGCGGCGGCACCGCCCTCGCGCACCAGGGCCACGGCGCGTTCGGCGCTGGCATGGCTGTGCGGCGTGTCGATGATGGTCCAGGTGCCGAGATCGAGCCCGGCCTGGAGCGCAATGGCGCGGATGCGGGATTGGGGGCCGACCAGGATGGGGGCGATCAGCCCGGCCTCGGCGGCGCGCAGCGCGCCATCGAGCGATGGCACGTCGCAGGGGTGCACCACGGCGGTGGGCAGCGGCGGTAGGCTGGCGCAGCGTTCGACGAGGGCTTCGAGCTTCGGGTGGCCGGTCATCGCGTGGATGCCCGGGCCGCGATAGCCTCGGCGCGGGCGAGCAGTTTTTCCGCGCGGCGCACCACGGGAACGTCGATCATCTTGCCATCCAGCGCCACCGCGCCGCGGCCCTCGGCGCGGGCCTGGCGGTCCACCTCGATGACGCGGTTCGCGTGGGCGATCTCGGCCGCACTGGGGGAGAAGGCCTCGTTGAGCGGGCCGACCTGGGCGGGGTTGATGCAGGAGGCGCCCTCGAACCCCAGGGCGCGGGAGCGCTTCGCCATGGCGGTGAAGGCCGGGATGTCGCCGAAGCCGGCCAGCGTGCCGGTGAGGCCCAGCGGCATCACGCCGGCGGCGCGGGCGGCGTGCAGCACCATGCCCTTGGCGAGCGACAGCGCGTCCTCGGTGGGTTCCGCGCCCAGGGCGAGCGCGAAATCCTCGGCCCCCAGGGAGAGGGCGATGCAGCGGGCGGAGGCGCGGGCGATCGCCTCGGCCTGGGGCAGCGCTTCCGGTGTTTCGACCAGGATGAAGAACCAGGTGTGGCCATCCGGCAGGCCGGCCTTGGCCTCGCGTTCCGAGACCAGCTCATCGAGCAGGCGGATATGGTCGGGGCCGCGCGCCTTGGTGATGATGAGGCCATCGACCCCAGGCATCACCGCCGCCTCGATATCCGGCACGGCGAGCGAGAGGGGGGCATTGATGCGCACCAGCACGTCGTTGGCGCCGCGGCGCACCCGGGCGGCTGCGGAGGCCAGGGCGGCCCGGGCGGCGGCCTTCTCGGAGGGCGGCACGCTGTCTTCCAGGTCAAGCTGGATGCAGTCCGCCCCGCGGGTATGCGCCTTGTCGACGAAGCGGTCGACATGCGCCGGTACGTACATCAGGGAACGCCAGACGGGGGCAGGACGGAACGGGGCCATGGCGGGCATTGGCGGCAGCGAAAAGGGCCGCGTCAAGCGAACAGTTGCGTTGTAGCGGCCTTGCCTGGTGGGTACGGTTCGGCATCAAAAACAGGAGGTGGCCCATGCTGCCGTTGATTCCGATCGCGCTCTCGGTGGTGCCGGAGCTGATCAAGCTGATCGCAGGCGACCGCGCCGGCTCTGTCGCAACCCAGGTGGCCGGGGTGGTGCAGGCGGTGACCGGCACCGCAGACCCGGTGGAGGCGCAGAAGCGGCTGAGCGAGGACAGCGCCGTGGCCACCCAGCTGCGGGTGCGGCTGGCCGAAATCGCGCTGGAGGCCCAGAAGGCGCAGCTGGTTGCCGAGGAGCAGCGCCGCCAGGCGGAGCTTTCGGAGATGCAGAAGGCGCTGGAGAACACGCAGGGCGCACGCAGCTCGATGATCGACCTGGTCCGCTCGGGCAGCCCGATCGCCTGGGGGGCGCCGGTGGTGTCGATCATCGTCACCGGCGGGTTCTTCCTGTTCCTGATCATCCTGATGATCGGGGGCATCCGCACCCATGGGGAGGACCCGACGGTGGCCAACATCATCAACATCGCCGTGGGCGCGCTGGCCACCGCGTTCGCCACGGTGGTGAATTTCTGGCTCGGTTCCTCCAAGGGCTCGCGCGACAAGGACGAGCAGGTGGCGCGCGTGCAGGCGGCGGCGATGGAGCAGGTAACGCGCAGCGCCCAGCAGCCGCCGCCGGTGGCGGCCGTGGTGGCGCCGGCCGCGCCCGACGGCGATGCCCTGTTCGAGCAGTGCCTGGCCGTGGTGCTGGACAAGGAAGGCGGCTTCTCCGACCACCCGCAGGATCGGGGCGGGCCGACGAACCTGGGCATCACCTGGAAAACCTTCGCCGACTGGCAGGGCATCGACCATGCCGGCCTGTCCCCGGAAGGGCGGGAGAAGCTGGTGGCCGACCTCAAGGCGCTCACGCGGCGGGAGGCGGCGGAGATCTACCGGGCCAATTACTGGCTGCCGATGCGCTGCGGCGACCTGCCGGGGCCGGTGGCGCTGATGCTGTTCGACTTCGGGGTGAACGCCGGCAGCCGCACCGCGGTGAAGGCGCTGCAGCGCGTGGCCGGCGTGACGGATGACGGCTCCGTGGGGCCGAAGACGCTGGCGGCGATCCGGGCGGTGGATCCGGCGCGGCTGCTGGACCAGTTGGCGGAAGCGCGGCTGGCCCATTACCGCGGGCTCGCTGATTTCGCGACCTTCGGCAATGGCTGGGTGGCGCGCACGCAGCAGGTGGTGGCGTTGGCCCGGGCTTTGAAAGGGTAGCGTTCTTCTTTTTGTGAACAAAAAGAAGCAAAAAAACGTCCTACATTGGCACCCGTCTCTCCAGGGAGGGGCGGGTGCAAGCGAACAAACGTTTTTTGGTTCTTTTTTTCAAAAAAGAACACTCTTCCTTTCTGCCACGATCACGCCGAGGCCGTAGAGGATCAGGAGCCCGAGCGACCGGCGGAGTGCCGGTCGCCCGGCCATGTCAGATATGCTTTTCGGCGTCCCAGGGCAGGGTCCAGAGCTCGGGGTTGCCGAGCTTTCCGGCCAGGGTCTGGGCGATGTCGTCGAACAGGCGCTTGCCCTTCTGCGGGCTGGCGGCATCGGGGTTGCCGATCACGCCGGAGGCGGAGCGGGAGCCGATGGCGCGCCAGCGATACACGCCGCCGCCCACCAGGTCTTCCACCTCCGCGGTGTAGTTCACCTTCGCCATGGCGATGCGGTCCTCGGCCACCAGCTCCGGCCGCACGGCCATCATCATCGCGGTTTCCGCCTCGCAGGCGTGCAGCAGGCCCGTCTGGGTGTCCAGGATGGCGGCGATCGGCTCGGCGGCGGCATACCAGTAGGTGAACTGCACGATCGGCACCCCGAGTTTCGGCGTCAGCTCGTCGGTGATCACGCGCAGGCCGTTCTCGTTGCCGCCATGGCCGTTCAGCAGCGCGATGCGGCGGAAGCCCGCGCGCAGCACGGAGCGGATGATGTCTTCCACCACCGCGCGGTAGGTGTCGAAGCCGATGGTGATGGTGCCGCCGAAGCTCATGTGATGCTCGGAAACGCCGGGCCAGAACATCGGCAGCACCAGCACGGGCTGGCCGCGATCGGCCATCACGCGGGCGGCGCGCAGGGCCACTTCCTCACCCAGGCGGGAATCGACCTCCACCGGCAAATGCGGGCCGTGCTGCTCGATGGAACCCAGCGGCAGGATCACCAGTGCATCCTGCCGCGCCATGTCGCGCAGCTGGTCGGCGCGCAGGCGGCGCCATTCGATTTCGGGGGAGCTCATGCGTGCGTCTCCACTTCGGGAAGGATGTCGGCGTTGAGCGGCAGCACTGCGCCCATCCACAGGGCGTGGTGCAGGTGGTCGGCCTTTGGGCGGCCGCTTTCGGGGTGCACGAGCACGGTCAGGCCCTGGCGGTTCAGGGCGATGAACGGCACCAGGGTGGGGAAGAGCGCGTTCGGGAAGGCGATCTGGTACATCGCGGCCGGGTGCGGGCCCACCGGCACGGCGTGCCAGCGGCCCAGCACGGCGGCGGGGAAGCGCGCGCCCACCTGCTCCCGCAACGCCAGCGCCGGGGCACGGTTCTCCGGGTCGAAATAGACATGCGCGTGCCAGCTATGGATCGCATTGGCATCACGCGGAGCATCAGCCATCGTTGCCTCCCTTTGCAGGGTCAGGCGGGCGTGCCTTCCCCGTTCGCCTCGGCCTCCGCCTTCAGGCGCCGGTAGCTGCGGGCGCTGAACGGCAGCATGCCGACATAGACGATGCCACCAAGGGCCAGCGCCAGCCAGGGGTCGGCCACCAGGAAGGCGGCATACAGGCCGACGCCCAGCAGCAGCGGCAGCACCAGGGCGCTGGGCACCTTGAAGTTCTTGAAGCTCCACACCGGAAAGGTGGACACCAGCAGCAGCGCGGTGCCCATCAGCATGGCGGCGACGAAGGGCGGGAACTGGGAGAGGGAGACCAGCCACTCCCACCCCAGCGCCTGGCCCTCAAGCCCCAGGAACAGCGGGAACATCACCACGCCGGCGCCGGCCGGGGCGGGCACGCCGGTGAAGAAATTGTAGGTGTAGGCAGGGTGCGGCCCGGCATCGAGGGCGGCGTTGAAGCGCGCCAGGCGCAGCGCCATGCACACGGCGAACATCAGGCAGGGCACGTAGCCGAACCCGCCGGCCACCTGCAGCGACCAGAGATAGAGCACGAAGCCAGGCGCCACGCCGAAGCACAGGAAATCCGCCAGGCTGTCGAACTCCGCGCCGAAGCGGCTGGTGGCCTTCAGCAGCCGGGCGATGCGCCCATCCAGCCCATCGATGCAGGCGGCCACCAGGATGGCGGCGGCAGCGGCGGCAAAGCGGCCCTCCAGCGCGAAGCGCATGGCGGTAAGGCCGGCGCAGAGCCCGAGCATGGTCAGGATGTTCGGGATCATCCGGTTGAACGACAGGCCGGAAAAGCGTGGCCGGGTGCGCGGCCGCAGCCGGCGCTGCAGCTGGCGCATGCGCTCCGCGGCGGAGACGCGGCCGCCCGGCAGGGGCGAGGGGTCGTTCAAGGTGCGCCGTCCAGCGTGGCGATCACCGTCTCGCCGCCGATCATGGTCTGGCCCACCGCCACCAGGGGCAGCACACCCTCGGGCAGATAGAGGTCGGTACGGCTGCCGAAGCGGATGATGCCGAAGCGCCCGCCGGTCTGCACCGCGTCTCCCTCGCGCACATCGCACAGGATGCGCCGGGCGATCAGGCCGGCGATCTGCACCACGGCGATCTCGCGCCCATCGGCCAGGCGCAGCGCCAGGGCGTTGCGCTCATTGTCGGTGCTGGCCTTGTCCAGGCTGGCGTTGAGGAACTTGCCGTGGCGATAGGCGATGCGCGTGACGGTGCCGTCGATCGGCATGCGGTTCACGTGCACATCCAGCACGGAAAGGAAGATGGCCACGCGCCAGCGCGGCGCGGGGCCGAGATCAAGCTCCGCTGGCGGCACCGCCATGCCCACCATCACCACCCGCCCATCCGCAGGCGCCACCAGCACGCCCGGCCGGTCGGGCGGCGTGCGCTCGGGGTCGCGGAAGAAATACAGGCAGAACAACACGAAGGCGCCGCCGAGCCAGGCGAGCCACGGGGCGAAGACCAGCCCGGCCAGCAGCGCGGCGGCCCCGCCGGCGATGAACGGGCGGCCGGCCGGGTGGGGCGGTGAGAGGACCATCTGCAGCGAGGCGACAAGCGACATGCGGGGGGTGGGCCTTTGTGCGGGATGGGCTTGGTGCGGCGCGGTTGCGGCGGCTTGCCGGATGCCCCGGCTGGGGCGGGCGCGGGTGGCCCTGTTTATGGGGGCTTCATACCTGCCGGGCAAGATCGGCCCGCGATCACCCCACCGATGGATGAAGCCGCGCGCGCCATGCCCTTCGATGTCCCTTTCCAGCTTGGTCCCTTTTCCGTCCGCCCCGATGGCCGCCTGGCCCTCGCCGGACCTGACCGGAAACCCTGTTTCCGCCTGCAATGGCGCGGCTGCGAGGTGGAGGCACGGCTGCGCGCGCGTGGCCCTGAAGGCGACCTGGGCGAGCTGTCGCTGCAGGCCAAGGTCGGCCGGGTGCCCAGCACCGCCCGGCTGGGCGCCGGCGCGGCCCAGGAGCGCGAGGCGGTCTTCACCACGCTGCGCTCCCTGGCGCCCTCCCTGCCGGAGGGCTGGAGCACCACCCTCATGGCCGACCACCAGGTGGCGCTGCTCACGGCATGTCGGGTGGAGATGCCCACCACCATCAACAGCCTGCTGACCGACGTGACGATGTTCCTGCTGTCCCTGGGCCCCTACCTGGACCTGCTGGCCGAAGCCGGGGTGGAACCGCCGGCTGCCGCGCCGGAAGCCGCGCCCGGAATGGCGAAGACCTGACCGGGATAAATCCGGGCGGGGTCGCTGATCACATCCCGGTTGGCGGCATAGATCTCGGTATAGCGCACGCCCTGGCCATAGGCCCGGCGGGCGATGCGCCACAGGTTCTGGCGCGGCTGCACCACCACCCGCTGCACCCCGGCATCCAGTGCCGCCACCGCGGCACGCTGGAAGGGCTGCTCCACGCGGGCGGCCACGCGCCCGGCCGGGTCCACCTGGTCCAGCCGCAGCCGGTGCTCGCCCTGCGCCACGGCCCCTGTCGGCGCCAGTGACCAGCGCCCGTCGGGGCCCGCGATGGCATCCCCGACATGCGCATCGTCCACATAGAGCCGGATCGTGGCGCCCGCGGGCGCGGTGCCGGCAAAGCGGATGTCGCCCGCGGCATCGTAATCCACGATCTCCAGGCCGAGCCGCGCGCCCCCGGCCGGGCGGCCAGGGGCCTGCAGCAGTGTCGGCGCGCCCTGCGGCGTGGTGAGCACCACGATGGGGGCCGCAGGCGCTGCCGGAGCGGACGGGGCCTGGGCCATGGCGGCCGGCGCAGGTTGTGGCGGCGGCGCAGGCGCGGCCACCACGGCCTCCACGGTGCCCGCCCCGGCAATCTCGCGGCCGGCGGGGTCCAGCGCGGCCAGGGTGATCTCATGCGCGCCCGGCGGCAGCGACGCGGCGCCCGCGAAGGCCCATTGGCCCTGCACATCGGCCCGCACGCGCCCGATCTCGCGCCCGTTGGCGCGCAGGATCACCGTGGCCTCCGGCTCCGCCCGCCCGGCGATCACCATGCTGCCGCTGGGCGACACGCGCACGATGTCGAACTTCGGTGCCTGCGGGGCAGGGATGGGGAGTGGCGCGGCCGGAATGGCGGCGGGCGCGGGTGCCGCCGCGATCGCCTGTGCAGGAGCTGGTGCAGGAGCTGGTGCCGGGGGTGGGGCGGGGGCTGGTGCCGGTGCGGGGGCCGGTGCGGCCACCACCGGGGGCACCACTGGGGCCACCACTGGCGCCACCACTGGGGCAGGCGGCGGGGCTGGTGCCGGTGCGGGCGCAGGCGCCGGTGTCGCCACCGTGGCTGGGGGGGCAGCGGGAGCAGCCGGGGCCGGGGCGGGAGCCACCACCGGTGCGGCCGGCACCGCGGCCGGCGGCGCCACGGCGGCCACGCGCGGGGCCGGCGCCTCCGGCTCCCGCAGCGCCAGCCAAAGCCCGGCGCCCAGCGCCACCAGGCCAGCCACCCCGATCGCCACGCCCCGCAGGGCCGCGCCGCGCGGTGGCGGGGGGGAGGGGTTGGGCAGGGGTGCGGCCATGGTCCAGCGCCTCCGACGTCGGCAGCCCGGGGAATCCGGCGCGCCAGGGCCGTCGGCACCTCGCGGAACGCCCTGAGGCCCACTTCATGCCATCATATCTAGCAGACGCGCGAAGCCCTGCAATCTCGCGGCAACATTTCCGCCGCGGAAACAAGACCTCCCCGCGCATGCAAGGCAGATCGGCCTTTACAGCCGCAAGCCGCGCCACCTTTACTCTGCGCCACCCCCTTCGCGCCGGAGACCCGCATGGCGAGCCGCCCCACCCCCGCCGCCCCCCCGCGCGGCGTGCCGCAAAAGCCTGGCCTGATGCTGCCGATGCGGGTCTGGGACGTGCCGGTCCGGCTGTTCCACTGGGCGCTGGTGGCGCTGCTGCTGACCAGCTGGATCAGCATCGAGTTCGCCAACAACCTGCGCATCCACATGCTGGCCGGCGAGGCGATCCTGGCGCTGCTGCTGTTCCGCGTCGTCTGGGGCTTCGTGGGCAGCGAGACCTCGCGCTTCAGCCATTTCCTCGGCAACCCGTTCCACGCCGTCACGCATCTGATGCACATGACGAAGAAGGAGCCGGACACCCAGGTGGGCCACAATGCCGCCGGCGGCTGGATGGTGCTGGTGATGCTGCTGGTGCTGCTGTCCCAGGTCTCGCTGGGGCTGATCATCGCCGACGAGGAAAGCTTCATCGAGGCGCCGCTGAACCATCTGGTGGGCGCGGACTGGGGTGCCTGGGCCAAGAAGCAGCACCGGCTGCTGTTCACCGGCATCCAGATCATGATCGCGCTGCACCTGCTGGCCATCGCCAGCTACGCGGTGCTGAAGCGCCACGACCTGGTGCGGCCGATGGTCACGGGCAAGAAGCGCCTGCCGGCCGCAACCCCGCAGCCGCGCATGGTCAGCCCCTATGTGGCGCTGGCGATCCTGGCGGTGGCCGCGCTGGCGGTCTGGGTTCTCGTCACCCGCGTCTGAACATACGAACGGCCGGGCGCCCAGGGCGGCCCGGCCGTCGGTAAGGCAAGCCGGCGTCGCTTATTGCGGCGCGCGGTAGGGGCGGTGGCAGGCGCCGCACTGGCCGGTCATCGCGCCGAAGGCGGCGGTGGCGGCGGTCTTGTCGTTGGCCTTCAGCGCCACGACGAGGCGATCGGCGGCGCTGGCCATCATGCCGGCATTGGCATCGAAATCAGACTTGTTCTGCCAGATCGCGGCCAGCGCGCGGGTCTTCTGCCCGCTCTCGGTGCCGCTGCCGGCGGGGAAGAGCGCCGGCATGCGCTTGGCGAAGGCGCTGACTTCCTCGGCCTTGGCGGCCACGGTGGCGAGGTCGCCGCCGGCATCCATCACCTTCTTCACCTCGCCGGTGGCCGCGGCAATGGCCTTGAAGCCAGCCTGGCGCTGGGCAACGGCGTCGGCAGCGCTTTGGGCCCAGGCGGCGCCGGACATCACACCGGCCAGCAGGGCGGCCGTCAGGATCGTACGTTTCATCGTTGTGATTTCTTCCCCTCAGAGGTTGCCGCGAGCAGGCACGGCGTGGGACGGAAGCATTTCGTCACGCTCTCCGGCAAATGAAATCTCCGGCATACGCGCGTATTTGAGTTGACATGAACGTGTCGTTCACTTTTGCCGCGCGGGCGCTACCGGGCCTCGGCGATCCCGGTTATGCCCACGCGCGTGCCCGCTTCGAGGAGAGAGCCATGCCACAGATCACCTCCGTCGCCGTGTTCTGCGGCGCCAGCCTGGGCCATTCGCCGGCCTTCCAGGCGGCTGCGGCGGCGCTGGGGCGCGGCATCGCCCGTGCCGGCTGGCGGCTGGTGTATGGCGGCGGCAATCTCGGCCTGATGGGCGTGGTCGCCGATGCCGCCCTGGCGGCGGGCGGAGACGTGGTGGGCGTGATGCCGGAATTCCTGCGCCGGCGCGAAGTGGCGCATGCCGGCGTGAAGCACATGGTGATCACCGACAGCATGCACACCCGCAAGACCGCGATGTTCGAGCGCGCCGACGCCTTCGTGACCCTGCCCGGCGGGCTCGGCACGCTGGACGAGACGGTGGAGATCATCACCTGGCGCCAGCTTGGCCTGCACAGCAAGCCGATCCTGCTGTGCGACGTGCTGGGCTCCGCCGCGCCGTTGGTCGCCGCGATCGAGGCGTCGATCGCCCTGGGCTTCGCCCAGGCCGGGGCCCGGGACCTGTTCGAGGTGCATGAAGGGGTGGAAGCGGTGCTGGCGCGGCTGGCCACCCTGCCGGCTGGCGCCGACACATCCGCCGCGCGTTTGTAGCCTGCAGGTCTTTCCTGCCTCAGTGCTCTTTCAGTCATGGGGCGGCTAGCCGCCCCTCTTTCAATCACAGGGCGGGTTGCCGCCGCCGCGGCAGGCGTCTATATGCGCGCTTCGGCCGGAGTGTAGCTCAGCCTGGTAGAGCACTGTGTTCGGGACGCAGGGGCCGGAGGTTCGAATCCTCTCACTCCGACCATTCCCGCCTCTCCCATCTTCCGGGCGAGGCGGCGGCGCCCACGGGGCGGCAGCATCAACCCAAGCCTCGAGCTGCCATGGCTCAGCCGCGTGCGGCCCAGACCATCAGCGCGCGCGCGGGCCATGCCCAGGCGGTGCCGGCGGCGACGAAATACAGCACCTGCACCGTCCAGTGCAGCGGCAGCACATGGTCGGCCAGGATGATGGCGATGGCGATGTAGGCGGTGAAGCCGGCCAGGAAGACCAGCACGGCGATCAGGATGCGCGGCATGCAGGGGATGTGGCGGTGAATTTGCCCCGGCGCAACCGCAGAGTATAAGCCCGGCCCATCGCCCCCGCCGGACAGGAGAGCACGCGCATGGACCTCAAGGAGCACATTCGCGGCATTCCCGACTTTCCCAAGCCTGGAATCCTGTTCTACGACATCTCCACCCTGCTGCGGGATGCCGACGCATGGCAGGTGGCCATGGGCCGCCTCGCCCGCCTCTGCCGCACCTGGCAGCCGGATCTGGTGGCCGGCATCGAATCCCGCGGCTTCCTAATGGCGGCCCCCCTGGCGCTGAAGCTCGGCTGCGGCTTCGTGATGCTGCGCAAGCGCGGCAAGCTGCCCGGGAAGGTCATCGGCCTGGATTACGGCCTGGAATACGGCACCGACCGGATCGAGATCCAGGAGGATGCGGTGCACAAGGGCCAGCGCGTGGTGGTTGTGGACGACCTGCTGGCCACCGGCGGCACGCTCGCGGCCGGCATCCGCCTGCTGCGCGATGTCGGCGCGGAGGTGCCGGGTGCGGCCGCGCTGATCGAGCTGAGCTTCCTCGGCGGCCGCAGCAAGCTGGATGTGCCGTTCGAATCGCTGGTCACCTACGACTCCTGAGCCGCGGCATGCGCCGTTTGCCCCGGGTTGCCCGTTGCCTGTAGGTAGGACCGGGGCTTGGCGTCCGGCGGGGCCCGCAGGAGGATGCCGCGATGCCTGAGGCCGCTGTACCGCCGATACCCCTGCCGCGCCGCGCGCTGCTGGCGCTTGCCGCCACGCTGGCCTCTCCCGCAGCCCGTGCGTCCGGCGCCGAGGCCGTGCTGGCCGACGAACCCGTGCTCCTGGTCGCCGGCCCCGCCGAGGGGCGGCTGGCGCAATGGGGCCAACGCCTGTCCACCGCCCTCCCCCCCGGGCTGCCGGCCGGCACCCGGATCCGTCCCACCTGGGTGGGCGGGGAAGATGGCGTCACCGGCGCCAACCAGTTCGCCACCCGCGTGCCACCCGATGGCAACACCCTGCTGCTCGCCCCCGGCGAGGCCGTGCTGGCCTGGCTGGCCGGCGACCCCCGCGCGCGCTTCGATGCCGCCAAATGGCTGGGCGTGATGGCGGGCATCGCCCCCTGCGTGGTGTGCGGCCGGCCGGAGGCGGGTGCGGGCGGGGCGCGCATCCGCGTCGGCATGTCCGGCCCGCTTTCGCCGGATCTCGCCGCGCTGATGGGGCTGGAACTGGCCGGGCTGGCCGTGGCGCCGGTGTTCGGCGTGCTGGACCAGGGCTCGGCGGCGCAGGCCCTGGCCTCCCGCGCCGTGGACGCGGTGCTGCTGCGCGGCGCAGGCCTTGCCACCAATCTCGGCCCGCTCGCCCAGGTGGGCGCCACCACCCTGTTCACGCTCGGCGCCCAGGGCGGCGAGGGGCGTGACACTCTGCTGCCGGAGGTGCCGAGCCTCGCCGAATACGCCGCCGCCCGCGGCACGGCGCCCCCCACCAGCCTGATGGCCGCCTGGCGCGGCGTGGCGGCGGCGGCGCAGACGGAATTCGCCCTGGTATTGCCCCAGCTCACCCCCGCCGCCCTGGTGGCGCTGTGGCGCCAGGCGGGCACACATGCCAACACCGCGGCCGAGATGCACGATCCCCAGGGCCGCACCCGCGGCGCCATAGATCCGCAGGCCCTGGCCCAGTCCCTGGCGCCGGACACGGCCGCGCTCGCCGCGCTGCGGGGCTGGCTCGGGGCGCGGCTGAACTGGGCACCGGGGTAGGGCGCATCGTCGTTCAGCGATGACAGGGAGGGCTCTTCCTCCCCTTCCCGTCCTGTCGCATCATCTCCGGAAAACACGCCGGAGAGCCCCATGCGCGTTGCCGTGATCAACATCGGCCAGGAGACGAACGACTTCAATCCGGTCCCCACCACCATGGACGGGTTCCACCAGTTCGGCATCCTCCAGGGCCAGGAGATGATGGAGAAGCTCGGTGCCCTCGGCCAGATCGGCGGCATGCTGGAGGCGGTGCGCAAGGACGGCATGGCCATCGAATGGGTGCCGATCATCTCCGCTTGGGCCATGGCCGGCGGGCGCATCGATACCGAAAGCCGGCTGTTCTTCGAGGAACGCATCGGCACCGGGCTGCGCAATGCGGGCCGGCTCGATGCCGTCGTCGCCCACCTGCATGGCGCCTGCTCGGCGGAGGGGGTGGATGACGTGGAAGGCGCCCAGCTCGGCATCGTGCGCGCCGTGGTCGGGCCGGATGTGCCGGTCCTGACCACGCTGGATCACCACGCCAACGTCACCACCCAGATGATCGCCATGAGCAACGCCGTCATCGGCCACCGCACCCAGCCGCACGATG
>JAIXTK010000371.1 GCA_027483995.1 Acetobacteraceae bacterium
GGCCGCGCTGCGCCGCCATATCGGCATTGTGCTGCAGGACACGGTGATCTTTGCCGACAGTGCGCTGGAGAACATCCGCTACGGCCGCCCCGGCGCCAGCGATGCCGAGGTGCGCGCCGCCGCCCACGCCGCCGCCGCCGATTTCCTCGATGCGCTGCCGCAGGGCTTCGACACCTTCCTGGGCGAGAAGGGCGTGCGCCTCTCCGGCGGCCAGCGCCAGCGCATCGCCATCGCGCGGGCCATCCTGCGCGACCCCGCGATCCTGCTGCTGGACGAAGCCACCAGCGCGCTGGATGCGGAGGCCGAGCAGGCGGTGCAGCACGCGCTCGCCGTGCTCGCCACCGGCCGCACCACGCTGGTCGTCGCCCACCGCCTGGCCACCGTCCGCCGCGCCGACCGCATCGTGGTGATCGAGGCCGGGCGGATCGTCGCCACCGGCACGCATGATGAACTCGTCGCCCAGGGCGGCCTCTATGCGCGGCTCGCCGCCCTGCAATTCTCCGCCTAGCTTGCGCGCGGCACCCGCCTGCCGTGAACTGCGGGTACCCCCGAGGAGGAATGGCCCATGAAGGGTGTCGTCGTCTGCCCACAGCCCCGCGCCGCCGATGTGGGGGCCGCCATCCTGGCCAAGGGCGGCACCGCCTTCGATGCCGCCGTTGCCACCGCCTTCAGCCAGATGGTGAACGACCCCTTCATGTGCGGCATGGGCGGCATGGGCACGCTGCAGGTGTTCCGCGCCGCCGACGGCAAGCACGAGATGATCGACTTCCACACCCGCGGCGGAGCCAAGGTCACGCCCAGCATGTGGGCCGCCGACCAGACCGGCCGCAGCGAGATCAGCGGCTATTCCTTCTTCGCCGATAACCGCTCCGAGCTCGGCTACACCGCCATCATGATCCCCGGCACCGTCCGCGGCTTCCATGAGTTCCACGCCCGCTACTGCACGATGGATTGGGCCGACCTGCTGGCCCCCGCCATCGCCCAGGCCCGCGCCGGCGTGACCGTCACACCGTTCTACAGCGGCTTCCTCTCCGGCACCCCCATGGCCGGCGTGCCCAACGGCCACACCCGCATCAGCCGCACGCCGGAATCCGCGCGCATCTTCCTCAACGCCCAGGGCCGCGTCCACGCCGTCGGCGAGACGCTGGTGCTGAGCGACATGGCCGACACGATGGAACG
Source organism: Acetobacteraceae bacterium (assembly GCA_027483995.1). Taxonomy (GTDB): domain Bacteria; phylum Pseudomonadota; class Alphaproteobacteria; order Acetobacterales; family Acetobacteraceae; genus CAMDGX01. The sequence goes on from JAIXTK010000371.1 coordinate 1,180, forward strand.
CGTGGCCCGCGGCGGGGCGGACGAATACTACACCGGCGCGCTCGGCCAGCAGATCGCCGCCGACTTCGCCGCCAACGGCGCCTTCATCACCGCCGATGACCTCAGGAACTACAAGGTCCGCCAGGGCATGCCTGTGATCGGCAGCTATCGCGGCTTCGAAGTTGCCTCCAACCCGCCGCCCGGCTCCGGCGCGGTGCTGATCGAGATCCTGAACATCCTGGAAAACTTCGACCTCGGCCGCCATCCGCCCGGCGGGGTGGAGCACATGGACCTGCTCGCCCGCGCGCTCGCCGCCGCCCATGTCGATCGCGAGGCCTGGCTCGCTGATCCCGAGTTCGTGGACGTGCCGGTGGAGACCATGATCTCCAAGGACCGTGCCGCGCATTGGGCCGCCGAGATCCGCCGCGGCTGGCTGCCTGGCCACCGCCAGGGCTCGCCGCCCTCCTGCACCACGCATCTCTCGGTGATGGATGCCGCCGGCAATGCCGTCTCCGTCACCCACACGCTCGGCACCGGCGCGGGCGTGGTGACGCCCGGTCTCGGCTTCCAGTGGAACAATGCGATGAAGCTGTTCGACCCGCAGCCCGGCCGCGCCAATTCCATGGCCCCTGGCAAGGCGCGCACCACCGGCATGGTGCCGACCATGCTGCTGAAGGACGGCAAGCCGGTGCTGGTCGTGGGTGCGCCCGGCGGCTCCGTGATCATCACCGCCGTGCTCACCACCATCCTCAACATCGTCGATTTCGGCATGACGGCGGCCGAGGCCGTGGCCTTCCCGCGTATCCACTGCGAGGCCGGGCCAGTGTTTGCCGAGGCGCGGGTGCAGCAGAGCGTGGTGGATGCGCTGCGCGCCCGCGGCCATGAGGTGCGCCACAGCCCGCACAGCTTCGACCCCACGATGAGCCGGGCGCATGCCATCTGGCTTGGCGGTGGCAACCGTGGCGCGCTGGGGAACTGGCAGGCCGGGGCCGATCCGCGTGGCGGGGCAGGGGTGGCCTGGGCCTGGTAGACGCCTTGGAATCTTGTCTGGACCGCGCCGCCAAGTTGCGGCAATCCCGCCCGCAACCGCATGCAAGGAGCCCGCGCGCATGAACCGTCGCAACATGATGGCCCTGACCGGTGCCGTGAGCCTCGCCGCAGCCCTGCCGGCGCGGGCGCAGGCGGGCCAGGTGGTGGCCTATACTGCCTTCGCGGAATCGGTCACCGCCATGACCCCGCCGTTCAAGGCCCGGGCCGGCATGGATATCCAGCTGGTGGCCGCCGGATCCGGCGAGCTGGTGCGCCGCATAACGGCCGAGCGCGCCCGCCCGCTGGCCGATGCGCTGATCTCCGTGGGCGGTGAGTCGATCGACGGCAACCCGACCCTGTTCGCCAAATTCGCGCCGAAGGACGATGCCGCGATCCTGCCGGTACTGAAGGTCAGCCCGAACTGGATCCCCTTCTCCGTCACGCTTGCCACCGTGCTGGCCGTGAACACCCGCCTGGTGCCGGAGGCCGAGATCCCCACCACCTGGGCGGAGCTGGCCGACCCGAAGTGGAAGGGAAAGATCGCCTATGCCGGCGCCGACCGCTCCGGCAGCGCGCTGATCCAGCTGCTGCAGATCCTGCACAATTTCGGCGAGGAGCGCGGCTGGCAGTTGTTCGAGCGCATGGTGGAGAATTTCGTGATCACCGGCAGCTCCGGCGCCGTGTCGCGCGGGGCCGCCCAGGGCGAATACGCCATCGGCATCACGCTGGAAGACAACGCCCAGCGCTTCATCGATGGCGGCGCGCCGCTGCGCATCGTCTACCCCAAGGAAGGCATCAGCTTCGCCGCCGATGCCATGGCGGTGGTGGCCGGCGGCCCCAACCCGGCCGGCGCCCGCGCGCTGATCGACTTCATCGTCTCCGCCGAGGGCCAGGGCATCATCGTGGAGAAGTTCGGCCGGCGTCCGATCCGCGCCGACGTGGCCCAGCCCAAGGGCGGCGTGGACGTGGCGACGCTGCCGGTGAACAACGCGCCGGTGGAATGGACCAACGCCCGGCAGAAGGACATCCTGGCCCGCTATCTGCGTCTCGTGCGTCGCTGACCCCGCCCCACATGACCGATGCGCATCTGAAGGCCACCGGCATCAAGGTGCGCTTCGGCGCCTTCACGGCGCTGAACGGGGTGGACCTGGCGGTGCGGCGCGGCGAGCTGGTGACGCTGCTCGGCCCCTCCGGCTGCGGCAAGACCACGCTGTTGCGCGTGATTGCCGGTTTCCAGCGCCAGACCGAAGGGCGCATCGAGGTCGGCGGGCGCAATCTGGGCGACGTGCCGCCGGAAGGGCGCAATTTCGGCATGGTGTTCCAGAGCTATGCCGTGTTCCCGCACATGTCGGTGGCCGACAATGTCGCCTACGGCCTGGCCGCGCGCGGCGTGCGTGGCGGCGACCGTGCGAAGCGCGTGCAGGCGGCGCTGGAGCGGGTGCAGCTCGGCCCGCTCGCCGCGCGCTTCCCCGATGCGCTCTCCGGCGGGCAGAAGCAGCGCGTGGGCCTGGCGCGGGCCATGGTGATCGAGCCCGATCTGCTGCTGATGGACGAGCCGCTCTCCAACCTCGATGCCCTGCTGCGCATCGAGATGCGGCGCGAGATCCGGCTGATGCAGCGCGAGCTCGGCATCACCACCCTGTATGTGACGCATGACCAGGAGGAGGCGCTGGCCATCTCCGACCGCATCGCGGTGATGCGCCAGGGCGAGCTGCTGCAGATCGCGCCGCCGGAAGAGGTGTTCGAGGCGCCGGCCCACGCCTTCGTCGCGGACTTCATCGGCGGCTGCAACTGGTTCGATGCCACGCTGGCGCCCGGCGAGGCCGGCGATGCCGTGACGCTGGCCGAAGGCCCGCGCTTCATGCTGCCCCGGCGCGATGGCCGCCCGGCCGGCCCGGTGCGCCTGGCGCTGCGCAACGAGGACCTCCGCCTGTGCGATGCGCCGGGCACGCTGCCGTGCCTGCGGGGCGAGGTGTTGATGCGCGCCTATATGGGCCACCGCACCCGCCTGCATCTGCGCCTGCCCAGCGGCGCCACCATGGATGCCGACGTGCCGAGCGGCACCGCGCTGCCGGCGGAAGGTACCATCGTGCACCTGGAATTCCACCCCGACCGCGCCCGCCTGTTCACATGCGGGGCCGGGCCGGTGGATGGCTGGCGCATCGCGTGAGCGCCATTGCGCGCTTGCTGCGCGACCCCTGGCCGCTGGTGGCGCTGCTGGTGGTGGCGATCATGCTGGTGTTCGTCGCCTGGCCGCTGGCCGAGCTCGCCCGCCAGAGCCTGATCGGCCAGGAAAGCGGGCGCTTCGGGCTGGAGAACTACGTCGCCTTCTTCGAATCCCGCTACTTCCGCCGCGCGCTGACCAACAGCCTCACCATCGCCGCCCTCGGCACTGCCATCTCCCTGCTGCTGGCGGTGCCGCTCGCCTTGGCCTTCGCGCGCTACGATTTCCGCGCCAAGCGCTGGATCGAGGTGGCGATCCTGATGTCCATGCTCTCGCCGCCCTTTGTCGGTGCCTATGCCTGGATCCTGATGTTCGGCCGCAGCGGCATGGTGCGCCAGGCACTGGCCAGCATCGGCATCGACATCCCGCCGATCTACGGCACCTTCGGCATCGCCCTGGCCACCGCCTTCAGCCACTACCCCGTGATGTTCCTGGTGGTGCGCAGCGGCCTGTCGCGCGTGAATGTCGGGCTGGAGGAAGCCGCCGCCAGCCTGGGCCGCGGGCGGCTGGCGGTGATCCGCACCGTCACCCTGCCGCTGGTGCTGCCGGCACTGGTAACGGGCATCCTGCTGGTGTTCCTGGGCATCCTTGCCGACTTCGGCACGCCGAGCATCCTGGGCGAGGGCGAGCGCTACCCCGTGCTCGCCACGCTGGCTTTCTCGCTCTACCTCTCGGAGATCGGCGCCGAGCCCGGCATGGCCGCCACCACGGCGGCCATCCTGGTGCTGCTGGCCATGACGCTGGTGATCTTCGCCCGCTGGCTTGCCGCGCGCCGCACCGTCTCCAACGACACCTCCGGCACGCGCGTTGCCACGCCGCTCCGCGGCGGGCGCGGCGCATTGATGTCGCTCGGCACCGCCATGCTGGTGCTGCTGGCCAACATGCCGCTGATCGTTGTCGTCGGCTCCTCCTTCCTGGAGGTGCGCGGCGTGGTGTTCCAACCCGCGCTGACGCTGGCGAACTACCACAATGCCTTCGCCGCCCTGGGCGACGCGCTATGGAACAGCCTGCGCTACGCCGCCATCGCCCTGGTGATGATCCTGGTGATCGGGGCGCTGGCCGGCTACCTCATCGCACGCCGCAGCGGGCTGCTCTCCCGCCTGGCGGATGTGCTGATCATGGTGCCGTACGTGGTGCCGGGCACGGTGCTGGGCATCGGCTATGCCTCGGTGTTCAACCAGCCGCCGCTGATGCTCACCGGCACCGCCAGCATTATCGTGGTGATGTACGTCATCCGCCGGCTGCCCTTCGTCGCCCGCGCCTCGGCCAGCATCGTCTACCAGATCGACCGCGGGCTGGAGGAAGCCTCGCAAAGCCTCGGCGTGCGCCCGCTCGGGGGCTTCCGGCGCGTGATGCTGCCGCTGATGCGCCCGGGCCTGCTCGCGGGGGCCGCGATCGCCTGGGTGGAGGTGTTCAACGAACTCTCCGCCTCGATCGTGCTCTACACCGGCGGGACAAGAACCCTGCCGGTGGCGGCCTACCAGCAATCGCTGGCCGGCGACGTGGGCATGGCGGCAGCCTATGCCACGATGCTGATTGCCATCACGGCCGGGGCGCTGGCGTTGTTCATCCTGCTGCGGGGGCGGGGGGATGGGGATGTTGGCGTGCTATAGGAAGCACGTTCTTTTTTGAAAAAAAGAACCAAAAAACTTTTCCGACTGGTACGCGTGCCGGTCGTGCAGCACGCGTACCAGCAAATGAAGTCTTTTTTGCTTCTTTTTTCTTCAGAAAAAAGAAGACTCTTCCTTACTGCGCCTGAGAACTCGCATCGCTGCGCGTTGCCCCCACACGCTGCGCCAGCGCGGCGGCCATGAACGCATCCAGCTCCCCATCCAGCACCGCCGCCGGGTTGCCCTTCTCCACGCCGGTGCGCAGATCCTTCACCATCTGGTACGGCGCCAGCACGTAGCTGCGGATCTGGTGGCCCCAGCCGATATCGGTCTTGGCGGCTTCCTGCGCATTGGCCACGGCCTCGCGCTTCTGCAACTCGGCCTCGTACATCCGCGCCTTCAGCATTTCCATGGCGGTGGCGCGGTTGCGGTGCTGGCTGCGGTCGGTCTGGCAGGCCACCACGATCCCGGTGGGGATGTGGGTGATGCGGATGGCCGATTCCGTCTTGTTCACGTGCTGCCCGCCGGCGCCGGAGGCGCGGTAGGTGTCCACGCGCAGGTCGGAGGGATCGATCTCGATCTCGATCGTGTCGTCCACCACCGGATACACCCACACCGAAGCGAAACTCGTCTGCCGCCGCGCGGCAGCGTCAAAGGGCGAGATGCGCACCAGACGGTGCACCCCGGCCTCGGTCTTCAGCCAGCCATAGGCGTTCGGCCCGGTGACCTGCAGCGTGGCCGACTTGATGCCGGCCTGCTCGCCCTCGCTCTGCTCGATCAGCTGGATCTTGTAGCCGCGCGCCTCGGCCCAGCGATTGTACATCCGCATCAGCATCTCGGCCCAGTCCTGGGCCTCGGTGCCGCCGGCGCCGGCGTTGATTTCCATGTAGCAGTCGCGGCCATCGGCCTCGCCGGAGAGCAGCGATTCGATCTCGCGCCGCTTGGCTTCCTCGGCCAGCAGGCGCAGGGCGGCGACGCCTTCATTGGCCATGGCGGTGTCGCCATCTGCCTCGGCCATCTCGACCAACTCGCTGGTATCGGCGACGTCCTGCTCCAGCTTCTCCACGCCCTCGATGGCGGAGGCGAGCCGGTTGCGCTCGCGCATCAGCGCCTGCGCGGCGGCGGCGTCGTTCCAGAGGGTGGGGTCTTCGACCCGGTGGTTCAGTTCGTCCAGGCGGGCGCGGGCGACATCCCAGTCAAAGATGCCTCCTCAGCAGCGCGACGGACTGCTTGATCTGCTCGTTGAGGGCGATGGATTCGGCGGACATGATGGCCCTGCGCTGAGGTTTGGAGGGATCAGGGGCCGGCTCAATACAGCCCGCCCAGCCCGCTGTCGACTCCGCCGGCGGCGGGGCGGGGTGGGGCCGGCGTGCCATCGGCGCCCGGGGGGGCGGCCACGCCGATGATCGGGGCGGAACCGCCTGGCTCCTGCCCGGGCTTGAAGGCATCGGTCACGGTGCCGGTGCCCGATTCCCATCCAGCCATCGTAACGCCGGGCGGGGCGATGAAGCGCAGCGCCGGGCGGTTCTGCTGGGCCACGGCCATGAAGCTGCGGAAGATCGGCGCCGCGTTGCCGCCGCCGGTTTCGTTGTCGCCCAGGCTGGAGGGCGTGTCGAAGCCCACCCACACGATCGCCACCATGTCGGGCGTGAAGCCGCCGAACCAGTTGTCCTGGAAATCCTGGCTGGTGCCAGTCTTGCCGGCCACCGCGGTGCGGATGCCCTGGCCGGCCGCGTTGCCGGTGCCGCGCTGCACCGCGCCCTGCAGCATGCCCACCAGCTGGAAGGTGCTCTGCGGGTCCACCACCTGCGGCCGGGTATCGCGCAGCAGGGGGCGCCGGCCGGGATCGTCGCAGCCCTCGCAGGCCAGTGCCGGGGCGCGCCAGACCACGCGGCCCTCACGGTCCTGCACGCTGTCGATCAGCGTCGGCACCACGCGCTTGCCGCCGGCCACGAAGCTGGCATAGGCGCCTGCCTGGCGCAGCACGGTGGTTTCCACCGCGCCGAGGGCGGCCGGCAGCACGCGCGGCATGTCGTCCACCACGCCCAGCCCGATGGCCAGCTGCGCCACGCGCTCCATGCCGATCTTGTCTGCCACCCGGACCGTCACGAGGTTGAGCGACTTCTCCAACGCCACGCGCAGCGAGACGGGGCCGGAGAAGTTCTGCTCGAAATTGCTCGGGCGCCATTTGCCCGCCGCGCCCTGGTCCACCACGAAGGGCGCATCGAGGAAGCGCTGGGAGGGCGAGATGCCGGATTGCAGTGCCGCGAGATACACGTAGGGCTTGAAGCTGGAGCCGGGCTGGCGCAGCGCCTGGGTGGCCCGGTTGAACTGGCTGGTCTCGAAGCTCCAACCGCCGGACATCGCCAGCACCCGCCCCGTGGCGGGATCCAGCGCCACCAGCGCGCCCTGCACCTGCGGGATCTGGCGCAGCGCCAGGCGTTCCGGGCGGGCGGGAGTGCGGCCCTGGGCGGGGGTGGCGGCCAGCGGCTCGGCCATCACCACGTCCCCGGGCTTCAGCACGTCGCCCATGCGGCGCGGCGCCGGGCCGGGCTTGTCGTTGACCAAAGGCCGCGCCCAGGTGGTTTCGGCCAGCGGCATCGCCAACAGGCGGGGCGTGGCCGGCGCGTTGGGCGGGGCGCCGACGGCGCGTTCCAGGAAGCCCAGCTTCGCCTCCGCGTCCGTGGTCTCCAGCACCACCGCCAGGCGCCACTCCACCAGCATCCCGGGCGGCCGGGCCACGCCACCCAACAGCCCGGCCCAGGCTGGCGGCGCATTGACGGGCGGCGCATTGGCCGGCGGCGGGGGCGCATTGGCCGGGCGCACCGGCAATTCCACTTTCGCCACCGGCCCGCGCCACGTGCCCTTGCGCTGGTCGTAGCGCATCAACCCCTCGCGCAGCGCCCGGTCGGCGGCGATCTGCAACACCGGGTCCACGCTGGTGCGCACGGTGTAGCCGGCCTTCGTCACGTCCTCGACGCCGAAGCGGTCGATCAGCTGCCGGCGCACTTCCTCGGCGAAATACTCTGCCCCGGTCACCGATTCCGGCCGGCGGAACGGGGAGACGATGATCGCCTGCGCCCGGGCCTCCGACGCCTGCTGGGCGGTGACCGCGCGGTCCTCCTCCATGCGCCCGATCACCCAATCGCGCCGCGCGCGGCCGGCTTCGGGGAAGCGGAACGGGTTGTAGTTGTTCGGCGCCTTCGGCAGCGCGGCCAGGAAGGCCGCTTCCGGCAGGGTGAGTTCGTCCAGCGACTTGTTGAAATAGGTCTGCGCCGCGGAAGCCACGCCATAGGCCTGCAGGCCCAGGTAGATCTCGTTCAGGTACAGCTCCAGGATGCGTTCCTTGGAGAGCGATTGCTCGATGCGGAAGGCCAGGATCGCCTCGCGCACCTTGCGCCGGATCGAGACCTCGTTGCTCAGCAGCATGTTCTTCGCCACCTGCTGCGTGATGGTCGAAGCCCCGATCGGCCGCCGGCCGGAGCCGTACTGCATGATGTCGAACAGCGCCGCGCGGGCGATGGCGATCGGGTCCACGCCCTTGTGGTCGTAGAAATTCTGGTCCTCGGCAGAGATGAAGGCGCGCTTCACCAGTTCCGGCACGGCGGCATAGGGCACGAAGATGCGCCGCTCGGTGGCCAGTTCCGACAGCAGCCGGGCATCCGCGGCATAGACGCGGCTCATCACCGGCGGCTGGTAGTGCGTGAGTGTCTCGTGGTCCGGCAGGTCGGCGCCGAAATGCTGCACCACCAGCACCAGCCCGGCTGCGGCCGCCACGCCGCCGACCACGGCCAGTGAGAACAGCCAGGCGAACAGCCGGCCCAGCAGGCTGCGCCGGCGCTTCGGCCGCGGCGGCCGCTTCTGGCGCGGCGGCGGGGCGCGGCCGCCCTCGCCCGGTGCCGCCTCGGGGGCGGCCTCGGCCGGCAGCGGATCGGCCGGTGGAGCCGGCGTGGGGGCCGGGGCTGCGGTACGGCCACGCGGGGCGAGCCGCTCGCCAGCAGTCAGCCGTGGGGCGGCTGGCTCGGTCGGGGGTGTCACGGGGGCGCTCATGGCCGCGTTCTAGCCCGAAACCGGGGTCGCGCGACAGGTTGCGCGCCAGGCGGGCAAGCCCTTGGGGCGATCAGCCGGCGTAGCGCTCGCCCCCGGCGGCGAAATAGCCGTCGATCGCGCGCAGCATCGCGCCGGCCAGCTGCGCCCGGTGCAGGGGCCGCCGCAGCGCCGCCTCGTCCGCCCGGTTGGACATGAAGCCCATCTCCACCAGCACGCTGGGGATATCAGCCGCCTTCAGCACCATGAAGCTGGCATGGCGCGACGGGTTGGGCAGCAGCGGCACTTCCCGCCCCAGCGCATGCACCACGGAGCGCGCCATGCGGGTGGAGCCCACCCGCGTTTCCTGCCGCACCAGGCTCACCAGGATGCGCGCCACCTCCGGCGGGGTGCCCTGGAAGTTCGGCGTGCCGAAGCGGTCGGCGGCATTCTCGCGCTGCGCCAGCGCGGCCGTCTGCCGGTCGGACGCCGTCTCGTTCAACGTGTACACGCTGGCGCCGCGCACCGAGCTGTCGTTCAGCGCATCGGCGTGCAGGGAGACGAACAGCGTCGCCTGCCGCCGCCGCGCCATCGCCACGCGTTCCTCCAGCGCCACGAACGTGTCGCGCCCGCGCGTCATTTCCACGCGGTAGCGCTTGGTGGCCAACAGCAGGCGCCGCAGCTCCTGCGCCGAGGCGAGCGCCACGTGCTTTTCATAGGTGCCGGAAAAGCCGATCGCGCCGGGATCCTTGCCGCCATGGCCGGGATCCAGCATCACCAGCGGCAGCCGGCCCGTGGGCGCGGCACTTCCCGGCCGGGGGGCGGGGGAGCGTTCCGGCGCCGCGGCGGAGGGGCGTGACGGCAGCAGGAAGCTGAGCGACAGGCCGGGAAAGAGGAGTCGGCGAGAAATCACGGGCTTACCCTGCAAGAGGCCGGAGGCGGTCGCCGCCGGCAGGGGTGCCGGCTAGGGTGACAATTCCTCGCACAACACATTTGGAATGTCACCTTAATAATTGAAATCGGCTGTTTCCCATCGTGCAGGCGGGTTGCCGTGCAGCCGGCGGCAGTGCTGCTGCTTGCAGTGGCATTGGCTTTGCTCCATGTTCGCATCGCTTCGGTGGCGCGCCGGGGCCGGCATGTGCCGGTTCCGCGCCGAACCGGCGGACAAGACGAAGTCCCGAGCACGTGCCGCACCAGCCCCCGCCGCAACCGGCCCGGGTTGCCGGCGCCGAGGGTGGCCCCAGCCGCCCGCACCGGGAGGACGCCCGCCGGGCCTCGCACCACCGGGCCGCGCCGCGCTCCCAGTTCCAGCCGCGACATCGTCGCAGCACAGGGTGGCCGCACCGGCACGGAGATGGGCCATCCGTGCGCCGCCTTTCGGGGCCTGGCGCGGCAGATGGGCCATCAGCACCGATATCCACCGGGGCGGCGCCTTCCTTGGAGGCTCCAGCCCGCAGTTTCAGGGTCCGATGGCCGACGCGATGACGCTCCCCCCGCAGACCGAAAAGGCCGCTTCCGCGGCTTTGCCGGCGTTTGCGCGGGGTGGGGCGCGGCCGCGACGGTTGCTTGCCATGCTCGCTCCCCTGGGTCTCCTGCGGTCAGGTCTGCCGCCTCTCCCTGCAAGCCTATCGAGCCACCCCCGCCGCGCAATGGCGCGCGGGACGGCGGCGCTGCGGAGTTCGCGACCCCATGACCAAGCGTATGCTGATCGATGCCACACACGCGGAAGAAACCCGCGTGGTGGTGCTGGACGGTAACCGCCTCGAAGATTTCGACGTCGAGGCCTCCACCAAGAAACAGCTCAAGGGCAACATCTACCTGGCCAAGGTGGTCCGGGTGGAGCCGTCCCTCCAGGCTGCCTTCGTTGAATACGGCGGCGGCCGCCACGGCTTCCTCGCCTTCGGCGAAATCCACCCGGACTACTACCAGATCCCCATCGCCGACCGGCAGCGCCTGCTGAAGCTGCAGGAGGAGGATGCCCGCGCCGCCGAGGCCGAGGAAGACGCCGAGGACGAAGCCCGCGCCAGCCGCGCCGCCCCGGCCGAAACCGCCCCGCAACCCCAGGTGCCCTCGGGCCGCGATGGTGGCCGAGACGGTGGGCGCGACGGTGGGCGCGACCAGGCCCGTGGCCGCCGCCGCCGCCGTGGCGGCCCGCGCGAGGCCGCGCTGGAAGCCCCCGCCGCGGCCACCGCCTATGGCGAGATCGACTTCGGCGAACTCACCCATGGCGCGTTCATCGTCGGGCAGGATGCGCCCGAGATCGACGGCGTGGCCGAGCCCGCAGCCGAGCCCCAGGCCCTGGAAGCCCCCGCCTACGCCGAGACCGAGTCCTTCGACGCGGCCGACAGCCAGTCCGATACCGGCGGCGACTCCGATCTCGACGAGGTCGAGTCCGACGAAGCCCCGCCCGAGGCCCTCGGCGGCAGCGACGACGTGTTCGAAGGCAATGGCGCGGACGAGGCCGCCGAACGCCGCATGGCCCGCTTCCTGCGCAACTACCGCATCCAGGAAGTGATCCGCCGCCGCCAGATCATGCTGATCCAGGTGGTGAAGGAAGAGCGCGGCACGAAGGGCGCCGCACTCACCACCTACATCTCCCTCGCCGGCCGCTTCTGCGTGCTGATGCCCAATTCGCCCCGTGGCGGCGGCATCTCCCGCAAGATCACCTCGGCCGCCGATCGCCGCCGCCTGAAGGAGATCACCGCCGAGCTGGAGATCCCCTCCGGCATGGGCCTGATCGTCCGCACTGCCGGCGCCAACCGGCCGAAGCCGGAGATCAAGCGCGACTGCGAATACCTGATGCGCCTGTGGGACGACATCCGCGAGCTGACCATGCGCTCCATGGCGCCGGCGCTGATCTATGAGGAAGCCAGCCTCATCAAGCGCGCCATCCGCGACGGCTACTCGCGCGATATCGACGAGGTGGTGGTGGATGGCGAGGCCGGCTGGCGGGCGGCGCGCGACTTCATGCGCATGCTCATGCCCAGCCACGCCCGCAAGGTACAGCTCTGGCGGCCCGAGGGTGTCGGCCAGCCGCTGTTCGCCAAGCATGGCGTGGAGGACCAGCTCGATTCCATGCTGGTCCCGAATGTCCAGCTCAAGAGCGGCGGCTATCTGATCATCAACCAGGCCGAGGCGCTGGTGGCGATCGACGTGAACTCCGGCCGCTCCACCCGCGAACGCGGCATCGAGGAAACCGCGCTGCGCACCAACCTGGAGGCCGCCGACGAGGTGGCCCGCCAGCTGCGCCTGCGCGACCTCGCCGGCCTGATCGTGATCGACTTCATCGACATGGAGTCGCGCAAGCACAACGCGATGGTGGAACGCCGCCTGAAGGATGCGCTGAAGCACGACCGCGCCCGCATCCAGATCGGCAATATCAGCCATTTCGGCCTGCTGGAGATGAGCCGCCAGCGCCTGCGGCCCAGCCTCACGGAAACCAGCTTCGTCACCTGCCCGCATTGCGCCGGCCTCGGCCTGGTCCGCACCACGGAAAGTGCCGCGATCCACGTGTTGCGGGAGATCGAGGAAGAGGGCGGCAAGGCCCGCGCCGGCCACATCATGGTCCATGCCGCCTCCTCCGTGGCCATGTATCTGCTGAACAACAAGCGTGACCGCCTGGCCGAGATCGAGATTCGCTACGGCATGCGCGTGCACTTCAGCGCCGACGAGTCGCTGATGCCGCCCGCCATCCGCATCGACCGCCTGCGCCCGCCGCTGTCGGAGGCCGAGCGCATCGCCCTGCTGCCGCCGGCCTCCGTCGTGCCGGTGCCGCCGCCCGCCTTCGAGGCGGATGAGGACGACGACATGGCCGAGGATGTGCCGGACGTGGCCGAGGCCGTTGCCCCGGCCCCGAAGCCTGTTCCAGCCCCCGTGGTGGCGGCCCCCGTGGTTGCCGCCCCGGTGGTTGCCGCCCCCGTGGTCGCCACCGATGATGGCGACTCCGAGGACGAGCGCGAGGAAGGCGAGCCGGGCCAGGAGGCTGCCACCTCTGCCGAGGACGCCGAGCGCCGCCGCCGCCGTCGCCGCCGCCGCCGTGGCGGTCGCCGCGAGGAGGGCGAGGAAAGCCAGGCCGCTGCCGCCGAGGCCGAAGCCCCGTTGGATCCCGATGCCGAGCAGCCCGCCCCCGCGCTGCCGCCCGTCCTCGCCGAGGCCGAGCCGGCCGTCGCCGAGGCGGTGGTGGACCCGGCGGAGCAGGAACAGCCCGCGCTCGATCCCGAGGAGCTGGACGAGAACGGCCTGCCCAAGGCGCGCCGCCGAGGCCGCCGTGGTGGCCGTCGTCGTCGTCGCGACGAGGGCCCGGCCGACGAGTCGGGCGAGGCTGCCGCGCCCGCCGCCGAGCCTGCGCCCGTTGCAGCAGCACCGGTGCCCGCCCCGGCCCCCGCACCTGCACCGCGCCCGGCACCCGCGCCGGCCTATTCCGGCCCCACGCCCGCCGATCCCTTCGGTGGCCTGCCTTCGGACATCTTCGACATCCTCGAACGGGCGGAAATGGCCGAGCAGGCCCCGCCGCCCCGGCGCGCCGCCGCGCCCGCCCCCGAGGAGCTGAAGATTCCGCCGGTTCCGGCAGATGCCACGCCGCCGGTGGACATCATCCCGGAGCCGGCGCCCGAGCCAGTGCCGGAACCAGTGCCGGAGCCCGTCGCCGTGGTCGTGGCGCCCGCGCCGGAGCCGGTGGCGGCAGCCCCCGTGGCCGTGGAACCGCCCCCGGCCGCCGTCACTCCCCCGCCGGCCGCGCCTGAGCCCACCCCGGCGCCCGAGTCGGCCGCGCCCGCGATCGGCCCGGCGATCAAGCCGATCGTCCTCGGTGCCGATCCCGTGCCCGTGGCGGCCCCCAAGCGCGGCTGGTGGAAGCGCTGATCCGGCGCTGACGCCAGCTTCCAACGCCGACCCATCGGCGGCCATGGCGAAAAAATCGCCATGGCCGCCGATTTTTCTTGTGCGGCGCAGCAGCGAAGGGGCAGGCTGCCCTTGGTCTTCAACAACTGAAAGGAGGTGATCCAGTGTCTCATTGCTCTTGGTGCCGTACGACTGGCGCGACCTGGGTCTCTGTCTCCCTCACGGTGGCAGGGTAATCTCCGTCCGACAGCTTACGGCTGCCAGACAATGGAAGGCCTCGGGGGCAACCCCGGGGCCTTCGCTTTTGGTGGGCTGTGGATGCGGCACGGCTCGCTCCTCGTCCCGCTTCCGCCCTGGCCGGTAGAGGGCGCCAGCGTCCCGCATCGCCGTTCCACCAGGCCTGGCCCCGAGCCTGGCACCCAAACACGAAAAAGGGCGACCCCTGCGGGCCGCCCTTTCGTCGTTTGGTCTGTCGTGGTGGGTTAGGCCGCGCGCTTCGGCGCCAGGGCCGTCGGCAGGCTCGCAATCGCCCGATCCACCAGCGCGCCGCCGGCTTCGGGGGTCAGGCTCTCGCGGATCACCTTCTCGGCGGCAACGCCAGCCACTTCGGCGGCAATGCTGCGAACATCGTCCACCGCCGCCTTCTCCGCAGTCGCAATCCGGTCCACGGCCATCTTCTCGCGCCGCGCCGCAGAGGCTTCCGCCTCGGCTGCCGCACTTGCCGCGAGTTGCTGCGCCTGCGCCCGGGCGCCGTCCAGCAGCGCCTTGGCATCGGCCATGGCCTGCTCGCGGCGCTTCTTCGCATCCGCCAGCAACGCCTCAGCCTCAGTGCGCAGCTTCTGCGCCTCGGCCAGTTCGGTGCGAACCTGATCGGCGCGCTTGTCCAGGATCGCGGTCAGCGCCGCCCAGATCTTCGAGCCGAACAGGATGAAGAAGATGAAGAACGCCGCGGCGACCCACGTCTTCGGATCGTCCCAGAACCCGTATTGGTGATCCATCGTCCCCTCCTCAGCCGCGCCGGGCCGCGAGCGCCGCGTCCACCGCCTGCTCCACCGAAGCCGAGGCCGGCGCCGCACCCACAAGGCGGGTGACAACGGCGGAAGCGGTATCGGTCGCCACGTTGCGCAGCGCCCCCATGGCAGAGGCGCGGGCGGCGGCAATGCGCTGCTCGGCTTCGGCCAGCTGCTTCTCCAGGCGCGCGTTCAGGCTTGCGGCCTGCGCGGCGGCTGCCTGGGTGGCGGCGGTCACGGCGGTGTTGATCTCGGCCTGCGCCGTTGCCTGCGCCTCACGCGTTGCCGCGGTCAGCTCCGCCACCGCCGCATCGGCCGAGGCCTTGGCGGCATGCGCGGCCTGAAGGTCGGCCTGGATCCGGTTGGCACGCATCTCCAGCACCGCACCCACCTGCGGCAGCGCCCAGCGGGACAGCAGCAGGTAGAGCACGAAGAAGATGATCGCCAGCCAAACCACCTGCGAGATGGTCAGCGGGTTGGCGAAGTCGAGCTGCGGCATGCCGCCCTTCTTCTCGCCAGCCGCCGCGGCCGCAAGCGCCGTATGCGCGGCGCCCATGCCGGCCAGGAGCGCGGCAGTCGCCGCGCCCCCGATGGCGAACTTCCCAAGCGGGAACTTCCCAAGCGGGAACTTCATCGGGCGGAGCATGTCCGCTCCCCTCCGGATCAGGTGAAGAGGATCAGGAACGCGATCAGCAGCGCGAACAGCGCCACGGCTTCCGTCACGGCGAAGCCGAGAATGCCGATGCCGAAAACCTGGTCGCGGGCAGACGGGTTACGGGCAACGCTCGCCACCAGCGAAGCGAAGATGTTGCCAATGCCGATGCCGACACCCGCGAGCGCGAGCATGGCGATACCGGCACCGAGAGCCTTGGCGGCAGCAACTTCCATGGGAGTCAGTCCTTCCTAGTTCAGAAGAGAGGTTAGGGTCTGTTCAGCCGGCAGATCAGTGCAGGTGCACCGAGTCGTGCAGGTAGATGCAGGTCAGGATGGCGAACACGTAAGCCTGCAGGAACGCCACCAGGAACTCGAAGCCGATCAGGATCACGTTCAGCGCCAGCGGCGCCGCGGCCCCGATCACCCCGATCGTGCCCGCGCCGGCCATCATCACCACGAAGGTGGCGAACACCTTCAGCATCACGTGGCCGGCCACCATGTTGGCGAACAGACGGACAGAGAGGCTGAGCGGACGCGAGAGATAGGAGATCACCTCCACCGGGATGATCAGCGGCGCCAATGCCTTCGGCGCGCCCGGCGGGAAGAAGTAGCTGAAGAAGTGCAGCCCGTGGATGCGCAGCGCCACCACCGTCACCACCGTGATCACCAGGATCGCCAGCGCCATCGTTACCGCGATGTGGCTGGTGTAGGTGAAGGCCCAGGGCAGCATCCCCAGCAGGTTGCCCATCAGCACGAAGAAGAACAGCGTGAACACGAAGGGGAAGTAGCTGCGTCCCTCCGGCCCGATCTGGTCCGTGCACATCTTGAGGATGTTCTCGTAGGCCAGCTCGGCCAGTGCCTGCAGCCGGCCCGGCACGATGGCGCGCGGCTTGGCGCCCAGCACCAGCATGCCGATGGTCAGCAGGCCGGCGATCACCATGAACAGGTTCGCCTGGGTGAAGTTCACCGAGCTGCCCACCACGCCCAGAGCGGGCGTAAGAGTGAACTGGCTGAGCGCGTCGATCGCTTGTCCCTGGGCGGCCACCGCAACGTCCTTTGCGCCACACGGCCGCCGGGGCGGCCGAAAGATCCTACTCACGCTTCCATTACGGCGGGCACGGCCCGCGCGGCAACGGCTAGTCCGAATTCATTTGGCCGGAGGTTTGGGCGGCGACACCAGCCGCCACACATTGGCCACCCCGGCCGCACCCCCCAGCACGAAGAACAGCATCAGCAACCAAGGGCGGGTCCCAAGCCATCCGTCCAGGAACCAACCGATGGCAACCGCCACGGCCAGTGCAGAGACAAGCTCGATCCCCACACGCATACCCATCCCGAGCGCGCTGCCCTGGGATGCCGACAGGCCAACGCCCGCGCTTGCGGCCGCCTCGTCCTGCCGTGGAGCCTCCAGCCCCTGTTTGCGCCGGGCAGCCGACAACCGGTCCTCGAACGATGAACCCTGGCCGGCTGGGCCGGAGGATACATCGCGGGGCCGATCAATGGCGTCCCGTTCTTCGCTCATACGTTCTCCACCCGGCAGGTTGACATGCCGGAAGGCGGTCGGTTGCTACCGTCAGGGCAGGGGAGTGTCAAGGACGGTTGAACCCACTTTCCCACAGGCGCAAGCTGCCCTTGCCGAATTCCATGCCGCCGCTTTCGCCCCGGAGAGACAAGATGAGCCGCATCCTGCACCGCAGCCAGCACGCCACGCCGCCCATCGCGGTCTCCGGCAAGGGCATGTACCTCATCGGCGCCGACGGGCGGCAGATCATCGACGGCTCGGGCGGCGCCGCGGTAGCCTGCCTCGGCCATGGCGATGCGCGCGTGAACGCCGCCATCAAGGCGCAGCTGGACCAGGTTGCCTATGTTCACACTGCCCTCTTCACCAACCAGGCCGCCGAGGACCTGGCCGACATCATCCTCGATGGCGCCCCGGGCGGCCTCTCGCATGCCTATATCTGCTCCTCCGGCTCCGAGGGCGCGGAAGCCGCCATCAAGATGGCGCGCCAGTACTTCCTGGAAATCGGCCAGCCCCAGCGCACCCAGTACATCGCCCGCCGCGGCAGCTACCATGGCAACACCTTGGGCGCGCTTTCGGCCGGCGGCAACATGATGCGCCGCGCGCCCTACGCGCCCCTGCTCTCGCCCAACTTCCACCATGTCTCCCCCGCCTTCGCCTACCGCTTCCAGGGCGAGGCCGAAACCGAGGCCCAGTATGTCGATCGCCTCGCCGCCGAGCTGGAGGCCGAGTTCCAGCGACTCGGCCCGCAGAACGTCATCGCCTTCATGGCGGAGCCGGTCGTCGGCGCCACCACCGGCTGCGTCGCCGCCCCCCCGGGCTACTTCAAGAAGGTGCGCGAGATCTGCGACCGCCACGGCGCGCTGCTGATCCTCGATGAGGTGATGTGCGGCATGGGGCGCACCGGCACCATGCATGCCTGGGAACAGGAAGGCATCACGCCGGATATCCAGATCGTCGCCAAGGGCCTCGGCGGCGGCTACCAGCCGATCGGCGGCATCCTCATCGGCGGCAAGGTTGTCGACGCCCTGCGCGCCGGCTCCGGCGCCTTCATGCACGGCCACACCTACCAGGCCCACCCCGTCGCCTGCGCCGCCGCACTCGCCGTGCAGAAGGTGATCCGCGAAGACAATCTGGTGGAAAACGTCCGCATCCAGGGCGAGCGCCTGTCGATGATGCTCACGGAGCGCCTGGGCAACCACCGCCACGTCGGCGAC
>JAIXTK010000217.1 GCA_027483995.1 Acetobacteraceae bacterium
GATGGATTTGTTCTTTGCCGAGGCCGACGTGAAGCGGCGGCGGCGGATTCACTTCCATCGGTTCATCCAGGAGGCGCATGCGCGCTTCCATGCGCACAAGCGCGAGCATCCGGAGATCGAGGACCCGATTCCGCCTTTGGCGGACCGGATCGCGGCGGAGGCGGCGCTGCTGTGCTTCGACGAGTTCCAGGTGCACGACATCGCCGATGCGATGATCCTGGGGCGGTTGTTCCAGGCGCTGTTTGATCGGGGCGTGGTGACGGTGGCGACATCGAACACCGCGCCGGATGATCTGTTCCGCGGGCAGCCGGGGCGGGATGCGTTCTTGCCGTTCATCGGCATTCTGAACCGGCATGTGGATGTGCATCTGCTGGACAGCGCGCGGGATTTCCGGCGGCAGCGGATGCGGGCGTTCGCGACCTGGCATGTGCCGGCGGATGGGCGGGCGGATGCGGCGCTGGACGAGGTGTTCCGGGCGATGGGCGGGGGCGAGACGCCGCGGCCGGCGGAGCTGGTGGTGATGGGGCGTAAGCTGCGGGTGCCGCTGGCGGCGGGCCGCGTGGCGCGGTTCGATTTCGAGGCGCTGTGCGGCGAGGCGCTGGGGGCGGGCGACTTCCTGGCGATCGCGGAGCGGTTCCACACCGTGGTGCTGGATGGGGTGCCGCGGCTGTCGCCGGACAATTTCGACAAGGCGCGGCGGTTCATCGTGCTGGTGGATACGCTGTACGACCATCGGGTGAAGCTGTATGCCTCGGCGGAGGCGATGCCGGACCAGCTGTACATGCGCGGCGAGAACGCGCAGATGTTCGAGCGCACGGCCTCCCGGCTGGAGGAGATGCGCAGCCAGGATTATCTGGAGAGCGAACACTTGGCGTGATGTTTCGCGGCAGGGCGGGGTGACATTGCGTTGAAGGCTGCGCTAGGCTGTTTCCAGCAACCTTCAAGAGGCCGCCATGTCCCTGACCAACGCACCTGATCCCGAAATCCGCAAGGCCGTCGTCAAGCAGGACCTGGAGAATGTCCTGCACCCGATCGTGCAACACACCGCGCTGGAAAAGAACCAGATGGTGGTGGTGGGTGCGCAGGGCTCCACCGTGCGCGACTATGACGGCACCGAATACCTGGATGCCATGGCGGGTCTGTGGTGCGTGAACATCGGCTATGGCCGCACCGAGCTGGCGGATATTGCCGCCGAGCAGATGCAGCAGATCGCCTACTACCCGCATACGGCGATGAACTTCCCGGCCGCGCGCCTGGCCGAGCAGATGAACGGGCTGATGGGCGGCGGCTACCACACCTATTTCGTGAACTCGGGCTCCGAGGCGAACGAGGCGGGCTTCAAGATCGCGCGCCAGTATCAGCGCCATGAGCAGAAGCCCGGCGCGTTCCGCTACAAGACCATCAGCCGCTACTACGCCTATCACGGCACCACGCTTTCGACCCTGGCCGCCGGCGGCATGGGCGAGCGCAAGGGCAAGTTCGAGCCGCTGGGCGGCAACGAGTTCGTGCATGTGGCAGCCCCCACCTGCTACCGCTGCCCGTTCGGCCTTGAGTATCCGACCTGCGAACTGGCCTGCGTGACCAACATGGAGAGCACGATCCAGGGCGAGGGCCCGGACAGCATCGCCGAGATCCTGATCGAGCCGATCATGTCTGGCGTGGGCATTGCGGTGCCGCCCGATGAATACCTGCCGGCGGTGGCCAAGCTGTGCGAGAAGTACGGCGCGCTGCTGCACGTGGACGAGGTGATCAACGGCTTCGGCCGCACCGGCAAGATGTTCGCCCACCAGCATTACGGCGTGAAGCCGGACATCATGGCGGTGGCCAAGGGCATCGTTTCGGCCTACCTGCCGATCGCGGCGACCGTGGTGAAGAACGAAGTGTTCAACTCGTTCCTCGGCGAAGAAGCCGCCATGCGCCAGGTGATGCAGGTGAACACCTATGGTGGCCACCCGGCCGCCGCGGCTGTCGCCGTGCGCAACATCGAGATCATGCAGGAAGAGAAGCTCGCCGAGCGCGCGGCCGAGAACGGCAAGTACTTCATGGATGGCCTCAAGACCCTGCTGAAGCACCCGGTCGTGGGCGATGTCCGCGGCAAGGGCCTGCTGCTGGGCCTGGAGCTGGTGAAGGACAAGAAGACGAAGGAGCAGGTTTCCTCGGCCCACGTTGGCGCCATGGTGGCCTTCTGCAAGCGGCAGGGCGTGATCATCGGGCGTTCGGGTGGCGGCAGCCGCCATTCCAACACGCTGACCTTCTCCCCGCCGCTGGTGATCACGCGCAGCGAGATCGACCGGATCATCGACGTGCTGGATCGCGGCCTGACGGAACTCGGCCCGCAGATGCAGGCCTGATCCCCCAAGGGGCGTGCCGCCGTGGCGACACGGCGGCGCATCCTTGCCGGATGACCGGATGACCTTTTTCGAGGTTTCTGCATCGGCCCGGCGCTTGTCGGGCCGATTGCAATTGGCGACCCTGGCATTGCCGCCGGCGGTGCGCGGCATGATGTGGATGGCCGCGGCCGGCCTGACCTTCACGCTGCTGAACACGCTGATGCGCGGCATGTCGTTCACCATGAACCCGCTGCAGATCGGCTTCCTGCGCTATGTCTGCGGGCTGCTGATCGTGCTGCCGCTGATGCTGCGGGTGGGGCTTGCGGGGATGGTGCCGCATTCCGTGGGCGGGCAGTTCTGGCGCGGGGCGGTGCATACCAGCGGCATGCTGCTGTGGTTCACGGCGCTGCCGCATATCCCGCTGGCGGACAACGTGGCGATCGGGTTCACCTCGCCGATCTTCATCATGCTGGGGGCGTCGCTGTTCCTGGGCGAGAAGCTGGTCTGGGCACGCTGGGCGGCGGCGGGGTTCGGGTTCGTGGGCGTGCTGATCGTGGTGGGGCCCTCGCTGCAGCTGGGTTCCGGCGGGTGGTACTATCCGCTGCTGATGCTGGGGTCTTCGCCGCTGTTCGCGGCCTCCTTCCTGATCGTGAAGGCGCTGACGCGACGGGACAAGGCGGAGGTGATCGTGCTGTGGCAATCGATCACCGTGGCGCTGTTCCTGTGCCCGTTCGCGCTGTGGGACTGGACCTGGCCGACGGCGCCGCAATGGGCGCTGTTGATGGTGTGCGGGGTATTCGGCAGCCTCGGCCATTACTTCAGCACCCGGGCGCTGCGGGCGGCGGATGCCTCTGCCACGCAGGGGGTGAAGTTCATCGACCTTGTCTGGGCCTCGGTGGCGGGGATGATCGCGTTCGGCGAGTATCCGAGCACGACGACGGTGCTGGGCGGGCTGGTGATCTTCCTGTCCACCACCTGGATCGCCCGGCGCGAGGCGCGGCGGCGTGTGGCGTGAGGGCGTGATGGAACATTCGGGCATTCTGGCGGTGCTGAACGACCTCGATGCGGGGTGTGACCTCCCGGCGTATGAGGATTGGTACCAGCGCGACCACCTGCCGGATCGGCTCGGCGTGCCGGGGTTCCACCATGCGCGTCGATATCGGCGGGTGGAAGGGACGGGGCAGGCGTATTTCACGTTCTATGAAACGCAGTCGGCGGCGGTGCTGCGGTCGGACGCGTATCGGGCGCGGCTGGCGGCGCCGACGGCCGGGACGGTGGAGATGATGCGGCATTTCCGGGCGATGTGCCGCAGCATCTGTGCGGTGGAGGCGGATGAAGGGGCGGGGATTGGTGGATTGGTGGCGGTGATCGGGATGGAGGCGGCGCTGGCGGTGCCGGGGGCACCGGGCGTGTTGGCGGGGCTGCTGGGGCATGGCGCGGTGTCGCGCGCGCGGCTTTGGGTGGCGGCGGAGGATGTGGACGTGAACCCGGAGGCTGGGCTGCGGCCGGGGCAGGATGCACGGCTGGGGACGATCCTGCTGGTGGAAGGCACGGACGCGGCGGTGTTGCGTAAGGCGGCGGAGACGGCCGCGGAGGCGCTGGGGATACGCGGGGCGGTGGGGCTCTATGGCCTGCTGCATGCACGGGATGCGGTGGCATGATCGAATTCCAGCCTGCGCCGGGGCGGCTGCCCCCGGGGCACCGTGTGTATGCGATCGGCGACATTCATGGCTGCCTGGACCGGCTGCGCGAGCTGCATGCGGCGATCGCGGCGGATTTGGCGGCGCGGCCGGTGGAGCAGCCGCTGCTGCTGCATGTGGGCGACTACGTGGACCGGGGCCCGGACAGCGCCGGCGTGGTGCGGATGCTGGCGGTGGGCGATCCGCTGCCGGGTATCGCCACCGTGAACCTGATGGGCAACCACGAGCGCACCATGCTGGATGCGCTGGATGGGGTGGGGCCCTCGGCGACCGACTGGATGATCTCCGGCGGGCGGGAGGCGCTGGCGAGCTGGGGCGGGGACCCCGATGCGCCGCGCAACACCTGGCCCGCCCATGTGCCGGCGCCCGACATGGCGTTCCTGCGCGGGCTGGCGCTGCGGCACCAGCTGGGCGGCTATTTCTTCGCGCATGCCGGCATCCGGCCCGGCGTGGCGCTGGGGGCGCAGACGGACCAGGACCTGCTGACCATCCGCAACTCGTTCCTGTACAGCGAGCAGGATTTCGGCGTGGTGGTTGTGCACGGGCATACGCCGCGGGCGGCACCGGAGGTTCGGCACAACCGGATCGGGATCGATACCGGGGCGGTGTTCGGCGGCAAGCTGACTTGCGCGGTGCTGGAGGCGGACCGGGTGGGGTTCCTGCAAAGCTGAGGCGGTTTCGCGCGGGCGCGAAACGGGCTAACCAAACCCCGCGGCCGGCGGAACCGGCCAACCCCAGATCATGATCCGGGCTGACAGCAGCGCGGATCATGATCTAGGTCTTTGCTTGATCGCGTGATTCACGTCTCCGGCGATTCCGCCTCCGACGATCACGCTCTAGGGAGGGAACGGACGTGATCGTCGACCTGCGCATCTATACCTGCAAGCCGAACAAGATGGCCGACTTCGTGAAGATCTATCAGGAGCTGGCCTGGCCGCTGCAGCAGAAATACCTGGGCAAGTGCCTGGGCTGGTACACCACGGTGGAAGGCCCGCTGAACCGCGTGGTGCACATGTGGGGCTATGAGGACCAGGGCGATCGCGAGAAGCGCCGCAAGGCGATGGCCGGCGACCCGGCCTGGGGCGCCTATCTGAAGGCGGTGGCCGACGCCGAAGTGCTGCTGGAAATGGAAAACCGCATCCTGGCACCGACGGCGTTCTCGCCGGTGCAGTAAGGCACAGGGCGGGGGCGGCGCCCCCGCCGCTTCCGGTGCCTGGGGCTTGGGCGCGGCGTGCGCCCGGCCCTGTTGCATACCGTCACTGTGCCGTGTAGAGGGTATGTTATAATATACCATGCACGGGTGTGATGAAGCGTAGAACCCTGCTTGCCGCCGTTGCCACCGCACCCGCGCTCCTGCCTGGCCCTGCGCGGGCGCAGGCGCCGGTGCGCACCCTGCGCGTGGTCACGCCCTGGGAGATTGGCGGGCTGGATCCCGCGCGTTCCGGATATGTGTTCCAGCGGATGCAGATTGCCGAGACGCTGGTGGGCACCGATGCCTCGGGCGCGCTGGTGCCTTCCCTGGCGCGGGCCTGGCGCATGGAGGCGGACCGGCTGACCTGGCGCTTCGCCCTGCGCGCGGGCGCCCTGTTCCACGATGGCACGCCGGTTTCGGCCGAGGCGGTGGCGGCCTCGCTGGCGCGGGCGCGTGCCCAGCCCGGCCCGCTGGCCCAGGCGCCGGTGGCCGCGATCGCCGCGGAGGCGGGGGAGGTGGTGGTGCGCACCAGCCAGCCCTTCCTCTCCCTGCCGGCCTTCCTGGCCCATTCCGGCGCCATCGTGCTGGCCCCGGCCGCCTATGGCGAGGGCGGGGCGGTGCGCGCGATCATCGGCAGCGGCCCCTATCGCCTGACCGACCTGCTCGCCCCGCAGCGGCTGGATGCCGAGCGGTTCCCCGGCTGGTGGGGCCCGGCGCCGGCGATCGAACGTGTGTCCTACCTGGCGGTGGGGCGCGGCGAGACGCGGGCGGCCATGGCGGAAGGCGGGCAGGCGGAGATCGCAACGACGCTGGCGCCGGAAACGGTGGACCGGTTGCGCCGCAATCCGCGGGTGCAGGTGGTGACCGTGCCGATCCCGCGCACGCGGGCGCTGAAGCTGAACGCGAGCCTGCCGTTCTTTGCCGATGTGCGCGTGCGCCGTGCGCTGGCGCTGGCGCTGGACCGCGAGGGCATGGCGCGCGCCCTGCTGCGCAGCCCCGAGGGTGCTGCCAGCCAGTTCTTTCCGCCCGCCCTGCCGGACTGGCACCTGCCGGACCTGCCGCCGCCGCGCCGGGACCTGGCCGCCGCGCAGCGCCTGCTGGACGAGGCTGGCTGGCGCACCGGCCCCGACGGTATCCGTGCGCGCGATGGCCGCGCCTTCCGCGTGACGCTGCAAACCTTCACCGACCGGCCGGAACTGCCGGTGCTGGCCACCGCCATCCAGGGCCAGCTGCGCGAGGTCGGCATCGACATGCAGGTCGCTATCGTCAACAGCGGGGAGATCCCGGCCGGCCACAAGGACGGCACGCTGGAGATGGCGCTGTATGCCCGCAACCTGGCCCTGGTGCCCGATCCGCTCGGCACCGTGCTGCAGGATTTCGGCGCCCAGGGTGGCGAGTGGGGCGCCATGGGCTGGTCCAGCGCCGAGCTGGTCGCCGCCGCCGCGCGCATGGGGGAGGAAGCCGACCCCGCCGCCCGGCGCGCGTTGGCGCAGCGCATCGCCCGCATCCTGCACGACGAGATGCCGGTGATCCCGGTGGCCTGGTACGACTACCCCGTGGCCTTCAGCCGCCGCACCGCGGGTGGCAGCGTGGACCCGCTGGAACTCTCCTACCGCATCGCCGACATGCGATGGGCGGACTGATCCGCACCCTGGGCGCCCGCCTGCTGCAGGCGGCGCTGGTGGCCCTGGCGGTTGGCGTGGCCTGCTTCCTGATGGTGCGGCTGCTGCCTGGCGACATGGCCTATCGCGTGGCCGCCGGCCGCTACGGCATGGACCATGTGAACACCGCGGCCGCAGAGGCGGTGCGGGCCGAGCTGGGGCTGGACCGGCCGTGGTGGCAGCAGCTCGGCGCCTGGCTTGGGGATCTTGCGCGGTTCGACCTCGGCGTGTCGCTGGTCAGCGGCGACCGGGTGGTGGAGGAGCTGGCGGTCTATCTCGGCCATACGCTGCTGCTGTCGGTGGCCGCGCTGGTGATGTCGGCGCTGGTGGGCCCGCCGCTGGGCGTGCTGCTGGCGTTGCGGCCGGGATCGGTGGCGGACCGGGCCGGGATGGCGGCCGGCGCGGTGCTGCGCGCCGTGCCGGCCTTCGTGATCGGGCTGGTGCTGATGCTGGTGTTCGCGGTGCGGCTGGGCTGGCTGCCGGTCGCGGGCGTGGGGGGCTGGCAGGAGGTGGTGCTGCCGGCCGCCACGCTGGCGATCGGGCTGGCCGCCGTTTCCAGCCGCGTGGCGCGTGACGCGATGGTGGCGGTGTCGCGTGCCCCCTATCTGGGCTTCGCACGCACCAAGGGCTTGCCGGAGGGGGCGGTGATCCGCCGGCACGCCTTGCGCAACGCGGCCGTACCGGTGGCCGCCTATCTCGGCATCCAGCTCGTGACCCTGGTGGAGGGCATGGTGATCGTGGAGACGCTGTTCGCCTGGCCCGGCATCGGCCATGCCCTGGTGCATGCCGTGGTGGCGCGGGATGTGCCGATGGTTCAGGGCACCGCGCTGGCCATGGGCCTGATTTTCGTGGCGCTGAACGCGGTGGTGGACCTCGCCTGCCTGCTGATCGATCCGCGCCGGCGCGGGACGGCATGAAGGGCGCGCGCGCCATCGGCTTGGCGCTGCTGTGCGCGGTGCTGGGCTTCGGCCTGCTGGCCCCGCTGCTGGCGGGCGACCCGATGCGCCAGGATCTATCGGCGACGCTGCTGCCGCCCGGCTCGCCCGGGCACCTGCTGGGTACCGACCATCTGGGCCGCAGCATGCTGGCGCGGCTGGCCCATGCCACGCGCCTCTCGCTCGGGCTGGCGGCGGTGACGGCGGTATGCGCCGCCGTGCCCGGCCTTCTGCTGGGCCTGCTCGCCGCCTGGCGGGGTGGCTGGGTGGAGCGGGTACTGGTGGGGCTGGCCGATGGGGTGATGGCCCTGCCCGGGCTGCTGCTGGTGCTGGTGTTCGCCGCCTTCGCGCCCGGGCGCTTCCTGCCGTTATATCTCGGCCTCTCGCTGGCCTTCTGGGTGGAGTATTTCCGCCTCACCCGCGGCGTTGCCGGCTCTGTCTTTGCGCGGCCGCAGGCGGAGGCGGCGCGGCTGCTCGGCCTCGGCCCCTGGCACCTGCTGCGCCACCACCTGCTGCCGGAGCTGGGGCCGATGCTGCTGACGCTGATCGGCTTCAGCGCCGCCGCCGCCGTGACCGCGCTGTCTGCCCTGGCCTTCGTGGGCATCGGGCTGCGCCCGCCGACGCCGGAATGGGGCAGCATGATGACGGAGCTGCTGCCCTATTACGAGGAAGCGCCCTGGCACGTGCTGATGCCTGGGCTGCTGCTGGCCGCGAGCGTGCTCGGGCTGCAGCTGGCGGCCGGGGAGCGGGCCCGGTGAGCGTGCTGGCGCTGGACGATGTGGCGGTGCATGGGCCGGAGGGGCGGATCGTGGCGCCGGCGACGCTGCGTGTGGTGCCGGGCGTGCCGCTGGTGATCCTGGGCGAGACCGGCTCCGGCAAGTCGTTGCTGGCCCAGGCGGTGATGGGCACGCTGCCGGCGGAGCTTTCCGCCACCGGTGCCATTCGCCTGGGCACCGCCGCGCTGCCGGCGCGGGATACGGCCGGGCGCCGGGCCTTGTGGGGCCGTGCGATCGCGATGCTGCCGCAGGAGCCCTGGGCGGCGCTGGACCCGACCATGCGCGCCCTGCGCCAGGTGGCCGAGGTGCCCCGCTTCCTGGCTGGGCTGCCCTGGCGCGCGGCGCGGCGCGAGGCGGCGGAGGCGTTGGCGGCGGTGGGGCTGCCGCCCGAGGAGCGCCGCTACCCGTTCCAGCTTTCAGGCGGCATGTGCCAGCGCGTGGCACTTGCCGCCACGCGGATCGCCGGCGCGCCGGTGCTGCTGGCCGACGAGCCGACCAAGGGGCTGGATGCCGCCCTGCGCGACAGCGTGGCCGCGCTGCTGGCGGCGGAGGCGGCGCGGGGCGCGATCCTGGTGGTGATCACCCACGACATCGCCCTGGCGCGCGCCCTTGGCGGCGAGCTTGCGGTGATGCGCGAGGGCGAGATCGTGGAGCAGGGGCCGGTGGCGCGCGTGCTGGCGGCACCCGCGCATCCCTATACGTGCCAGCTGCTGGCCGCCGAGCCGGAGGCCTGGGCGCCCTGGCCCCGCCCTGCCGCCGGCGCGCCGGTGGTGGAGGGGCTGGGGCTGGCCAAGCGCTTTGGGCCGCAAACGCTGTTTGCCGGCATGGACCTGGCACTGGGCGCGGGCGAGGTGGTGGCCCTGACCGGGCCGAGCGGGACCGGGAAATCGACGCTGGGGAATATCCTGCTCGGCCTGCTGCCGGCGGATGCCGGCACGGTGCGGCGGCGCCAGGGGCTTTCGCCCTTCGCCCTGCAGAAGCTCTACCAGGACCCGCTGGCGGCCTTCGCCCCGGCGATGACGCTGGGCGATGCGCTGGTCGCGGTGATCCGGCGCCACCGCCTGGATGCCGGCCGGGTGAAGCGGCTGGGCGAGGCGCTGCGGCTGCCCGCCGCCCTGCTCGCCCGCCGCCCCGACCAGGTGTCCGGCGGCGAGCTGCAGCGCGTCGCCCTGCTGCGGGCGCTGCTGCTGGACCCCGTGCTGCTGTTCGCGGACGAGCCGACCTCGCGGCTGGATCTGGTCACGCAGGCGGAGGTGATGGCGCTGCTGCGCCAGGTGGTGGCCGAGACCGGCATGGCCCTGCTGCTGGTGACCCATGATGCCGCCATGGCGGGCAAGGTCGCGGGGCGCCACGTGGCGCTGCCGGCGGCCTAGACGCAACAGCCCATGGGAGCCGGTCGCCCGCGTGGCTCAGCGGGGCGGCGGAACCTCCGTGGGCCCGCCGGCGGCTTTCCACGCGGGGTAGCCGCCGCCGACATGGGCGACGTTGTCCAGGCCCATGTCCTGCGCCGCCTTGGCGGCCAGGGCCGAGCGCCAGCCGCTGGCGCAGTAGAAGACAAAGCGCTTGGCCTCCTGGAAGATCGGCTTGGCGTAGGGGCTATCCGGGTCGATCCAGAATTCCAGCATGCCGCGCGGGCAGGAGAAGCTGCCGGGAATGCGGCCTTCGCGCTGGATCTCGCGCGGGTCGCGCAGGTCCACGAAGACGGTGTTGTCGGTGCCGTGCAGGGGCAGGGCCTGTTCCACCGGCAGGGTTTGGATTTCGGCCTCGGCTTCGGCGAGCAGGGCCTTGTAGCCTTTCTTCATCGTATCCTCCGCGGGTGGTTGGCGGGAGTCGGCCTTCCGGGGGCGCGTGGTGTCAAGGAGGTTGGCAAAGCTTGTGCCGGCTGCGTAGCATCGTGGCACCGATAGGTTGGAGGCTCAGGATGAAGCGTCGTGGTTTCCTCGCGGCCGGCGCCGCAACCCTTGCCGCGCCCGCGGTGCGTGCGCAGGGCGCCAAGGTGATCAAGTTCGCCCCGCAGGCCGACCTGGCGCTGCTGGATCCGCATTTCGCGCCGGCGCTGGTCACGCGCAACCACGCCTACCTGGTGTACGACACGCTGTATGGCGTGGACGACGAGGCCAAGCCGCATCCGCAGATGGCGGCGGGGCATGTGGTGGAGGATAACGGCCTCACCTGGAAGATCACGCTGCGCGATGGGCTGAAATTCCATGACGGCACGCCGGTGCTGGCGCGCGACTGCGTGGCGAGCCTGAAGCGCTGGGCGACGCGCGATGTGTACGCGATCTCCGTCTGGGGCCAGGTGGAGGAGGTGTCCGCCCCCAGCGACAAGGTGATCCAGTTCAGGCTGAAGCGGCCGTTCCGGCTGCTGGCGGACATGCTGGGCAAGCAGAACCCGTTTGCGCCGGTGATCATGCCGGAGCGGCTGGCGAACACGCCGCCGGCGCAGCAGATCACGGAGGTGATCGGCAGCGGGCCGTTCCGCTACGTGGCGAACGAGCGGGTGGCCGGTTCGCGCAACGTGTACGAGAAGTGGCCGGGCTATGTGCCGCGGCAGGAGCCGGCGGTGGGCTCCACCGGTGGCAAGGTGGTGCATGTCGATCGCGTGGAGTGGCACACCATTCCCGACCCGGCGACGGCGGCCGCGGCGCTGCAATCCGGCGAGATCGACTGGTGGGAGCAGCCGACGGCCGATCTGCTGCCGCCGCTGCGCCGGCGCCCCGGCGTGGTGGTGGAGGTGCTGGACACGCTGGGCTACGTCGCGGTGCTGCGGTTCAACCACCTGCATCCGCCGTTCAACAATGCGGCCGTGCGGCGCGCGCTGCTGGGGGCGTTCAGCCAGACCGACATGATGACGGCGGTGGCCGGCGAGGACCGCAAGATGTGGATGGACGGTGTGGGCTTCTTCACACCCGCATCCCCGTTCGCGAACAAGGCGGGGATGGAGGCGATGACCTCGCCGCGCGACCTGGCGCGCGTGAAGGCGGCGCTGGCGGCGGCGGGCTACACCAATGAGCGGTTCAACATGCTGGTGCCGACCGACCTGCCGGCGATCAACGCGATGAGCGAGGTGGCCGGGGAGGTGTTCCGCAAGCTGGGCATGAACATGGACTACCTGACGATGGATTGGGGCACGACGGCGGCGCGGTTGAATTCCAAGGCGGCGCCGACAGCGGGGGGATGGAACCTCAACTGCAACTACGCGCCCGGGTTCTCGCCGATGTCGCCGGCGGCGCATGGCTATCTGCGCGGCACCGGGCAGAATGCGCTGTTCGGCTGGCCGGAGTCTCCGGGGATCGAGGATCTGCGGGCGAAGTGGATCGATGCGACGGATTTGGCGGAGCAGAAGCGCATCGCCGAGCAGATCCAGCTGCAGGCGTTCCAGGACGTGCCGTACATCCCGCTGGGCGCGTTCTACTTCGCCAGCGCCTATCGCAGCAGCCTTTCGGGCATGGTGAAGGGCGGGATTCCGATGTTCTACAACGTGAAGAAGGCCTGAGGCGCGACGCGCCGCATCTTCCCCGATGATTCAAGGCCGTCAGCCGAGGGCGGTGAGGCGGGGCGGGCAGGTGATGCCCGCCCCCTTTGTTTTGTGAGGCCGCATGCTGGTTGAAGCCCCTCCCTCCGCCGGCGTGCTGGCGCGGCGCATCGCGGCCCTGGCGGGGCCGACCTTTGCCATTGCGGTGCTGCAATCGGCGGGGCAGCTGATCGAGACGGTGCTGGCGGCGCGGCAGGGCACGCTGGCGCTGGCGGGCTGGGCGCTGGTGCTGCCGTTCACGCTGCTGATGCAGCAGATGTCCGCCGGTGCGATGGGGGGTGGGGTGGTCTCCGCCATCGCGCGCAGCCTCGGCGCGGGGCGGCGCGAGGATGCCTCCGCCCTGGTGCTGCATGCGCTGCTGATCGCGATGGGGTTTGCCGCGACCTACGTGCTGGTGCTGGCGGTGTTTCCGCGCACGGTGCTCGGCGCGATCGGGGGTGCGGAGGCGGCGGCGGCGGCGGCGGCGTATTCCATGTGGCTGTTCGGGGCCGGCGCGGTGCCGGCGTGGCTGACCAACACGCTGGCCTCGGTGCTGCGCGGCGGCGGCAAGCATGGGCTGGCGGCGCGGATCACGCTGTTCAGCGCGCTGGTGCAGCCGCCCTTGGCCTGGGCGCTGATGGAGCCGGCGGGGTTCGGCCTGCCGGGGCTGGGCATGGCGTTCGCACTCAGCCAGTGGGGGGCGGCACTGGCGATGATCGTGGTGGTGGGGCGCGGCGGTGCCGGGTTCGTGCCGACGTTGCGGGTTCGGCCGCAGCGCACGTTGTTCGGGCGCATCCTGTCGGTGGGGGCGGTGGCCTGCGCGATGGCGACGGTGGCCAACACGACGACGATCCTGGTGACGGCCTCCATCGCGGTGCACGGGGCGGCGGCGGTGGCGGCCTATGGCATCTCGGCGCGGCTGGAGTTCCTGATGGTGCCGCTGGCCTTCGGCGTGGGCTCGGCGCTGACGGCGCTGGTGGGCCGCGCGGTGGGGGCGGGCGATTGGGTGACGGCGCGGCGCACGGCCTGGACCGGCGGGGTTGCGGCCTTCGTGGTGTGCGCGGCGTTCGGGGCGGCGGTGGGGCTGTTCCCGCACGGGTTCGCGCGGTTCTTCACGGCGGATGCCGAGGTGGTGGCGCTGGCGGCGCGGGCGCTGGGCTATGTGGGCCCGGCCTTCGGGGCGTTCGGGCTGGGAATGTGCCTGTATTTCGCCAGCATGGGTGCGGGGCGGATGCTGTGGCCGGCCACGGCGGGGCTGACGCGCATTGCCGTGGCAGTGGGCGGCGGGGCGCTGCTGTCCGGCCCGCTGGGCATGGGGCTGGACGGGCAGTTCCTCGCCGTGGCGCTGGGCATCACGGCGTTCGGCGGGCTGATCGCTTCTTCCGTGCGCCCGGGTGTTTGGGCGGCACGGTGAGGGGATGCCGTGCGGCTACTGGCGGGCTGGGGCTGGCGCGGGGGCCGGCGCCGGGGCTGCGGGGGCTGGGGCTGCGGGTGATGGGCGTTGCGCGCCGGCTGGTGCGGCGGCTGGGGGTGACGACCCCGGAGGCGCGGCCTGGCCGGGCGAGGCGACGCCGCGCAGGCGGGCGAGGTCGGTGGCGAAGCGGCGGTTGCCGGGCTGGAGTTCCGCCGCACGGCTGATGGCGCCGATCGCCTCCGCACGCCGACCGAGCGTGGCCAGTGCGGTGCCGCGGGCGTGCAGGGCGGCGGCGTCGTCTGGCCTGTCCTTCAGCAGGCCGTCGAACAGGGCCAGGGCCTGGTCGTGGCGGCCGAGATCCATGAGAGTCCAGCCGCGCAGGGAGATCACCGTGGCATCGCGCGGGGCAATACGCAGGATCTCGTCCACGGCGACCAGCGCCTCTTCCGGCTTGCGCTGGGCGCGCATGGCATTGGCACGCGCGAGCCTGGCGGAGAT
Source organism: Acetobacteraceae bacterium (assembly GCA_027483995.1). Lineage (GTDB taxonomy): Bacteria > Pseudomonadota > Alphaproteobacteria > Acetobacterales > Acetobacteraceae > CAMDGX01. The sequence continues at coordinate 14,021 of JAIXTK010000217.1, forward strand.
GCTGGTGGGGTTGCGCGCGACCTCGGCTTCATAGGCGCGCATCGCTTCGTCGACGCGGCCATTGGCGAACAGGGCGTTGCCCAGCGCCTCCTGCAGGCCAGGCAGGTTGGGGCGCACGTCGTTCACGCGGCTGATGAGGGCCAGCGCCTCGGCCGGGCGGCCGAGATTGAGCATCACGACGCCTTCGAGCATCACGGCATCGAAATTGCCCGGGGCGAGGCGGCGCGCTGATTGCAGGTCGGTCAGTGCCTCCCGCGGGCGGCCGAGCTTCATCATGAGATGGGCGGAGCTGACATGCGACCAGACCGTGGTGCCTTCCTGCACCACAGCCTGCTTCTGCGCCTCCAGCCCGGCGTCGACCCGGCCGAGATCGATCAGGGCCTGGGCCTTGACGTTCCAGAGCAGCGGGAGGTTGGCCGCCCGGCGCTCCAACGCCTCCAGCGTGGCCAATGCCTCCTCGGCGCGGCCGCTGCGCACCAGGGAGCGCGCGTAGAGCACGGAGATCTGCAGGGACATTTCCGGCGGCAGGCGCTGTTCCTGCGCCAGGGCGACGAGGCGCGGGCGGACGATGTCTTCCGCATCGCCGCTATCGGCAATGTACCAGGCGAAGATGACGGGGTTGAGGCGCTGCCAGACATCCACGGCCACCTGTTGGAACAGCTTGTCGGCCCCGGCCTCGGCGGGGACGGTGACGGTGGCGAAGCTGCGGCCGCCAGGCGCGCGCAGGCGCAGCTGCAGCTCGCTGCCTTGGCGGGTGACATCGCCGGCGATGCGCAGCGAGGGGCGGCCAAGCAGGTCGCGCAGCAGGCTGGCGAGGCTGCGCAGGGTGAGGCGGTCTGGCGTGACGGTGTAGGCAGGGATGCGGCCGAGATCGGTCTTGGCGGGCCGGTTGCGGTCGTTGTCGCGGGTTTTCGTGAGCAGGGCGTCGATCGCGTCAACCAGGCGGTTGGCGGCCACTTCCGGCGTGAGGCCGCTGGCGGCGAGGTCGGCTGGCATCGCGATGGGCAGGATCTCCACCTCCAGCCGTTCGCTTTCGCGCCAGACCGGCCAGGCGGCGGCGGCGAGGACGGCGCCGATGAAGGCGACGATGATGGCGAAGCGCAGGGTCCAGCCGATCGAGGCGGCGATCCAGCCGAAGCGGGCGCGCGGGGCGGCGACCATGACGGGGGGCATGGCGGCCACGACGGTGGCAGGTGCTGCGTAGGCCGGGGTGGCGATAGGGGATGGCTGGTCGGCAGGGGCGGGGGGCGCGCCTGCGGGCTGGGTGGGGGCCGCGGGGGC
>JAIXTK010000119.1 GCA_027483995.1 Acetobacteraceae bacterium
CTTCCTCAAAAAATACGGCCGGGACTGACCAGGGAAACCCATGCCCAAAATATTTCGATATCAAAATTAAATGCCACCTTGCCGCCACCGGGCGGTTCCAGTATCAAGGCAAGCGTGTTCTTTTTTGAAAAAAAGAACCAAAAAACTTTCAGAACTTTGGCCCCGATGGTCTCTACCACTGTGAACCAAATGTATGAAGTCTTTTTGCTTCTTTTTCTTCAGAAAAAGAAGACCTTCCTTTGATCCCCGTCCTCCTGGGCGCCCTGTTCTTCGCCTGGCCCGCCCTGCTGAACCACTATCCGCTGGTCTTCAGCGACACCCACGCCTTCCTCGTCCAGGGCGGCGAGCCGCAGATGGTCTGGGACAAGCCCTTCATCTACGGCCCCCTGCTCACCCTCTTCCATCTCCGCCAAACCCTCTGGCTCCCCATGGCCGCGCAATGCCTGCTGGTCTCCCACCTGCTCTGGCTCGCCCGCGCCACGGTCGCCCCACCCACCGCCCGCTTCCACCTCGCCCTCTGCGCCGCGCTGGCCATTGTCTCCGCCGCCCCCTGGTTCACCAGCCTGCTGATGCCGGACATCCTGGCCCCCACGGTCGTCCTGGCGCTCTATCTCCTCGGCTTCGCCAGAATCTCGCCCCCCCTCCGCATCTGGCTCCTCCTCCTGGCCACGATCGCCATCGCCAGCCACCTCTCCTACCTCCCCCTCGCTCTGGCGCTCACCCTCCTCGCCCTCCTGCTGCGCGCCCATCGCAGCATCCTCATCCCGCTGCCCGCCGCCCTCGCCCTGCTGCTCGCCACCAACGTGATCGGCCACGGCAAATGGGCCATCTCCCCCTACGGCTCGGTCTTCGCCCTCGCCCGCCTCGTCACCGACGGCCCCGCCCAGTCCGTCCTCGCCCGCGAATGCCCCCGGCCGGATTGGAAACTCTGCGACTGGCAGGGCCGCTTCCCCACCGACAGCGACGACTTTCTCTGGAAGGACTGGGCCCCCGTCTGGTCCAATGGCGGCCCCATCGCCCTCGCCCCCGAAGCCAGCGCCATCGTCCGCGCCACCCTCCTCCAGGAACCCACCGCCGTCCTGAAGACGGCCATCGCCAACACCGCCCACCAGCTCACCCGCGTCGCCCTCGGCGACACGCTGGGCAACGATTGGCTGGAATCCTCCATCACCGGCAGCCTGCGCGCCTATTTCCCCGCAGCCGAGATGGCCCGCTTCCGCGCCGGCCTGCAGATGAACGAACGCCTGCGCCCCTGGGCCGAACCCCTCAACCCGCTCCACCTCGCCGCCCTGCTGGCCGGCACGATCGCCACCGCCATCCTCGCCTGGCGCCGAAACCGCCTCGCCGCGATGATCCTGCTGGCCCTGCTCGCCAACGCCGCCGCCGCGGGCGCCCTCTCACGCCCGCATGACCGCTACCAGGCCCGAATCGCCTGGCTCGTCCTCGTGCCCGCCCTGCTTACAATTGGATCTCGCGCCGCCGCAGATACCGCAACGCCACCGCGCAGGTCGTCGCAATGAACAGGAACATCAGCACCGCCAGCGCGCTGCCCCGCCCGAAATCCTGCAACCCCGACGTCGTGTTGCCGAACGCCGTCCGGTAGAAATACAGCCCGAGCACATCCGTCGCCCCACCCGGCGAGCCGTTCAGCCCCGTCATCACATAGGGCAGCTCGAACCAGTTGAAGCTGCCGATGAAGGTCAGCGTGAAGATGATCGTCGTCGCCGGCGCCACCAGCGGCCAGATGATTTTCGTCAGCAGCACCCGGTCATTCGCCCCGTCGATCCTTGCGGCCTCCAGCGTCTCCTTCTGGATGCGCTGCATCCCCGCCAGGAAGATCAGCGCCGGAAAGCCGACCCAGTGCCACGCATTGGTGAAGATCAACGACCCCAACGCCGTCGCCTCATCCCCCAGCCATGGCCGCCCCGGCAGCCCCACCAGCGCCAGCGCCGCATTCACCATGCCGAACAGCGGGTGCAGGAACAGCTTCCACAGGAAGCCCACGATCACGGCGGAGAGCACCACCGGCAGGAATACGATCACCTGATGCACCCGATGCCCCGGCAACCCCTTCAGCAGCGCGAACGCGATCAGGTACGCCAGCCCGTTCTGCACCACCATCAAGGAGGAGAACACGATCACGTTGTGCCACAGCGCCCGCCACGTCCAACTGGCATAGGGCTCGCTGGTCAGCACATCGCGGAAATTGGCCAGCCCCACGAACGCATCGGGGGCCACGCCCTTGAAGCTGAAGAACGCATAGCGCAGCGCCGACAAAAGCGGCCATGCCACGAACAGGGACATGATCGCCAATGCCGGCGCCAGCAGCAAAAGGATCCAAAGACCAAGCCGCGCCCGCGAACGGGCGCGGCCTGCCGCCACACTCACTTCTGGAACGGCTTGAAGTAGCGGGCGATGCCCTGCGTCATGGAGGCACCCACCTCGGCCGGCGTCATGCTGCCGGCCATCATCTTCTGGATGCCGGCCTGCAGCAGCTCGGAACCCGTCGGGCTGTCATAGCGGAAATAAACCGCCGTGATGTACGGCGCGGAGGTCTCGTTCAGCTTCGCCACCTCGGCCAGCATCGGATCGGCGATGGTCACGCCCTTGATGGGCGAGATGTTGCCCAGCAGTGCGGAGAACCTGTCGCCGAACTGCTTCGTGCCCATCCAGCGCACCAGCTTGAGCGCATCGGCCTGGTTGGTGCTCTTGGCGTTCACCGCGTAGCCGCCATCGAAGAACTTGGACACCAGCCGCGGCGCGCCAGCGGCAGGCGCGGGCGGGGCGATGAAGGTCATGTCCAGCTTCGGGTTCTGCTTGCGGAAATTGGCGATCTCGAAGCTGCCACCCGCGAACATCGCCGCCCGGCCCGACAGGAACAGCTGCTGCGCCGTCGGGTAGTCGATGCCGGTGAAGCCCGGCGGCATGTAGTCGCGCAGCTCCAGCAGCTTCGTCAGCGCACCGACATAGCGCGGATCGGAGAAATTCGCCTTGCCCGAGAGCAGGTCCGCCGAGAACTCCGGCCCCACCAGCGGGTTGGTGAAGACCGAGGTGAACACCTCCGCCATCCACGCGGTGGCCATGCCGTTGGCCAGCGGCACCACGCCCTTGTCCTTCAGCGTCTTGGACACCGCGATCAGCTCGGCCCAGGTGGTCGGCGGCGTCACGCCGGCGCGCTTGAACACCTCATTGTTCACATACAGTCCCAGCGTCTGGCTGGCGAAGGCATAGGAGTACACCTTGCCATCGGCCCGCAGCGTCAGGCTCGCCTTGGCGTCATCGCCCAGATTGGCCAGCTCCGGCACGTTGGCATTGTCCAGCGCCAGCAGGTAGCCAGCGCGGGCGAACTGCTCCAGCCCGCCATAGGCACGGGTATGGATCACATCCCCGCCCTTGCCGGCGGCCAGCGCGGTGGAGAGCACGGTGGCATACTGCTCCACGGCGAAGGATTCGAACTTCACGGTGATGCCCGGATTGGCCTTCATGAACTCGGCGAACAGCTCGGCATAGGCGGCGCGGTCTTCCTGGCGCCACGTCCAGAACGTGACCTCGCCGGCCTGCGCCAGGGCCGGGGCGAACAGGGCGCCCGCCGCGATGGTGGCCGCCAGCATGCGCCGGCCGATGCGCTTCAACATGGTCCCGTCTCCCGGTTCGTTGGTGCGGCGAAGCTACGTACCGCGTGATTTCGAAGTCAAGCGCGCCAGCGCGCCCCGCGCCTCCGACGCATGGCCCGACAGCGCGATCAGCGCCGGTATCTGCCCGGGCCGGCGCAGCACGGAGCGCAGCACGCGCCAGGCGCCGATCCGCCCGCCGGAATCCAGCGCCTCCAGCGCCAGCGGCGGCAGCGCAAACCCGGCGGGATCACACACCGCCCGCACCGCGGCAAAGGGCAGCCCATGCCGCGCCGCCACCCGCGCGACGGCGCCGGATTCCATGTCCACGATCACCGAATAGGTGTCGTAATGGGCCTGCACCTTCGATTCCGGCGTGGCCAGGATGCTGTCGGTGGCCAGTGCCCGCACCGGCATCTGGCCGCCAAACTGCGCGCACAGGGCATAGGTGGTGCGGTAGCGCTGGCCATGCTCCATCACCTCGGCGGGGATCACGATGGCCCCTGCGATCAGCCCGGGATCAAGCCCGCCGGCCAGGCCGAAACTGACCAGCGCGGTGGCGCCTTGCGCGACAAGCCGTTCCGCCGCCGCCTCCGCCCCCGCCGGTGTGCCGCCCCCAGCCTCCGCCATGCCGAGCCGGCGGGCGAGCTTGGCCTCGGCGGTGAGGCCTGTGACGAAGCCGAGAATCAGAACCCCCAGGCAACGCGCCGGTCGTTGCTGCGCTGGAGGTTGCGGTAGCGCGCCATGGCAAGCAGCGGGAAGAACAGCTTGTAGCCGTGGTAGCGCAGGTAGAACACGCGCGGGAAACCAACGGCGGTATAGGGCGCCTCGTCCCACCCGCCATCCCCGGTCTGGGTGGCGGCGAGATAGGCGATGCCACGCGCGACCGCCGGATGCTCCGCCTCCCCGGCGGCCATCAGCCCCAGCAGCGCCCAGGCGGTTTGCGATGGCGTGGAGACGCTATGCCTGCCATGCGGCGCATCGGCGTAGCTCTCATTGTCCTCGCCCCAGCCGCCATCCTCGCGCTGCACGGAGAGCAGGAAATCCACCGCGCGGCGGAAGCTGGGATCGCTGTGTGGCAACTGGGCGGCATTCAGCGCGCAGAGCACGGACCAGGTGCCGTAGATATAGTTGGTGCCCCAGCGCCCGAACCAGGCGCCATCCGACTCCTGCTCCGCCTTCAGCCACGCCACCGCACGCTGGACCACGGGGCTGTCGAGCTTCTCGCCGATCTGCGCCAGGAACGAGACGCAGCGGGCGGTAACGTCCGCCGTGGGCGGATCGAGCAGCGCGCCGTGATCGGCAAAGGGGATGTGGTTCAGGTAGTGATGGGTGTTGTCGGCATCGAAGGCGCCCCAGCCGCCATCCTTGCTCTGCATGCCGATGATCCAATCCCGCGCCCGGCGGATCGCCTCGGCATGGCGCTCCGGGTCCTCGCGGTGCAACAGCATGCCGACCACGGCGGTGTCATCGACATCGGGGTAGTGGGCATTCTCGTACTGGAAGGCCCAGCCGCCGGGGGGCACGCCTGGGCGAGCGGCGGCCCAGTCTCCCACCAGCTCGTTCACCTGCTTGGAGCGCAGCCAGGCATTGGCGGCGCTGACCTGGGGTGCGGCGTTGCCCTCGGCCTCCGCGATCGCGTGGCCGGCCAGGCTGGTGTCCCACACCGGGGAGAGGCAGGGCTGGCAATAGGCCTCGCCGTCCTTGATCACCAGCAGCTTGCGCAATGCCTGCCAGCAAATGGCGGGATCGGGGTGGTCTGGCGCGTAGCCCAGCGTGTCGAACATCATCATGGCGTTGGCCATGGCGGGGTAGATGCCGCCGAGCCCGTCCTCGCCATTCAGGCGGGGCACGACGAACTCCACGGCCTTGCGGATGGCGCGCTGGCGGGTGGCGTTGGGAAACAGCGGCGTGACGACCTGCAGCACCCGATCGAGATGCTTGAACACATGGCCCCAGCCGGAACGGAACGGGCCGCGGATCCAGTCCTTCACCTGCGCCGGCTTGGTGCGGAACAGTTCCGGCACGTGCACGCCGCGCGGATTGCGGGCCCGCGGGCGCAGCGCCATCAGCACCAGGAGCGGGACGATCACGGTGCGCGACCAGTAGCTGACCTTGTCCAGATGGAACGGGAACCAGCGCGGCAGCAGCATGATCTCCACCGGCATGGCCGGCACGGCATGCCAGGGCACCTCGCCGTAGAGCGCCAACTGGGCGCGGGTGAAGACGTTGCTGCGCTCCGCCCCGCCGGCCGCCAGGATCGCGTCGCGCGCGCGGGCCATGTGGGGGGCGGCGGGA
>JAIXTK010000352.1 GCA_027483995.1 Acetobacteraceae bacterium
GGCCTGCCCCAGTTCGGCTTCCTGCTGACGGGCCTGCAATGGACGCTGGCGCTTACCGCCATCGCGCTGGTCGGTGGTGGCATTGCCGGCCTGGCCATCGCGCTCGCCCGCGTCGCCCGCAGCCCGTGGCTCTGGCGCAGCGCCGCCGCCTACATCGCGCTGTTCCAGGGCACGCCGCTGCTGATGCAGTTGTTTGTCGTCTATTACGGCCTCGGCCTGCTCGGCCTGAAGCTGCCCGCCTGGGCCGCGGTGGCGATCGGCTTCACCCTGAACGCCAGCGCCTTCCTGGGCGACATCTGGCGCGGCGCCATCCAGGCCGTGCCGCACGGCCAGGCGGAAGCCGCCAGCGCGCTGGGCCTGCGCTATGCCGCCCGCATGCGCCACGTCATCCTGCCGCAGGCATTCCGCATCGCCCAGCCGGCGACGGTCGGCTACCTCGTCCAGCTCATCAAGGGCACCTCGCTGGCCGCCATCGTCGGCTTCATCGAGCTGGCCCGGGCCGGCCAGATCGTCGCCAACCAGACCCATTCGCCGCTCCTCGTCTACGGCGTGGTGGGCGCGCTCTACTTCGCCATCTGCTGGCCGCTCTCGCTCTACAGCGCCCGGCTCGAAACCCGTCTGGCCGTCGCGGCGCGATAGCCGGCCCACGAAACCCCAGGGAGACCACGCATGACCCAAACCCGCCGCCACCTGCTCACCGGTGCCGCAATCGGCGCCACCGCCCTCCTGCTGCCTCGCGCCGCCGCCGCCGACACGGTGGCCGAGGTCAAGAAGCGCGGAAAAATCATCATCGGCATCCAGGGCGACAACCCGCCCTTCGGCTTCGTCAACTCCCAGGGCGTGCAGGATGGCTATGATGCCGATGTCGGCCGCCTGTTTGCCGCCCATCTCGGCGTGCAGGCCGAGTTCATGCCGCTCGCGGTCGCCAACCGCATCCCGGCGCTCACCACCGGGCGCGTGGATGTGCTGTTCGCCACCATGGCCATGCTGCCGGATCGCGCCAAGGCGGTGCAGTACAGCCGCCCCTACGTCTCCAACTACATCACCCTCGTCGCCCCCAAGGCCACGGTGGTGAAGGCCAATGCCGATATGGGCAAGCTCACCATCGGCGTGCCGCGCTCCTCCGTGCAGGACACGCAGATCACCAACAACGCCCCCGCCGGCACCACCATCCGCCGCTTCGACGACGACGCCGCCACCATCCAGGCCATGCTCTCCGGCCAGGTGGAGGCCGTGGGCGGCAACATGTTCTACGTGCAGCGCCTGAACGCGGTGAAGCCGGGCATGTTCGAGGACAAGATCGAGTTCACCCGCCTGCACAACGGGGCCTGCTCGCGCCTTGGGGACCGCGAAATGAACGCCGCCCTGAACGACTTCCTCGGCAAGGCCCTGGCCGCCGGCCAGCTCGATGCGCCGTACCAGAAGTGGTTCAACATGAAGCCGCCGAGCTTCCCTACCTCGGTCGAGGGCGTGCCCTTCACCGTCTCCTGACGTGACTCGCCCCCTGTGACCAAGCTGCGCCTTGCCCTGGTCGGCGCCGGCCTCATCGGCCGGCGCCACGCCGCCCATATCCAGGCCGACCCGGTCCTGGCGCTTGCCGCCGTGGTCGATCCCGCGGCGGAGGCGCAGGCCTGGGCCGAAGGGCAGGGCGCCGCCTGGCATCCCACGCTCGATGCGCTGCTGTCCGGCCCCCCGCCGGACGGTGTCCTCCTCGCCACCCCCAACGCCCTGCACGTGCCCCAGGCCCTCGCCTTGGTCGCCGCCGGCATCCCGGTGCTGGTGGAAAAGCCGATCGCTGACAGCGTGGAAGCCGCCGAACGCCTCGTCGCCGCCGCGGCGGCCAAGGGTGTGCCGCTGCTGGTCGGCCATCACCGCCGCCACAACCCGATCATCGCAGCAGCCAGGCAGGCGATCGACGCGGGCCGCCTCGGCCGCCTCACCACCGTGCACGCCACCTGCTGGCTCGCCAAGCCGCCCAGCTATTTCGACACACCCTGGCGCCGCGAACCCGGCGCCGGCCCGGTGCTGATCAACCTGATCCACGACATCGACCTGCTGCGCCATCTCTGCGGCGACATCACCGATGTCCAGGCCATGGCCAGCAATGCCGTGCGCGGCCACCCCGTGGAGGAAACCGCCACCGCCCTGCTGCGCTTCGCCAATGGTGCGCTCGGCACCCTCACCGTGTCCGACACCGTCGCCGCCCCCTGGAGCTGGGAATTCACCAGCGGCGAGAACCCGGCCTACACCCGCACCACGGAGAGCTGCTACCTGATCGGCGGCACCGAGGCCTCGCTCTCGCTGCCCGATCTCCGCCTCTGGCGCCACGACGGCACGCCGGATTGGTGGCGCCCGCTCCATGCCGAACCCCTGACCGCCGCCGAAGCCGATCCGCTCGCGCGCCAACTGCGCCACTTCGCCGAGGTGATCCAGGGCCGCGCCACTCCCCTCGTCTCCGGCCAGGACGGGCTGGAGGCGCTGCGCGTCGTCGCCCGCATCCACGAGGCGTCCCGCCGATGATCTCCGGCACCACAAGCCTCATCGCCCATGTCGGCTACCCCACCGCCGGCTTCCGCTCCCCACGCATCTACAATCCCTGGTTCGCCCAGCAAGGCATCGACGCGGTGGTGATGCCGATGGGCGTGGAACGCCCGCTCTGGCCCGACCTGATCCGCCCGCTTTTCCGCCTGCGCAACATCATCGGCGCCCTCGTCACCATGCCGCTCAAGGTGGACACGGCCGCGCTGGTCGATGATCTCTCCGTCACCGCCCGCATCGCCGGCGCCTGCAACGCCGTGCGCGCCACGCCGGAGGGAAGGCTGCAGGGCGAGATGTTCGATGGTGAAGGCTTCGTCGCCGGCATGCGCCGCGCGGGGCGCGATCCCGCCGGGCTGCGCGCCCTGGTCGTGGGTGCCGGCGGCGTCGGCAGCGCCATCGCCGCCTCCCTCGCCCGCGCCGGCGTGGCGGCCCTCGCCCTGCACGATGTGAACGCCGGGGCCGCCGAGGCCCTCGCCGCCCGCCTGCGCCAGCACTACCCCGCGCTGGCGCTCTCCACCGGCAGCACCGACCCCGCGGGCCACGACATCGTCGTCAACGCCACGCCGCTGGGCATGAACGAGGGCGATCCCCTGCCGCTCGACGCCACCCTCCTCGCTCCCACCAGCTTCGTCGGCGAAGTGGTGCTGCGCCAGGAGCCCACGCCCCTGCTGCGCGCCGCGATTGCCCGCGGCTGCCAGGTGCAGCAGGGAGAGGACATGCTGTTCGAGCAGATCCCCGCCTATCTCGCCTGGTTCGGCCTCGGCCCCGCCACCCCGGCGCAGCTCAGGGCCGTCGCGCAGCTCTAATAGAGGTGGCAGGCCACCACATGGCCTTCGCCGGTCGGCCGGGCTGCCGGCCGGTCCTGCCGGCACACATCCATCGCATGCGGGCAGCGCGCGGCGAAGGCGCAGCCAGGCGGCGGATTGAGGATGGAGGGCACCTCGCCCCCCAGCGCCGCGCTGCGCACCCGGTCCGGGTCCGGCCGTGGCACCGCATCCAGCAGCGCCTGGGTGTAGGGGTGCTTCGGCGCGGAATACAGCACCGTCTTCGGCGCCTGTTCCACCAGCGCGCCGGCGTACATCACCGCCACGTCGGTGGCGATGCTGCGCACCACGGCGAGATCATGGGCGATGAACAGGTACGACAGCCCCAGCCGCTCCTGCAGGTCCAGCAGCAGGTTGATGATCTGCGCCTGCATGGAAACGTCGAGCGCCGAGACCGGCTCGTCGCACACCACGAAATCCGGCCGCAATGCCAGCGCGCGCGCAATGCCGATGCGCTGGCGCTGCCCGCCGGAGAATTCATGCGGGAAACGCTCCGCCACCGCGCGCGGCAGGCCCACGGTTTCCAGAAGCTCGCTCACCCGGTCGGCGCGGTCCTTGCGGCTCCAGCCGCCGGCGATGTCGATCGGCTCTGCAATGCAATCCCCCACCCGCATGCGCGGGTTCAGCGAGCCATGCGGGTCCTGGAAGACGAATTGCAGCTTGCTGCGCACCTTCGCCAGCGCCGCCTCGCCATCCGCGCCGGTGATGGTCTCGCCGAACAGCGAGATCTCGCCGGAGGTCGCCGGGATCAGCCCCACCAGCAGCCGCCCGGTGGTGGATTTGCCGGAGCCGGATTCCCCCACCAGCCCCAGCGTGGTGCCGGGCCGGATATCGAAGCTGATATGGTTCACCGCGCGCAGGATCGCCGGCGGCCCGCCGCGCCCGCGCGTCACATGGAACTCCTTCACCAGGTCACGCACCTGGATGATCGGCGCATCCGTGGTGGCAGTCTTCGGCGCGGCGCTCATGCCACGGTCTCCTTCGCCATCGCCGCCACGCGCGGCGGGCAGCGTGCCTCGCGCTCCGGCCCGGCCGGCAGCAGGGCCGGGGAATCGCGCCGGCAGCTCTCCTGCACCAGGCCGCAGCGCGGCGAATAGCGGCAGCCGGGGATCACCGCCGTGGGATCGGGGATGGAGCCGGCGATGGTCGGCAGCCGGCGCACATCCACATCGAGCTTCGGAATCGCCGAGAGCAGGCCTTCGGTATACGGGTGCACCGGGCGGCGGAACATCTGCCCCACCGGCGCCGTCTCCACCACGCGGCCGGCATACATCACCATCACCCGGCGGGCGAATTCCGCGATCACGCCCATGTCGTGCGTGATCAGGATCACGCTCATGCCCAGTTCGCGCTGCAGATCGCGCAGCAGGTCCAGGATCTGCGCCTGGATGGTCACGTCCAGCGCCGTGGTGGGTTCGTCGGCGATCAGCAGCTTGGGCCGGCAGGCGATGGCAATGGCGATCATCACCCGCTGGCGCATGCCGCCGGAGAGGCGATGCGGATACTCGTCCACCCGCCGCGCCGCATCCGGGATGCGCACGAGGTCCAGCAGCTCGATCGCGCGCTTGCGGGCGGTGGCCTGGTCCACGCCTTGATGCAGGCGCAGGCTCTCGCCGATCTGGTCGGCGATGGTCAGCACCGGGTTCAGCGAGCTCATCGGGTCCTGGAAGATCATCGCGATCTCCCCGCCACGGATCTGCCGCATCTCGCGCGTGGGCAGGGTCAGCAGGTCCTTCCCGCCATACAGGATCTTGCCCGTCGGCATCCGCGTGGTGGCCGCGGCATGCAGGCGCAGGATCGACAGGGCCGTGACGCTCTTGCCCGAGCCGCTCTCGCC
>JAIXTK010000386.1 GCA_027483995.1 Acetobacteraceae bacterium
CCGGACACACGGACGCTCTCGCACCCGGATCAGACATTTTCTCCCAAGACACCTTGCAGCGGAGGGGCCGTCCACACACGCCCTACGCGGGGGGAGAGGGTGTTTTCTTCTCCCTTGGCTTGTTTCTCTGTGCCTCTGTGTCTCTGTGGCCGCTTTCTTGCTTTCCTTCCACGCGGCGGCGGGCTGAAGCCCGCCCTACGGGTGGCCGGCAGCTGACATGACAACGGCGCGGGAGGGCCCGCGCCGTTGGTGGTTTTGGAAGGCTGGGTGGGTTAGGCGGCCTGGCGGGGCTTGCCGGAGTGGTGGCGGCCCTGGCTTTGGCCGCCGCGGTTGTGCTGGCCCTGGGGCTTCTGGCCTTGCGGGCGACCGCGGTTACCCTCGTTGCGGCGGTTGTCTTCGCGCGGGGGTTCGGCGTGGGAGGAGGCGGCGGGCAGGCCGGGGATGGTGAGGACCGGGACCTTGGCGCGGATCAGCTTTTCGATGTCGCGCAGGAAGGACCGCTCATCCCCGGCGCAGAGGCTGATCGCCATGCCGTCCTTGCCCGCGCGGGCGGTGCGGCCGATGCGGTGCACGTAGCTTTCCGGCACGTTCGGCAGGTCGTGGTTGATGACATGGTGGATGCCATCCACATCGATGCCACGGGCCGCGATGTCGGTGGCGACGAGCACGCGGGTTTGGCCGTTCTTGAAGTCCTCCAGCGCGCGCTCGCGCTGGCCCTGGCTCTTGTTGCCATGGATGGCGACCGCGGGCAGGCCGCTTTCGATCAGGTTCTTCACGATCTTGTCCGCGCCGTGCTTGGTGCGGCTGAACACCAGGGTGCGGCCATCGGCCTGGCCGCGCAGCAGGGCGACGAGGGCGTGGCGCTTCTGGCCTTGATCGACGAAGACCACGGCCTGTTCGATGCGTTCCGCCGTGGTGGCCACGGGGGTGACGGCAACGTGGGCCGGGTTGTTCAGCATGCCGCCGGCGAGCTTGCCGATCTCGCCGGGCATGGTGGCGGAGAAGAACAGGGTCTGGCGGCGGCTGGGGATGGTGGCGACGATGCGCTTGATCGGGATGATGAAGCCGAGGTCGAGCATGTGGTCGGCCTCATCGAGCACCAGGATCTCCACATGGTCCAGGCGCACGGTGCGGTCCTGCATGTGATCGATCAGGCGGCCCGGGGTGGCGACGAGCACATCCACGCCGCGTTCCATGGCGCGGACCTGCTTGCCCTTGGGCACGCCGCCGAAGATGACGGCGACGCGGCAGCCGATGGTGGAGCCGTAGGCCTGGAAGCTCTCGCCGATCTGGCTGGCCAGTTCGCGGGTGGGGGAGAGCACCAGCACGCGGCAGCCGCCGCGCGGGGGCTGGCGGCGTTCGGCGGCCAGGCGCTGCAGGATGGGCAGCGCGAAGGCGGCGGTTTTGCCGGTGCCGGTCTGGGCGATGCCCTGGACGTCCCGGCCCGCCAGCACATGCGGGATCGCCTGCAACTGGATGGGGGTGGGGGAGGTGTAGCCCTCGGCGGCGACGGCGCGCAGCAGGGCGGGGGCCAGGCCCAGGGATTCGAAGGTGGCCGAGGTGGTGGGGGGGGCGACCGCGGGGGCTGCCAGGGTGGGGGAGGCGGTGGTGGCGGTCATGGTGGACGGGGCTTCAATGGTATTGGACATGTGTGTCAGCAGCTTTCAGTCGGCCGCGCCCCCGCACAAAGGCTGGGCGGCGGCGGCCGTGGAAGGGCGCACGTGCGGATGCAGGCGCGCGCGGCTTTCGGGCCGCGAGCCGGCGCAGAATGGGCGAATGGAACGGTGCTACCGGGTTGCCACGGCCTGCTTGCCTGCCAGCGCCTGAATGAAGAGGGCGGTTGGTCTTGCGGCAAATGGGCCAGCGCCTTGTAAGGACGCAATGTCAGGCCGGCAGCGCACGGATCAAACTCTCGTCGCGCCGGGTGGATATGATTGTGCGGCGCAGCATTGTCAAGGGAAAACTTCGGGGGAAGCAAGGGTCTTCTTTTTCTGAAGAAAAAGAAGCAAAAAGACTTTTGGGAATTGGGCCTCGTCTGGCTGATGGAGGCGGGGCGAAGTTATAGAAGTTTTTTGGTTCTTTTTTTCAAAAAAGAACGCGCTTCCTTGCTTGCTCCGTTGCCAAGTGCTGCGTGCGCGGCGGAGAATGGGCGGGACACTGGAGGGAAGCCCATGCGCATTGTTGACGTTCGCGAGATCACCCGGCCGATCGCTTCGCCGATCCGCAATGCGTATATCGATTTTTCCAAGATGACGAGCAGCCTGGTGGCGGTGGTGACCGACCAGGTGCGCGATGGCAAGACCGTGATCGGGTATGGGTTCAACTCGAACGGGCGATATGGCCAGGGCGGGCTGATCCGCGAGCGGTTCCGGGACCGGGTGCTGGAGGCGGATCCGGCGAGCCTGGTGAATGCGGCGGGGGATAATCTGGACCCGGATGCGGTGTGGGCCGCGATGATGAAGAACGAGAAGCCCGGCGGGCATGGCGAGCGGTCTGTCGCTGTCGGCACCATCGACATGGCGGTGTGGGACGCGGTGGCGAAGATTGCGGGCAAGCCGCTGTTCCGGCTGCTGGCGGAGCGGCATGGGATTGAGGCGGACCCGAAGGTGTTCGTGTATGCGGCCGGGGGGTACTACTACCCAGGCAAGGATACCTCGCAGCTGTGCGCGGAGATGCGGTCGTATCTCGACCGGGGCTACACCGTGGTGAAGATGAAGATCGGCGGGGATTCGGTGGATGCCGATCGCGGGCGGATCGAGGCGGTGCTGCGCGAGCTGGACGGCAAGGCGCGGCTGGCTGTGGATGCGAACGGGCGGTTCGACCTGGAGACGGCGATTGCCTACGCCAAGATGATGCGGGGCTATGGGCTGTTCTGGTACGAGGAGGC
>JAIXTK010000053.1 GCA_027483995.1 Acetobacteraceae bacterium
CACAGACCGGGTCGGCCCCTCCCGCCGAAGGCGGAACTCATGTGGGTCCAGGGACCTCAGGTCCCTGGCGGGTCCAGGGCAGAGCCCTGGCCTTTCTCCCATCCGCCTCACCTCAGTTGACGCCGGCACGTCGTGCGGCGTCGGTGGCGTCGGCGCGGGCGGGGTCGATCCACCAGGCGTCGAAGGAGAAGCCGCTGCGGATCGGGACATCCACGCGGTTGAAGCGGTCCCAGTAGGCCACGCGCCAGGAGCCGAGGTGCCAGTGCGGCACCACGTACCAGCCCCACAGCAGCACCCGATCGAGCGCCTTGGTGGCGGCTTCCAGGCTGGGCCGGTCCGGGGCGTTGATGACGGTTTCCACCAGCGAATCCACCACGGGATCGCAGATCCCGGCGCCGTTGCTGCCGCCTTCATGATTGGCGGCATCGCAGGTCCAGAACCCGCGCTGCTCGTTCCCCGGGGATTCCGACTGGGCGAACACCTCCACGATCATGTCGTAGTCATAGGTATCGGTCAGCCGCTGGAACTGGGCGGGGTCCACCGTGCGCACGCGGGCATCCACGCCCAGGCGGGCGAGCCACTGCACATAGGGCAGCGCCACGCGTTCGAAGGAGGGGTTGGCGAGCAGGATCTCGAAGCGCAGCGGCTGCCCGGCGGCGTTCACCAGCTTGCGGTCCTTGATCGTCCAGCCCGCCTGGCGCAGCAGGTCCAGCGAGGTGCGCAGCGCATCGCGGTTGTTGCCGGAGCCGTCGGTCACGGGCAGGCGGAATTCCTCGGTGAACAGCGCGCCCGGCAGCCTGGCCCGATGGCGTTCCAGCAGCGCCAGCTCGGCGCCCTGCGGCAGGCCGGAGGAGGCCAGCGAGGAGTTGGAGAAGTAGCTGCGGGTGCGGGTATAGGCGCCGTGGAACAGGTTGGCGTTGGCCCATTCGAAATCGAACACCCAGGCCAGGGCCTGGCGCACGCGCACATCCTTGAACACCTCGCGGCGGGTGTTCATCACGAAGCCCTGCATGCCGGTGGGCAGGCGGTGGCGGAACTCCTCCTTCTTCACCAGCCCGCGCCGCACGGCGGGGAAGTCGTAGCCGGTGGCCCAGACCAGGGCGATGTTCTCCTGGCGGAAATCCACCTGCCCGGCCTTGAAGGCTTCCATCGCCACGGTGGGGTCGCGGAAATATTCCACCCGCCGGCGGTCGAAATTGTTCAGCCCGCGCGCGGTGCCCAGATCCTTCGCCCAGTAATCCGCCACCCGTGCCAGCACCAGCGTGCGCCCGAACTCGAAGCGCTCGATGCGCCAGGGGCCGGAGCCCAGTGGCGGCTCGGTCAGCGGCTTGGTGAAATCCCGGCTGGCCCACCAGTGCTTCGGCAGCACCTCCAGCTGGCCGAGGATGGAGGGCAGCTCGCGGTTGTCGCCATGCCTGAACCGGAAGGTGACGCGCTGCGGCGATTCCACCTTCACCTCCGCCACGTCGGCCCAGTATTGCCGGTAATGCGGCCGGCCATGGGCCATCAGCGTCTGGAAGGTCCAGGCCACGTCCTCGGCCGTCATCGGCGTGCCATCATGGAACCGCGCCTCGGGCCGCAGTTCGAATGTCACGGAGTGCCCATCGGCGGCGGTCTCGATGGTGTGGGCGATGTGGCCATAGCTGGTCTGCGCCTCGTCCGCGCTGGCCTTGGTCAGCGTGTCGTAGATGGCGCTGGTGGCCCCGGCCGGCGTGCCGCGCACGATATGGGGGGAGAAGCTGTCGAAGGTGCCCACCGCCCCCAGCGCCACCTCGCCACCCTTGTGCGCGTTCGGATTGGCATAGGGAAAATGCGCGAACCCCGGCGGCAGGGCGGGCGCGCCCATCAGCGACAGCGCATGGCTGCGCGTCGGCGCCTGGGCGTGGCTGGCCATGGGAAGGAGGCTGGCTGAGATGGCGAGCGCGGCGGCGGCAATCAGTCGCACGTGGGTCCTCCTCCTGTCGGCACGGTATGCGCCGCTATGCGGTGTTGCAGCGCGCTTCGTGCAGCCCTGCCTTGTGGCAGGCGAAGGGCTCAGGAGGCAAGGACGGCCAGCACCTGCGGCAGCAACGCGGGGTCGCCCACCGCCAGGGTGCGCCCGTCACCATCCGGGCGCATCTTGTTGCCGTGCCAGTCGGTCACCCGGCCCCCAGCCCCTTCCACCACCGGCACCAGCGCCGCCCAGTCCCAGATCTTCATCGTGGCATCCACGCTGATATCCACCTGCCCCAAGGCCAGCAGCCCGTAGGTGTAGCAGTCGCCGCCGTAATAGGTGCGGCCGACCTGCCGCGTCAGGCTGGCCCATTTCGCCGCATCCGGCCCCTGGAACATGTCCGGCGTGGTGGCCCCCAGCTCTGCCTGGCCGATGGCGGGGCAAAGGCGGGTGCCGGCAGCACCGCCGAACGGCCCGCGGAACCGCGTCATCATCCCCTTCGCGCCCACCCAGCGCTCGCCGGTGATCGGCTGGTCGATGATGCCGATGATCGGGGTATCCCCCTCCATCAGCGCGATCAGCGTGCCGAAGCTCGGCCGGCCGGTGATGAAGGCCCGCGTGCCGTCGATCGGGTCCAGCACCCAGCGCAACTCGCTGCCGGGGTTCTGCAACCCGAACTCCTCGCCCAGGATGCCATGGCCCGGAAACCGCTCGCTCAGCACCGCGCGCATCGCCTGCTCCGCGGTGCGGTCGGCAATCGTCACCGGAGAGGCGTCGGACTTGAGATCGGAGGTCACGCCGGCGCGAAAAAACGGCCGGATCACCGCGCCGGCCACGTCGGCCGCCGCCTCGGCGCCACGCACCAGCGCCAGAAGGGCAGCCTCGTTCATGTCAGCGGCCTGGGTTCAGGGCAGCGGGGCAGGGGTGGCGGCCAGGCTGCGCAGGTAGAGGATGATGTCGGCGCGCTGCTTCTCGTTGTTCAGCCCGGCATAGGCCATGCGCGAACCCGGGATGTATGCGGCCGGCTTCTTCAGCCAGGCGTTCATCTCCTCGTACATCCACGGCCCCGGCTTGCCCTTGAGCGCGGCGGAGTAGGTGAAGCCCGGCGCGCCGCCATGGGCCCGGCCGACGACGCCGTAGAGGTTCGGGCCAACGCCGTTCTTCCCGCCCTCGTTGAAGCTATGGCAGGAAGCGCACTGCCGCTTGGCCAGCGCCTCGCCCGCGGCCAGGTCCGCGCTGGCCAGCAACGGCCCGATCGGGGCCAGCGGCTCTTCCTTCGCGGGCGCCGCGGCGGTCTCGGTGGCGGTCTCGATCTTCAGCACGGAATGGTGCAGCGCATGCGGCTTCACCACCATGGACGCCACCACGCCCGACACCATGAACACGATGCCGGCCACGAGCACTGCGGCAGCGGCCTTGTTGAACTCCAGGTTGTCCATGCGGCGCAGTTCCTCGTCAGGCGGCGATCCAGGGCCGGGTAGCCGGTGGGGCAGGCAGGCATGGCAGGCGGCAGCCCGCAATGCACGGCGCGGCCCGCCTACCAAAAGATGCACCGCACCATAGGCAACAGACCCGCCTGCATCAACCCGCCCCCGGGCCGCACCCCCAAAAACCCGCACCCGCGCACGGCAGCCCCCTGGCGCACCGGCCCGTCCTGCGGCATGACACCGGTTCCGATGGTCCTGATCCCATGAACCCGATCGTCCTCATCCCGTCGCGCCTGGCCGCCACCCGCCTGCCGGGCAAGCCGCTGGCCGATATCCATGGCCGCCCGATGATCCTCCACGTGCTCGATCGCGCGCGTGAAGCGGGCATC
Organism: Acetobacteraceae bacterium; assembly: GCA_027483995.1. Lineage (GTDB taxonomy): Bacteria > Pseudomonadota > Alphaproteobacteria > Acetobacterales > Acetobacteraceae > CAMDGX01. Next base: position 3,750 of record JAIXTK010000053.1, read on the forward strand.
GGCCCCGTCGCGGTGGCCGCCGGCGATGCGGAGATCGTCGCCGCGGTGGAGGCCGATGGCGGCACCGCGGTGTTCACCGACCCCTCCCTGCCGCGCGGCTCCGATCGGGTCCACGCCGCCCTCTCCCACCTCGACCCCTCCGGCCAGCACGACGTGGTGGTGAACCTGCAAGGCGATCTCCCCACCATCCCGCCAGCCTTCATCCGCGCCGTGCTCGCCCCGCTGTCGGAACCCGGGATAGACATCGCCACCCTCGTCGCCCCCATCACCTCGGCCGACGAAGCCGCCGCCGCCTCCGTGGTGAAGGCCGCCTGCGCCTTCGAGGGCGGCCGCGCCGTGGCCCCGGCGCTGTATTTCTCCCGCGCCGCCATCCCCTGGGGCGAAGGCCCGCTCTGGCACCATATCGGCATCTACGCCTTCCGCCGCACCGCGCTGGCCCGCTTCGTCGCCCTGCCGGAATCGCCGCTGGAACGCCGCGAATCGCTGGAACAGCTCCGCGCGCTGGAAGCCGGCATGCGCATCGCCTGCGCCCGCGTCAGCCACGCCCCCTTCGGCGTCGATACCCCGGCCGACCTCGAACGCGCCCGGCGCGAACTCGGCCCCACCTGAGCCGATCACTGGAAGTACCGACATGACAGGCAAGACCGGAATCATCGCCTTCCAGGGCTGGCCGGGGGCCTATTCAGACCTCGCCTGCCGCAACGCCTACCCCACCTGGACCACGCTGCCCTGCGATACGTTCCAGGCCGCCATGGAAGCCGTCCGCGCCGGCCGCGCCGACCTCGCCATGATGCCGACGGAAAACACCCTCGCCGGCCGCGTGCCAGACATGCACATCCTGCTGCCGGAATCCGGCCTCTACGTGATCGGAGAAGCCTTCCAGCGCGTGGAGCACTGCCTGCTCGCGCCCCGCGGCGCCACCATCGCCGGCCTCAAGCGCGCCCACTCCCACGCCGTCGCCCTCGGCCAGGTGCGCAACATCCTGGCCGAGCTCAACCTCCAGGCCATCATCGAAGCCGATACCGCCGGCTCCGCCGAACTCGTGGCCAAATGGAACAACCCCGAAGACTGCGCCATCGCCTCCGAACTCGCCGCCGAACTCTTCGGGCTGGACGTGCTGCGCCGCAACGTGGAAGACGCCTCGCACAACACCACGCGCTTCTACGTCATGTCCAAATCCAAGCCGACCGTCAGCGCCGACCGGCCCGACCTCATGACAACCTTCGTCTTCCGCGTCCGCAACGTGCCGGCCGCGCTCTACAAGGCCCTCGGCGGCTTCGCCACCAACGGCGTCAACATGAC
>JAIXTK010000174.1 GCA_027483995.1 Acetobacteraceae bacterium
CAAGAAAGAAAGGGGCCACAGAGGCACAGAGACACAGAAGAGCAAGGCAAGGAAGGAGGAAGCAGGTGGCGGAGCCGCTTCGCGCTCCGCCCCTCTTCGGGTGGGAGAGATGATTTTCTTCTCCCTTGGATTGCTTCTTTGTGTCTTTGTGTCTTTGTGGCCGCTTGCTTTTTTATTCTCCGCGCGGTGGCGGGCTTGAGCCTGCTCTACTTCGGGAGAGGGAGGTGGCGGAACCGCTTCGCGTTCCGCCCTACTCCGGGTGGTGGAGTGCGTGTTTTGAAAGTCTTTTTGCTTCTTTTTCTTCAGAAAAAGAAGGCCTTGCTGGCTTAGGGGGTTCGGTCGCGCAGGACGCGTTGGAGGTCGTCGTCGATGGCGGTCAGGTCGAGATCGAAGGTCTCGCGGGCGACGTTCCGCCAGTCGGCGAGGTCGATAACACGGGCGGGGTTGTCGCGCAGGAGTTCGCGCTTGATGAAGGGGAAGCGGAGTTCCATCAGCTGGCGCCAGAGTTCGGCCGTGGGGTTCATCGGCACGCGGTGCGAGGCCGAGAACAGGAGGTGGGTGAGGTGGGTTTTGCGGTTGATGACGAAGGGGTCGGTATCCTTCGGCTCATCGGGATCGCGGCGGACCAGGGCCGAGGCGTCGATGCGGGCGATGAGGTCCTTGTAGGGGACGACGGCGGCGCAGCGCAGGCCGAATTTCAGCATCATCCGGGTCATGCCGATTTCGTAGTTCAGGATCACCCAGAGCTTGTTGCGCACCGGGCGGACCGATTTCCAGAAGGTTTTCCAGGCCTTGCTGCCCAGGGCGGCCGGGCCGGCCGCGAGGAAGTAGGACTGCAGGTGGTAGCGGTTCTGGTAGCTTTCGGTGGCGCCCCAGACATCGGCCTTGCTGAAGTCGATCGCCTCCAGCAGCGGGGCCATGTCGCAGAGCGGGCCGTAGACGCTGTCGTTGACGATCAGCAGCAGGTCGGTGCCATCGGGCGTGGCGTTGGCAAATTCCAGCCCATCGCGCATGGCGCCGAAATCGTAGCCGATGTTGCGCCGTACCAGGATGGCGGCGCAGAGCGGCTCCAGCACGGCGCGGGCGGGCTTGGTGAGCTTGCCGGAGTTGGTGACGAAGATCGTGTCGATGCCGTTCTGCCGCAGGGCCTGCAGATAGGTGAGCAGATAGGGCTGCACCTCGCCGGCGGCATCGTAGTGCACGAAGACCGCGATCCTGCGGCCGAGGGGGCTGCCATTGGTCCAGGTATGGATGACCTGGTTGGGGCGGCTCAGGAAGCTGCGGAAATAGGAGAGATAGGCGTGCAGCAGGTGGTAGCGGAAGCGCCAGCGGCGCCAGAAATCCTGGATGACGTTCAGGATGCTTCGGAGGAATTCCATCGCTGCGTCGTGATCCGCTGAAGTTGGCTGGGTGCCGCCACGCGATCGGATGGCGGCGGACCGTCAGCGGTATAGTGGCACAGGCGGGTTAGGACAATCCTGCAAGGCGCAACGAAACGGCGGCGTGTTTACATTTCTTCATCCGCGGCATGGGCGCGCAGGTCTTCCAGCCGGCACCAGGCCAGGGCGCCGTGTTCGGTGGCCTGAAGCACGACGCCGGGGGCGTGGCCGGCTTCCAGCGCCTGTTGCCAGCGCGGGGCGCAGAGGCACCAGCGGTCGCCGGGCTTGAGGCCGGGGAAGCCGAATTGCGGCAAGGGGGTTGAGAGATCGTTACCAACGGCACGGCTGTAGGCGAGGAAGCCCGCCGTCATGACCGCGCAGACGGTGTGGCTGCCGTGGTCTTCGGCGCAGGTGCGGCAGGTGCCGTCGCGGAAGAAGCCGGTGACGGGGCCGTAGGAGCAGGCGGCGAGCGGGCCGCCCAGCACGTTGCGGGCGGGGCGGCCGCCATTGCCGCCGCCGCCAGTGGCATCGAGGGGCATGGCTCAGGCCTGGGTGCGGTATTTCACCACGCAGCCATAGGGGCGGGTGACCGGGGTGGCGATGGGCTGGCCGGCGGCCAGGGCGGTGAGGGCGTCGCGCACATAGGGGGTGGCGCGGGGGATGTCTTCCGCCCGGGCGGAGGGGATGCTGTCGGCGCCGCCCATGTAGGCGAGCTTGCCGGTGGCATCGACGATGAAGATGTGCGGCGTGACCATGGCGCCGTAGAGCCGGGCGAGCTTCTGGTCCGGGTCCAGCAGGACATGGGCGGGGGCGGCGTTGCGGGTGCGGGTGAGCTCGTTGGCGTGGGGGCCTTCGGCGAAGCCCTGCTCGCCCGGGGGGGAGGAGATGACGGAGAGCCAGATGGCGCCCATGGCGGCGGCCTGGCGCTGGAGGTCCTGCATGGCGCCGCCGCTGTACCATTTGCGGACATAGGGGCAGCCGTCGTTGGTCCATTCGAGGACGACCGGCTTGCCGGCGAACTGGGCGAGCGCGATGGCGGCGCCGTGGCTGTTCGTGCCGGTGAAGGCCGGGGCGGCGGTGCCGATGGCGGGGTTCGCGCGGGCCGGCGTGGCGAGGGTGGCAGGCAGGGCCAGGGCAGGCAGGGCGAGGAGGTGGCGGCGGCGGAGCGTCACGGTTGGTCTCCCTGTTGGGTACGGGCGAGTTCCTGGAGCAGGCGGGCTTCGGTGAGGATCTGGGGCAGGATGACGGGGGCGGCGGCCTTGCCGGGGTAGAGGACGTAGAGGGGCACGCCGTCTCGGCCGAGGGCGCGGAGGTATTCGGTGATCGCCGGGTCGCGGCGGGTCCAGTCGCCCTTGAGATAGGTGATGCCGCCGGCGGCGAAAGCCTGGCGGATGGCGGGCTGGGCGAGGGCGACCTGTTCGTTGACGATGCAGGTGACGCACCAGGCGGCGGTCATGTTGACGAAGACGGGGGTGCCGGCGGCGCGGAGTTCGGCGAGGCGGCGGGGGGTGAAGGGCTCCGACGCGTCGGGCGCGGGTTGGTTGGACGGCGCGGCGGCGGTGGCGGCGGGGGTGGTGGCCAGGGTGGTGAGGACGGCGATGGCGCCGAGGCCGGCGAGGAGGGCGGAGGCGGTGCCGAGGCGGCGCCAGCTACCCGCGCGGCTTTGGGACAGGCCGACGGCCCAGAGGGCGAAGGCGACGAGGAGCATGCCGCTGGCGGTGGTGAGCACGCCGGTGGGGCCGGCCTGGAGGCTGACGACCCAGAGCAGCCAGACGGCGGCGGCATACATCGGGAAGGCGAGGGCCTGGCGCAGGATGTCCATCCAGGCGCCGGGGCGGGGGAGCCTGCGGGCGAAGCCGGGGATGGCGGCGAAGAGGACGTAGGGCAGCGCGAAGCCCGCGCCCATGGCGAGGAAGCCCAGCAGCGTGACCCCAAGCGGGGCGGCGAGCGCGCCGGCAATGGCCGCGCCCATGAACGGGGCGGTGCAGGGGGTGGCGACGAGGACGGCGAGCAGGCCGGTGAGGAAGCTGCCGAGGAGGCCGCCCTTCTGCGTGGTGCCGGCGCCGAGCGTGGCGACCCTGCCGCCGCCGATGGCGTAGAGGCCGGACATGTTGAGGCCGATGGCCAGCAGCAGCCAGGCGGTGGCGGCAACGAAGACCGGGGACTGGAACTGGAAGCCCCAGCCGACGACGTTGCCGGCGGCGCGCATGGCCACCAGCGTGCCGGCGAGCGCCAGGAAGGTGGATAGCACGCCCGCGGCATAGGCGCCGGCCTGGGCCAGGGCGGCGCCGCGCGACGTGCCGGCGAGGGCAGCGAGGCCGATCGCCTTCATGGCCAGCACCGGGAAGACGCAGGGCATGAGGTTCAGGATCATGCCGGCGGCGAGGGCGAAGGCGACGAGCTGCCAGAGCGGCAGGGTGGCGGCGGGGATGGCCGTCAGGCCCGGCGTGGCGGCGAGTTCCATGGCCGTGGTGCGGCCAGTGTGGTCGGTGACGACGACGATGCCGGCGAGGCCGGCCTGGTGGCGGAATTCGGTGCCCGGGCGCAGCGCGAGGCTGAAGCCGCCCTCGGCCGCGGTGAGGGTTTGCGGGGCGCTGTGCTCGATCTGGCCCCAGGCGTAGGGGGCGAACCAGGCTTCGCGGACCTGGGTGGCGTCCAGCCCCGGGAGGCGGAGGGAGAGGAGGCCCTCGGGGGAGATCTCGGCCTGCCAGGGGGTGTTGGTGGCGGCGGTGTGGGGGGTGTTGGCGTCTGCCGTGGCGAACAGGGGGGCCTGGGCGGATGGGGTGGGGGTGCCGGCCGGGAGGGTG
>JAIXTK010000479.1 GCA_027483995.1 Acetobacteraceae bacterium
ATGTCAGCGTGTGGCCCAGAGGTCGTCGAGGAAGGTGAGCTGCGAGGCGACGAAGCCGGGGCGGAGGTGTTTGTCGTCGGCGAATTTGGGGGCGCCCTGGTGCAGGGGGGGGCAGGCTGAGCTGGGGCCGCAGATGTCGGGCGTGGGGTCGCGGAGTTCGGCGCCGTGGCGGGCGGCGATGGCGCGGAGGCGGTCGGCGAGGTCTGGGGCGAGGGTGGCTTCGGACAGGGGGATGGGGGTGGTGGCGTCGGGCGCGACGGAGGTGCCGTGCCAGGTGCGGGCGAGCATGCGGCGCGGGTCGAAGCGGGGGTGGACCGGCGGCGGGAGGAGCAGGACGACGCGCAGGCCGCGGGCGCGCATGCGGGCCACCTCGGCTTCGAGGTGGGCAAAGACGGCGTCGGGCGCGGTGTTGGCGGGGCGGCGGCCGGTGGGGGTTTCGACCTGGACGGTGGGGGCGAGGTAGCCGGGCCAGAAGGCGCCCAGCACGACGGTGCGGATGCTGCCGGTGGCGAGGGCGGCTTCGACCATGGCGGGCAGGTCGATGCAATGGGTGAAGGGCGGCGGCCTGATGGTGCCGGGGAAGGGCGCGCAGCTGGGGCCCACGACGAAGCGGACGGGGCCGGCGAGGCGGCCGGCTTCGTGCAGGGCCTGGGCGCGGGGGCCGTAGTGGAACAGGGTTGAGTCGCCCACCAGCAGCAGGCCGGGGCCGGTTTCGGGGCCGAGCCGGGTGGAGAACTTGCCGCCGATGTCCTGCACCGACATGGCGGGGGTGGGGCGGAAGATGCCGTCGCCGATGGCCGCGTTCAGGCGGGCGATGTCGAGCCCGGCGGCCTGGGCCGGGTCGGGGGCGGGCAGGCGCCACAGGGCGAGGCCGGCGAGGCCGACCAGCGCCAGCGCGGCGGCGAGGGCGGGCACGGCGCGCCGGTTTCCGGTGCGGATGGGCGTTTCCAGGAAGCGCCAGGTGGCCCAGGCGAGTGCGAAGGCTGCGGCCACCAGGGCTGCGAGCAGGAGCGGCTTCAGCGGGCGGCCCTGGTGGACGATGTGGGCGTAGGACAGCAGCGGCCAGTGCCAGAGATAGAGCGGGTAGCTGATCAGCCCGACCCAGACCATCGGGCGCAGTGCCAGGAGCCGTCGGTTGACCCAGGCGCCGGGGCCGGCGGCGATGAGCAGGGTGGCGCCGAGCGTGGGCAGCAGGGCCTGCCAGCCGGGGAAGCCGGGGCCGGCGCGGACGAGGGCGAGCGACAGGAGGATCAGGGCCAGGCCGGCGAGGGATAGGGCGTTCGCCTGCGGGAGGGGGGCCGGCCGTGCCCGTGCCATCCAGGCCAGTGCTGCGCCCAGGGCCAGTTCCCATAGCCGGGTGACGGGGGAATAGAAGGCGGCTGCGGGATCGATCGGGGTGAGACTCAGGCTGGCGGCCAGGGAGAGCCCGGCCAGCAGGAGGATCGGCCAGAGGCGGACGCTGCCGCAGCGATGCAGGGCCCAGAGCACGAGGGGCCAGAGGAGGTAGAACTGCTCCTCCACCCCCAGCGACCAGAGGTGCAGCAGCGGCTTGGTGGCGGCTTCACGGTCGAAATAGCCAATCTCGGCCCAGAAGGTGAGGTTGGCGATGAAGAAGGCGCCGCCGGCGGCATCGCGGCCGAGGAGGGTGCGTTCGGTGGGGAGCAGGACCAGCAGGCCGTAGAGCAGCGTGGCCGCCAGCACCAGGGCCAGCGCCGGGACGATGCGGCGGATGCGCCGCGCGTAGAACGCCGCCAGGGAGAAGCGCCCTGCCCCCAGCGCATCCTGGAGGATGCCGGAGATGAGGTAGCCGGAGATCACGAAGAAGATGTCCACGCCCGTGAACCCGCCCGGCAGCGCGGCCGGCGCGGCGTGATAGATGACGACGGACAGGACGGCGACGGCGCGCAGGCCATCGATGTCCGCCCGGTAGGTGTGGGGCGGGGAGGTCATTGCCCGCCGGGTGATAGGCTGGAACGAACCGCCGGCATAGAGTGGGCGGGCAAACCCGTGGGGACCCGCCATGTCCGACCTGCCGACCGCCACGCGCGTGACCGATCCCGGCCTGCGCCGGCTCTATACGCTGGAGAATCGCTGGCAGGCCTGGCTGGACGTGGAGGCGGCGCTGGCGGTGGCGCAGGCGGAGCTGGGCATCATTCCGCAGGCGGCGGCCGAGGCGATTGTGCCGCAGGCGAAGCTGGCGCTGATGGATCGTGCGCGGATCGACGAAGGCTTCGCCCGCACCGGGCATACGCTGGTGCCGCTGGTGTGGGAGCTCGGCCGCATCGTGGGCGAGCCGCATGGCGGTTGGGTGCATTGGGGGGCCACCACGCAGAACATCACGCAGACCGGCGACCTGCTGGTGCTGCGCCAGGCGCATGCGATCTTCCTGCGCCAGATCGGGGAATGCCTTGGCGCCATGGCCGAGTTGGCCGAGCGCGGGGCGGAGATGCCGATCGCCGGGCGGACGCATGGGCAGCACGCGGTGCCGGCGACGTTCGGGTTCAAGGTGGCGGTGTGGATCGACGAGCTGATGCGGCATGCGGAACGGCTGCAGGCCGCCGCGCCGCGGCTGTTCGTGGCCATGCTGGGCGGGGCGGCGGGCACCTATGCCTCGCTGGGCGAGCACGGGCCGGCGGTGCAGGCGGGGATCGCCAAGCACCTGGGCATGGGCGACATGGCGGTGCCGGCGCGGTCCATCGGGGACCACCTGGCCGAGAGCGTGATGCTGCTGGGGCTGCTGGCGGCCACCGGGGGCAAGATCGGGCGCGAGATCTATACGCTGATGAAGACCGAGTTCGGCGAGGTGGAGGAGCCGGTGCCGCCAGGGACGGTGGGGAGTTCCACCATGCCGCAGAAGCGCAACCCCAAGCTGTGCCAGGACATCATCGCGGCCGGGGCGGAGGTTCGGTCTCAGGTGCCGCTGGCGCTGGAGGCGATGATGACGGAGCACGAGGCCGACCGGACCAGCACGCTGATGATGGGGGCGGCAGAGCAGCGCGCCTGCATCGCCACCGGGGACATGCTGGCCCGTATCGCCGAGGTGTGCCGCGGCCTGCGGCTGGATCCGGTGCGGATGCGGGCCAATCTGGATCTCGGCGGCGGGCTGATCATGGCGGAGGCGGTGATGCTGGATCTCGGTTTGGCGATCGGGCGGCAGCATGCGCATGACGCGGTGTACGACGCGGCGCAGGATGCGTTTGTGAAGGGGGTGCCGTTTGCGGAACTGCTGGCGGGCGATCCCAGGGTGACGGCGCATATGGATCGGGCGGCGATTGGGCGGTTGCTCGATCCGGCGGCGTACACGGGGTTGTGCGCGCGGATGGCGCGGGAGGCGGCTGGGCGGGCGCGGGCTTGGGTTGGACAGACCGCGGCCTGAATACCCCCACCGATCAAGTGTTCGTCGGCCTGGGAAGAGAGGGTACAGGTCTGCGGCGACGAAGAAGTCCTGAAGTCATCGCTGTTGCGACATGGTGCCAGCTTCCGGGTTCGCGCTTCCTGTGGCGCCATTCCACGGCAAGGGTACGCCAGATCGCCCGAACTGCGGCCACGAACCCAAAGTGCTTGCGCATCATCACCACATAGCTTTGGTGAAACAGGCGCTGCGCTGCCGGGCTGCGCTCCCCTCCCGTCGAGGCGCCAGCCACATGCAAGAGGCAAACACGCGGCACGTAGTGGATGGGAACACGCGCCTCGCTCAGGCGAAGGCAAAAATCCGCATCCTCCCAGTATACAAAGAAACTTTCATCGAGGAGGCCGATCCGGTGCAGCACGGCCGCTTCAATGCCCAGGCAACAGCCGCTGGCGAACTCCACCAGCTTCGGCGCGGAGTGCAGGGGATCGTATGGATAGTGGACATTCTGAAAGCGCCATGAGCGGTCGAACCCCCCGCCGGCATACCAGGCGCAATCGGGGGCGCTGGCGCGCATGATCCGCGGCACGATCACCTGCGCAGCTGTCGCGTCCCATTGGCCCAACAGGTCGTCCAGGAAAGCCGGCGCACATGTCACATCCGGATTCAGCAGAAGACACCGTTTCACACCCTGGGCGAGTGCCGCGCGCAGCCCCTGGTTGACCGCCCTGGCAAAACCTTCATTGCGGCTGTTCGGGATCAGCAGCAGACGCGGGTCCTGATGCTCCTGGAGGAACTGCCCGGCACCATCCGCGGGAGAATTGTCGACCGCGATCAGCCGCCAGTGGTCCATCCGTTGCGCCACAAGACACTGCCAAAGTGCGGCGATGGTGGCCCGGCTGTTGTACAGCACGACGATGATCGCCAATGCCGGGCGATCATCGGAGGCGTCTGGGGATGGGCTTGCCGGCACCACGGACCTCACCCCCGCTTCGGCGCGAGAACCGCAAGCAACTGGTCGCCGCAGCCGGCGGCGTTCAGTTCCCCGGCTTGCGTGGCAAAATGCGTCAGTTCCGCCTCAGTGAAAACGGACGGCCCTTTGGCAGCCGGGCTGCGGCTATCGGTCAACGGAATGTCGCGCAGATAGAGTTCCGACCCCCAGAACTGCATCGCCGTGGAATCATGAACGACGGCCCGAACGTCAAAGCCCGCCCGGTCGGCAATCATGCGGAGGCTGTTCTCCGAGTGAAGATAGAAATGGCGGGGCGCATCCAGTTGCACCCAGTTCTCCCGGTAGCGCTTCCAGGCATGGGAACCGGCAACCGGCACCCGCACGATCGCAAGGCCCGCGGGTGAGAGCAAGGTGCGCGTCTTGCGCAACACCTCCAGTTGGTGGGGCATATGCTCCAGAACGTGATGAAAGGAGACGCAATCGAACGTGCCTTCCACTTCGTGGAGCCAAGCCTTTCGTACCAAAAGGCGGCCCCGATCCTGAATATCATGGGGTATGTAGGGGTCGGCACCGAATGCCTGATAGCAGTGAATCAGCCTCAGCTCCTTGACCAGCTCGCCCGCGCCGCAGCCGACATCAAGAATGCGGCTGCCCACGCCCGGCAGATAATCCCGATAGATCGAAAGCAGCGGCGATCGCGTGATGACCTTCCTTGCGGCGTCTGACTGCAGGTGCCGTGCTGCCAGGCGACGCGACCGCGACAGCACTTGCCAGGCCACCCATTCCTTGGCCCGGCCACGCCAGGAAACAGGCACGCCGATCGAAGCGGCAGCGTGGAAGGAATAGTACTCCTCGGGATAATATCTGCCGATGTTCGTGGGATATTCCGCGATCTGCACACACCCGCACGATTTACACTCGAAATATGTAAAGACGTCCCGTGTACCGAACATCATTTCGCGCGCCGTCAGTTGTTCGAGCCTCGCATCCCCGCAGATACGGCAGGTGCGCAGTGTGTGCCCTTGTCCGGGCATCGGGACGGCGTTTTGGCTCATGTTGGCTTCAGCTCAAATATTGCTTTGTCAATTCTATCCTATCGATCACGCATCGGCGAACTGCAATCCTGCGCCACCTCCCGTTCGTCTTGGGTTCTTGAACGTATGCGCTGCCGTTGTCGTCATTCGCGGGGCTCACAGCACCTTGCCGAGGCTCATTTTCATCGCCTCCAGCGAATAGTATCGCCGGGCATGCGCAGACTGCGCCCTGGACTGCTGCAACCATGCGGCATCTTCGGCCAGAAGCCGCGAAACCGCCTCTGCCATCTCGGCCGGGTCGCTGCTGCACGGCACGAAGGCATCCACCCCCACAAGTCCCTGCACGCCGATCGGCGTGGTGACGATGGGCATGCCCTTGGTAAGCGCCTCCACCACCTTGCCCTTGACCCCCGCACCGAACCGCAGTGGCGCCACGGCCACGCGTGCGGCAGCGTAGGCTCTTTCCAGCGCCGCATCATCAATCTGGCCGAGAACGTCGATATGCGGCCCGGCCAGCGCGCGGATGTCGGGAGGCGGGTTGGAGCCGACAACCACGAACCGCGCGTGCGGATGGCGCGAACGGATCAGCGGCAGTATCTCCGCGGCGAACCAATGCACCGCATCGCCATTCGGCGGATGCCCGAAGCTGCCTACGAACAGGATGTTGGAAGTGGCAGGAGGGTGAGAAGGCACGTGGAACTCGGTGAAGGCATAGGGTGAAATGCCGCAGGCCGCGACAGCCGGCTCCAGGCGCAGCACCTCGTCCGCCTCCTCTTGGGAGAGGTACACAGAAACATCCACGGCACGCCAGATCTGCCGCTCCATGGCCAGGTACTGCGCCGATTCCTGCTCCATGAACGGATCGTCCAGCCGCGCGGCCTGCAATGCGATGCGCGCAAAGTGCAGGTCGATGCCATGGTAGCTGATGCGGGCCGGCGTGCCGCGCAGAACCTCCGGCAACAGGTCCCGCGTGACGCGCGGCCACAGCATCATCACATGGTCCAGCGCCTCGCCATTGTCTTCAAGCCATTGCGCGAAGCTTCGGGGCCAACGCGCATCGAGCACGCAAACCCCAAGAGCCTCCAGGTCCTCGCTGTAGCGCCCGCCATGGGTGCGCTCGTAGGTCCACATCGTGATCGACCAGCCCATTTCGCGCAGGGCCCTGATCATGCTGAGCGTGTAGCGCGCACCGGCGCTCTGATCCGGTTTGGGCACGCTGTGCTCCACGATCAGCATGCGCCCACCACCGGCAACGGGTGAGGCGGCCGGCCGGGGGGCCGTTGCCGCCGCCGCAACATCGGCTCCGGTGCGCTGTGCGCGCTGCTGCCCGCGGCGGCGCCGGTCGGCGCGCAGATAGCGCCCCAGTCGCCCTGTGGCGGCCCAGGCCAGGAACTTGCCACCACGCATCAGGAGCTGGGCCACGCGCGGGTATCGGCGGCCAAAGCGACTGAACCATGCCAGGACAGGCGCAAGGTCGTGCAGATCTGCATCATGGAGGCGCGTATCGGCTTCCAGCAGATGCAGGCGTGTTCGGGCAAGTATGGCCCGCGCATCTCGCAGCGCGGCCGATGCGGGCACGGGTCGGTCAGCGTCGTGGGACACGTCGGGCGTGAGCATTGCCGTAGGTGCCCAGGAAGCGCTGCAACGCCTGTTCTATCCGGTCTGTCGCCGCGAGATGCGACCACCTGCGCTGAGCATTCATGCGGGCAGCGGATCCGAGCTGACGCGCCAGCGCGTCGTCGTCCAGCAAAACGGCGACCTTGTCGGCTATTGCCGCAGGGGAACTCCCCACCAGGAACCCGGTTTCGCCGTCAATGACGGTCTCACGTACGCCTCCTTCCGCCACGCCGACGACCGGCACGCCACATGCCCCAGCCTCTATCGGCGCCAGCCCGAACGGTTCCAGCCGCGGCGCATAGATCATCACCGCGGCACGGTTCAGCAGGTCGACCAGTTCGCTGTCGGTTACGTTCACCCGGGGCGAGAACTGCACACCGCGAGACGCTGCGAGTGCCGCCATCTCGCGTAGCAGCACCGGAGAGGCCGCATTGCCAACCCAGATGAGCGGTGGTCTTGGCGGTGGCAGCACGCCAACAGCTTCAATCGCAAGCGCGATATTCTTTGCCGGTGATATCGACCCGAGCCCAATGATCATGCGGTCGCGCTGTTCGCCTCGGTCGACGAATTTCTCAAGGTCAGTGCCGAGGTAGCAGACCTCTGGGTCCACGGCGTACGCCCGCAAGATACTCTCCCGGCTGAACAGAGAGTTCACCAACACGCGATCGAACGCACGCACGTTGGTGAGCTCCTCACGCCCCTGGAGCCGGGCATTCGACAAAACCCGGCGATCTCCGGCACGCTCCCTAAGCCTTGCCAGGGAGAAACTGGGGCTTCCCGAGGGTTCAGGTGCCAACCAGGGCAGCCGCGGCTGTGCTTCATACAGAGGGCGGAAGGGCTCCTGGAGGTAGAGCACCTTTGGCAGGGACACCAGGCGCCCAATTGGGCTGGCATGAATGAACATGCAGGGATGAACGAGTAACAGATCGAAGTCGCCCGCCATGATCTGTTTGGCGCATTCTCGGCAATGTTGCTCAAGCGCCTCGATCATTGGGGCTACCGCAGCTGGCCGTCGGAGCCTCTTGTCCCAGTCTGTCCGTTCTACCTCTGCCATTGGGATCACTGTTTCCCGGATGAGGTCGGTCAGGGGCAGATACTCTCGGTTGGCCGTCGGCGGGCACCAGGCCTCCAGCACATGGCCGCGCGCCAGAAGCCCACGAACCTGATCGTACATTGCCCGCTTGCCGCCACCGCTGGGCAGGTTATGCCAGATCGCGATCTTCATTCCTTCTCCATTAGCTCTATACTGCCGCTGGGGTTGATTGTCTGATCTCATCCCACGACCAGCCGGCCCGGCCTTCGCCTCACCGCTCTTCCTGCCGTAGTTCATCCCTCAGCCACTTGAGTGACGGGCGGTGACCGGGCTGCAACAGGCATAGTTCGCTGCGGAACGGCTGATACAGAGCCTCAATGGAGTGTTGTGGATAATGATGCTTCAGGTCGTTGCGCACAAAAAATGCGTTTGTTCCGGCGAGGTTGCAGGCTACTAGGCTATAATCGGTCAGTATGCGACAGAAGTATCCCAAAGACGCCCCTTGGTAGTCATCCCCAGACCAAATCCGGTGTTTGTCGTAGGAGGTGCTTATCGCGAGGGTGGGGGGGAATTTCGCATTGTATTCCACGCATATGATGCGCGGATTCGCTAGCTCAAGCATTGCTAGCAAGACATATGCATCGTTCCCGTCGATATCCAGCGACAAGAAATCCGGCTCCGACGTTCCGACAAATGCCAGCCATTCGGCTGTCAGGGCTTTGATGTTGTCCAAGTCGATGAAACTCTGGGAAATGAGCAGCCGCCTGCTGTCAAATCGACCAAGCTGGGAATGGATCCTGCCGATGTTCTCCGGCGAGCCGTCCACCCATACCCCGCGGCAGCCGCGCAGCAAAAGGTAGTGCGAGTTATTCTCGATACCGTCCCCACAGCCCACTTCGATGAAGGTCTTCGTGCTCGCACTCGACGGAAGCAGATCTAGCAGGTACTCGATGATTCCGTCCTCATCGGCCTGGGAAAAGACTTTGAACCCATGCATTGCGGGGTGCTCGGGAGTAGTGGTTGCCAGATGATCGCGCAATTGCTGCAGATGCTCCCTGATGCGCGTCTGTCGTTGCGCGTATGCGGGATATGGAGCCATGTCCTGCTGCATCCGCGCCAGTACGTCTTTGATGAGCGTCCAGACATAATAGGAAATACGCTTTTTCATCCGCTCGACATCCCAATATCTGCATTAGAAACAACTGAATGGCCAATCCGAGCGCCAGTAATGCAATCTCGGCACCGGCACCCTCAAACACGTCGCGAATTAATTCCAGATAAACCCTGGCGGTCAAGCACCATTGCCACGCATCGCTTTCACCCACCCCCGCGCCCGCCCAGCCGCCTCCCGCGCCATCCGCGCGCGCAACCCCGTGTAAGCCGCCGGATCGAGCAACCGCCCGATCGCCAAACCGAGATCCAGATTGGCCCGCATCCGCACCGGATCCAGCCGCAGGCCAATGCCTGATGGTGTGATGGGCCTGATTAGCGGCCGGCGGGGGCGGCGTCCAGAATTCCGCCAGTTGCAGCCCTTGCCAGCACTGCTAGCCTGCGCGCCATCGAACGCCAGAGGAAACGACCATATGCGCGCGAACCAACTCCGCGAGAAGCTCAAGGCCAACCAGCCCACGCTCGGCACCCATATCCTGTCGGTGTGGCCGACCCTGGTGGAGCTGGTGGGCCATAGCGGCCAGTACGACTACATCGAATTCACCGCCGAATACGCCCCCTTCAGCATGCACGACCTGGACAATCTGGGCCGGGCCTTCGAGCTCTCGGGCGTGGGCGGCATGATCAAGATCGAGCAGGGCGAGTACACCCACCAGGCCATGCGCGCGATCGGCAGCGGCTTCCAGGCCGTGCTGATGGCCGATATCCGCACGGTGGACGACGCCCGCAGCGCGGTGCAGGCCGTGCGTGCCGAATCGCCGGGCCGCCGTGGCCTGATGGGCGTGGGCATGCGCCGCGACGTGGGCACCAACCGCGAAGTGGGCGGGCCCGCCTACATCAACTCGCTGGACGAGGTGGTGGTGGCCATCATGATCGAGAAGCGCCAGGCGGTGGAAGACCTGGAGAACATCCTCTCCGTGCCCGGCCTGGACATGGTTCAGTTCGGCGCCGCCGACTACGCGATGTCGATCGGCCAGCCGCACAATCGCGGGCATGCCGACGTGAAGGCCGCCGAGCGCAAGACCATCGAAATGGCGCTGAAGAAGGGCCTGCACCCGCGCATCGAACTGGCCGATATCTCCATGGCCGCGCCCTACCTGGAAATGGGCGTGAAGCATTTCTGCATCGGCTGGGATGTGACGATCCTGTCCAACTGGTGGCGGGACAACGGGACCGCGATGCGCAAGACGCTCGGAGAGACGTTTCCGGGGTAAGGAAGCGGTTCTTTTTTGAAAAAAAGAACCAAAAAACTTTCATTCGTTTGATGCGGAAAGATCCACTCTCTCCGCATCAAATGAATGAAGTCTTCTTTGCTTCTTTTTTCGTCAGAAAAAAGAAGATCCTTCACTCTGCCGCGGTGCCGTAGGGCACGTTGCCCCCGCCGTA
>JAIXTK010000004.1 GCA_027483995.1 Acetobacteraceae bacterium
GGGGCGGCGGGGTTCTGGCCGAAGATGCGGATACTGCCGGCGGAGGGGGCTTCCAGCCCCACCGCGGCGCGCGCCAGCGTGCTCTTGCCGGAGCCGCTCTCGCCCACCAGCCCCAGCGCGCCGCCCTGTGGCAGGAACAGCGACACTCCGGCCAGGGCGCGCACCGGTGCCGTGCCGCGCCGGTGCGGCCGATAGGTGATGCAGAGCGCCTGGGCCTCCAGCGCCGGCACCAGCCCCGGCCCCGGCGCGATGGCGGGCGCGGGCAGCGGGCGCGGGCGGCTGGCCAGCAGGGCGGCAGTGTACGGGTGCGAGGGTGCTGCGAACACGCGCGCCACCGGCCCTTGTTCCACGATGCGGCCGTGGCGCATCACCGCCACGTCGTGGGCGAGGCCGGCGACCACGCCGAGGTCGTGGCTCACGAACAGCATGGCCAGCCCGCGCGCCGCCTGCAGCCGCTGCAGCAGGGCGAGGATCTGCGCCTGCACCGTGGTGTCCAGCGCCGTGGTCGGCTCGTCGGCCAGCAGCAGATCCGGGTCCGCTGCCAAGGCCATGGCGATCATGGCGCGCTGCTGCTGGCCGCCGGAGAGCTGGTGCGGATAGGCCGCCATCCTGGCCGGCAGATCGGGCAGGCCCACCTCCTCCAACAGGGCCAGCACCCGATTGCGGATGGCCGCACCCCGTAGTGGCGTGTGCGCCCGCAGCGATTCGGCAATCTGGCTGCCGATGCGCATGCCCGGGTTGAGGCTGGCCATCGGCTCCTGGAACACCATGCCGATGCGCCGCCCGCGCAGCCCGCGCCAGGTGCGTTCCGAGGCACCCCGCATCTCCTGCCCGAACAGGCACAGGCTGCCGGCCGCCTCGGCCGCGGGCGGCAGCAGGCCGGCGAGCGACAGGGCGGTGAGCGACTTGCCGGAGCCGCTCTCGCCCACCAGCGCCAGGGTGCGGCCCCGATGCAGCGCCAGCGACACATCCTCCACGGCCAAAGCGGCGCCGAACCGGACGGACAGGCCCCGCAGCTCCGCGATTGTATCGCTCATCGGCGCAGCCTGGGGTCGAGCAGGCGCTGCATCTGGTCCGCGAGCACGTTCACCACCGCGATGCCGGTGGCGAACACCAGCACCACGGCCTGGATCACGGGATAGTCGCGGCCGGTGATCGCCTGATAGGCCAGCGTGCCGAGCCCGGGCAGGCCGAACAGCACCTCCATCGTCAGCGTGCCGCCGATCATGCCGGCCAGGATCAGACCGGCGAGCGCGATGGCGCTGGACATGGCGTTGGGCAGCAGATGCCGCAGCACGATGCGGGCGGGGGACAGGCCCTTGGCGCGCGCGGTGCGGATATGGGCAGCGGTGGCGGCCTCCTTCAGGTCTTCGTAGAGCGGCTTGGCGATCTGCCCGGCATTGTCGATGCCCAGGATCAGCACCGGCAGCAGCATCTGGCCGATCACCGGCAGCCAGCCGAGCCAGACCGAGAACAGCAGGATGCCGGCCAGCCCCACGCAGAAGGTGGGCAGCGCGATGGACCATAGGTTCAGCGCCTCCACCGCCGCCGGGAGGGGCGAGCGTGGCCAGAGCACGGCGGCGGCGGGCAGCGCGATGCCCAGCGCAAGCCCGGCCAGCAGCGCCAGCGCGGCCAGGGTGAGGGTGGTGGGCAGGGCGGCGAGGATCAGCTCCGTCACCGGCCGCTCGAACCGCAGGGACAAGCCGAGATCGCCGGACAGGGCGCGGCCGGCCCACAGGCGGAACTGCGTGGCGATGTCGGCATCCAGGCCCATCTCGGCGCGCAGGGCGGCGACCGCCTCGTCATCCAGGCTGCCTTCCAGGGCCATGGAATCCACCACGTCCCCGGGCACCACGCGGATCAGCAGGAACACGGCCAGCGCGATCGCGGCCAGCAGCAACCCCTGCTGCAGTACGGCCCGCGCGGCCTGTGCGAGGTTGCGCATCACCGCCGCCGTGCCCGCAACGGGTCGAGCGCCAGGCGCAGCCGGTCGCCGGCGAGCGCGAAGCCGAGAGTGGCGAGGCTTAGCGCCAGCACCGGTGCCAGCACGGCATGCGGGGCGGCCTCGGCGAAGCGCGTGGCGCCGGAGATCATGCGCCCCCAGCTCGGCGTGTCTGGCGCAACGCCCAGGCCGAAGAAGCTCAGCACGCTTTCGGTGGTGATGGCGCGCGGCATGATGATGGCGGCCTGGGTGACGAGGCTGCCGGCGATGTTTGGCAGGATGTGCCGCACCAGCGTGGCCAGCGGCGCGGCGCCCATCACGCGCGCGGCGGCCACGTAGCCGGTGGCGGATTCGCGCTGCCAGGCGGCGCGGGCCACCTGGGCCATGTGCGGGGCATAGGCGATGCCGAGCGCCAGCACGAGCGGGGCGATGCCGCTGCCGAAGGCGACCATGAGTGTGAGCGCCAGCAGCACGGCGGGCATGGCGCGCACGAGGTCAAAGGCGCCGAACACGATGGCCGCCGGCCAACGGCCCAGCGCCTCCGCTGCCAGGCCCAGCCCGGCGCCGAGCACCAGCGCGAAGGCGGTGGCGCCGGTGGCGGCGAGCAGGGAGATGCGCGTGCCCGCCATCAGCCGGGCCAGGATGTCGCGGCCCAGATGGTCGCGGCCCAGCCAGTGCACCGCATCGGGCGGGGCGTTGCGCAGGGCGATGTTCTGGGCGAGCGGATCGTGCCCGGTGATCCCCGGCCCGATGATCGCCACGCCCAGCAGCAGCGCCAGGATCAGCACGCCCAGCGCGATGCCGGGATCGCACCGCCAGGACGCGGCAGGCAGCCCGGCCGGTTCCGATCCCGCCTGCAGGCTCAGCTGCGTGCCGCCAGCGCGGCGAAGGCGAGCCCGCCATCCACGCGATGCTGGCCCCAGGTGAAGCCCGGCGTGTAGCCCGTCACGTCGCGCCGGTTGGCGATCGGCTCCGGCGCGTGGCCCACCACCACAGTGTAGTACCGCTCCATCGCGCGCTGCCAGGCAGCCAGGTACAGCCGGCGGCGCTCCGCCATGTCGACGGCGGCCACGGCGCCGCGCACCAGCCCGTCGAACTCGGCATCGCGCGGGCCGCCCCACAGGCCGACATTCGGCCCGTCCGACATCATGCGGATGAAGCGCAGGAAGATATCCGCTCGCGGGCCGGAGCTGAACGGCGCGACGTCCCAGTCGTACTGGCCCAGCCGGCGCTGGGCGCCGATATCGTCCAGCGACAGGTGCTCCACCTGGAAGCCGAGCTTGCGCACGGCCTGCACCACGATTTCGGAGAAGCTGTTCTGCCAGGAGACCACGCGGCAGGGCGTGGCAGCCGGATCGACGCCGGCTTCGCGCAGCAGGGCGTGCGCGCGCGCCTCGTCGGGGCGGGCATGGGCATCCGCCTCATGCATCGCCTTGTCCCAGAAGAACTGGCCAGGTGCCGCCATCTGGTTGGTGACCACGCCGGCATCCCCGGTGAGGAACCGCATGATCGCCGCCTTGTCGAGCATGTGCGAAACCGCTTGCCGCACGCGCAGGTCATCGAACGGCTTGCGCGGCGCGCGGTTGTTGAAGGAGACGAACCACCAGGTGGTGTCCTTCATGTAGCCGATCTCGATGTTCGGATCCGCCTTCAGCGCGGCGAGCTTGTCGTAGGGCACGCGGGCAATGTGCAGGTCCCCGGCGCGCAGCGGCAGGGACAGGTCGTCGGCATCGCGCAGGTTGAACTCCACCGCCTCGGCGCGCGGCAGGCCGGTCTGCCAGTACTGCGCAAAGCCGGGTGCCAGGAAGCTCACATTCGGGGTCCAGCGGCCGAAGCTGAACGGGCCGGTGCCGATCGGCGTGCGGATGGTCTGCGCCCAGCCTTCACTTTCCGGCGCCACGATCCACAGCTCCGACAGCAGGTTGAGCAGCGGGCCGTAGGGCTCCTTCATGGTCATCACGAAAGTACGCGCATCCGGCGCCTCCAGCGTTTCCACCAGCCGCATCGGCGCGGAGAGCCAGCCGCCGCGCACCTGGTCGCGCACCCGCGCCGCGTTGGCGCGCACGTCCTCCGCGGTCAGCAGCCGGCCGTTGTGGAAGCGCACGCCCTCGCGGATGGTGAAACTGTAGCGCCGGCCATCCGGGCTGATCTCCCATGCCGTGGCCAGGAAGGGTTTCACTGTGCCGTCATCGGCGATGGAGGTGAGCGTTTCCACATAGACCTGCTGCACGGCGATGGAGCCGGTGTGGCGATGGGGATCGGCGGTATCCAGGCCGAGGAAGGCGACCTTGAGCGTGCCATGGCGCGGGGCCTGGGCCTGGGCCCGGCCGGGGAGATGGTCCAGCAGGCCGAGCGCGCCCAGCGTGGCGCTGCCGCGCAGGGCGGTGCGGCGGGACAGAAGGGTCATGCGCGGTGCGCTCCTGGAATGGCCGGCCGGCTCAGGCGAGGCCGAGGTTGTACGAACGCAGGTCCATGTAGTAGAAAGAGTAGGGCTGCCACTTCAGCGCCTTGCGCACGCCGTAACTCTCGAGCGGCAGGTAGAGGATGGTGGCGGGCGTCTCGTCCTCCCAGGCATCGAGCATACGGGCCCAGAGCGCCTTTCGCTTTGCCGGGTCAGCCTCCACCTCC
The DNA here is from genome assembly GCA_027483995.1 of Acetobacteraceae bacterium. Taxonomy (GTDB): domain Bacteria; phylum Pseudomonadota; class Alphaproteobacteria; order Acetobacterales; family Acetobacteraceae; genus CAMDGX01. The sequence continues at coordinate 4,571 of JAIXTK010000004.1, forward strand.
AGCGCGAAGCCGGCCTCGTTGAAGCCGGTCGCACTTTCCTTGGCCCACATGCCGCGGGTCTGGAAGCTCGTGTTGGGGCCCCAGGACGGCCAGATGGCGCCGAGCGGGTCGGGCAGGCGGGTGGAGTTGGATGTGTTGCCGATCTGCTGGCCCTGCCCCTGCATCTGGGCGAAGCTCTCCACCACCTGCAGCTCGGCGTTGATGCCGACGGCCTTCCACATCTCGGTGAGGATTTCCGCCGCTGCCAGCGCGTTGGTGTAGTAGTTCGGCATGGTGCGGTAGGTGATCTTCTGGCCGCGGTAGCCGGCCTCGCGCAGCAGCCGGCGCGCCTTTTCGGGGTCGTACGGCAGCGCGCGGCCGGCCAGGAACATCTCGCCGTATTCGGGGTAGTTGTGGCTGGCGGGCACCACCGCCTTGCCGTTCCACAGCGTCTCCACCAGCAGCTTGCGGTCGATGGCGAGCTTCAGAGCATGGCGGATGCGCTTGTCGGCGATCACGGGGTCGCGCATGTCGAAGGTGAGCAGGTGGGCGTTGGCGAGCACCACCGAGCGCGCCTCCACATGCTGGTAGCGGGCCAGGGTGTCGAGCTGGTCGGGGGGCAGGTTGGTGACGATGTCGAACTCGCCGGAGACGAGGCCGGCGACGCGGGTGGAGACCTCCGGCACTTTGCGGAACTCAACGGTGGAGAAGGCGGGGCGGCCCATCCAGTAGTCGTCGAAGGCGTCGAACAGCACGGTGTTGTCGCGGGTGAAGCTGCGGAACTTCAGCGGACCGGTGCCCACGGGATTGCGCGCGAAGGCATCCATGCCGACGGCCTGGTAATGGCGCTTGTTGACGATCCAGGACGCCCAGGAGGCCAGGCGCTGCTCCAACAGCACGTCCGGCCCGCGGGTGCGGAAGCGCACCGTCCTCGCGTCGAGCGCCTCGACATTGGTGAGCACGCCGAAATAGTTGCGTGCGTCGGGGATCAGCGGCTTCTCGCCCCACATGCGCTCGGCCGAGAAGGTGAAGGCGACGTCGTCGGCGTGCAGCGTGTCGCCGTTGTGGAAGCGCACGCCCTCGCGCAGGGTGACGATGAGTTCGGAGGGGGACTCGCGCTTCCAGGAGGCGGCCAGGCTGGGCTCGAGCTTCGCGCCGCCGCCGTCGGGGGTGGAGAGGAAGTCGCGGCGGATCAGGGTGTCGTAGAGCGAATAGGAGATGCGGGTGCCGACATTGCCCATGTCGCGCGCCGGCTCGAGACCCGGGGGCAGGTCGGCGACCGCGACGACAACGCGCGGGCGCGCACCCTGGGCCAGGGCTGCGCGGGGCAGGGCGGGCGCCATGGCGGCGGCAAGCAGGCTGCGTCGGCGCAGGGTCAGCGGCGGCATGGGCGTTCGCTCCGGCTGTCTCGTGAGCGGCCCTCTTGCCAGCCGGACCGTGCCGCGACGATGACGCCCCGGTTGCCGTTGCGTGAACTTTGCCGACTGCAACAGCAAGGTTCCAACCGCCGGCCCCGGTCATCCGGATCGCTTCGACGCCCGTGGCATCGCCACGCAAATGTCACTCCAGCGTCATCAATCCGTGCTGGCGGGCGGGGGCGTCAGCCGGTCTTGCTGGCCCGCGGACCAGGGAGACGGATGCCGGTGCAGTTGCAGCTGAACCCCGCCACAGATGCGCCCGGCGTCGCCCCCGCCCCCCCTGTGCTGGAGGTGCGCGGCCTGCGTGTGGCGATCGCGGGCGCCCAGGGCACGGTGCTGCCGGTGGATGGCGTGGATCTCGCCATCGCGCCGGGGCAGACGATGTGCCTGGTGGGCGAATCCGGCTGCGGCAAAAGCCTCACCTGCTTTGCCATCGCCGGGCTGCTGCCGCCGGGTGGGCGGATCGCGGCGGGCTCCATCCGCCTCGCCGGCCAGGAGCTGACCGGGCTGCCGCCGCGCCGCATGGCCGCGCTGCGCGGGCGGGAAGTGGCGATGGTCTACCAGGACCCGCAGGCTGCGCTGAACCCGGTGATGACGATCGGCGCGCAGATCGCCGAAAGCCTTACCCTGCACGGCCACGGCCGCGCCGCCGCCTGGGCCGAGGCGCAGCGGCTGCTGGACCGCGTGGGCATGCCGGCCGCCGCCGCGCGCATGCGCGACTACCCGCACCAGCTGTCCGGCGGCATGAACCAGCGCGCGGTGATCGCCATGGCGCTGGCCTGCCGCCCGCGCCTGCTGATCGCCGACGAGCCGACCACGGCGCTGGATGTCACCATCCAGGCGCAGATACTGGCGCTGCTGCGCGAGGCGCAGGCCGAGCTGGGCATGGCGCTGTTGCTGGTGACGCATGATCTCGGCGTGGTGGCGGAAATGGCCGACGAGGTGGCCGTGATGTATGCCGGGCGCGTGGTGGAACAGGCCGCCGCCGCCACGCTGTTCGCCGCGCCGTCGCACCCCTACAGCGCCGGCCTGCTCGGCTGCCTGCCCCGCATCGAACGGGACGCGCCCTTGGCCTCCATTCCAGGCACCGTGCCGCCGCTGGGCGCGCTGCCGCCGGGCTGCGCCTTCGCGCCGCGCTGCGGCCGGGCCGCGGGGGCCTGCACCACGCAGCGCCCGGAACCGCGGCCGCAGGCCGGGGCGCTGGTGGCCTGCCACCATCCGCTGGGCACCCATGGCTGACCATCTGCTGGAGGCCGAGGCGGTGGGCCGCAGCTTCCTGCTGCGCCGGCGCACGCCCTTCGCGCGGCGGCGCCTGCTGCATGCGGTCACCGGCGTGTCGCTCTCGGTGGGCGTGGGTGAGACGGTGGGGCTGGTGGGCGAATCCGGCTCCGGCAAATCCACCTTCGGCCGCGTGGCGGCCGGCATCCTGCCCGCCAGCGCCGGCAGCGTCCGCTTCGCCGGCGCGCCCCTGGCCCCGCTGCGCGACACCGCGGCGCGGCGCCGCCAGGCAAGCCGCCTGCAACTGGTGTTCCAGGACACGCTGGGCGCGCTCAACCCCCGCCTGCCGATCGGCCGCCAGGTGCGCGAGGTGCTGGACATCCACGACCTGCATCCCCGGCCAGAGCGGATGGACCGCGCCGCCGCGGCGCTGGAGGAGGTGGGCATCGGCCGTGCCCTGCTGGCGCGCTACCCGCACGAGATCAGCGGCGGCCAGCGCCAGCGCGTGGTGATCGCCCGCGCCCTGATCGCCGGGCCGGAATTGCTGGTATGCGACGAGCCGGTCTCGGCGCTGGATGTCTCCGTGCAGGCCCAGGTGGTGGCGCTGCTGCAGGCGCTGCGGCGCGAGCGCGGGCTGGCCTGCCTGTTCATCTCGCACGATCTGCGCGTGGTGCGGCAGGTGTGCGACCGGGTGGCGGTGATGTATCTCGGCACCATCGTGGAGCAGGCGCCGCGCGCCTCGCTCTATGCCACCCCGCTGCATCCCTACACCCAGGCGCTGCTGGCCGCCGTGCCGGTGGACGACCCGCGCCTGCGCCGCCCGCGTACCTTGCTCATGGGCGAGCCGCCCAGCCCGCTGGCCCCGCCCGAAGGCTGCCGCTTCCATCCGCGCTGCCCGCGCGCCGTGCCGCGCTGCGCCGCAGAAGCCCCGGCACCGCGGGAGCTGGCGCCCGGCCATCTGGTGGCCTGCCACCTGGCGGAGGCGCCATGCTGACCCTGGTGCTGGTCAAGACCTTCCGTGCCCTGCTGACGGTGCTGCTCTGCGTGACCGTGGTGTTCGTGGTGCTGCGCCTGTCCGGCGACCCGGCCGAGACCCTGCTGCCGGAGAACACGCCGCCGGCCACCGTTGCGGAATACCGCGCCCGCTGGGGGCTCGACGCCCCGCTGCCGGAGCAGTACCTGCGCTACCTCGCCGCCGTGGCACGCGGCGATCTCGGCCGCTCCTTCGCCGACAACCGCGATGCGCTGGGCGTGGTGATGGAGCGCGTGCCGGCCACGCTGCGCCTGGGCGGCGCCACCTTCGCCCTGGCGGTGCTGCTGGGCGTGCCGCTGGGCATCGTGGCGGCGCTGCGGCGCAATACGGCGGTGGACCGCGCGGTGATGGGGTTCGCGGTGTTCGGTTTCTCCACGCCGCATTTCTTCCTCGGCATCCTGATGATCCTGCTGTTCGCCATGCAGCTGCGCTGGCTGCCCAGCTCCGGCAGCGAGACCTGGCAGCACATGGTGATGCCGGTGCTCACCCTGGGCACCGCCGCCGCCGGCACGCTGGCGCGCTTCACCCGCACGGCCATGCTGGAGGTGATGGGCCAGCCCTTCCTGCGCACCGCGCACGGCAAGGGCGCCACCGCCGCCTATGCGCTGCGCCGCCACGCCCTGCCGAACGCGGCGATCCCGGTGGTCACGGTGGTGGGCTTCCAGATTGGTGGGCTGATCGGCGGCGCGCTGGTGACCGAGACGGTGTTCGCCTGGCCCGGCGTCGGGCGGTTGCTGGTCAGCGCCGTGTCTGGCCGCGACCTCGACGTGGTGCAGGCCATCGTACTGCTGGTGGCGGCAACCATGGTCACGGCCAACTACCTCGTGGACCTCGCCTACGGCCTGCTCGATCCCCGCATCCGGGATCAGCGGCAATGAGTGCCGCCACGCTGCCCGCCGCGGCGCCGCGCTGGCGCATGCCGCCGGCGATCGTGTTGGCCCTGGGCTGGATCCTGCTGATGGTGGCGGTGGCGATCCTGGCCGACCTGATCTCCCCCACACACTACGCCACGCAGAACCTGCGCGCCCGGCTGCAGCCGCCGCTGGGCTGGGGCGGCACCTGGGCCTATCCGCTCGGCACCGATGCGATCGGGCGGGACATGCTGTCGCGCCTGATCTACGGCATCCGCTTCTCCATCCTCATCGCCGTTCTCGGCACCCTGATCGGCGCCGTTGTCGGCACCGCGCTTGGCATCGTTGCCGCCGCGCGGCGTGGCTGGGTGGAGGAAGGGATCATGATGATGGTGGATGTGCAGGCCGCCATCCCATTCATCATCCTGGCCCTGGCCGTGCTGGCCTTCTTCGGCAATTCCTTCGTGCTGTTCGTGATCATCGTCGGGCTCGACGGCTGGGAACGCTACGCTCGCCTCGCCCGCGGCCTGGTGCTCTCGGCGCAGGAGAGCGGCTATGCCGTGGCCATCCGCACGCTGGGCGCGGGGCCGGTGCGCACCTATGCCGGGCACATCCTGCCCAACATCGCCAGCGCCCTGGTGGTGCAGATGACGCTGAATTTCCCCGGCACCATCCTGCTGGAGACCTCGCTCTCCTTCCTCGGCCTGGGCATCCAGCCGCCACTCACCAGTCTCGGCCTACTGCTCGGCAGCGGGCGGTCGCTGCTGCTCAATGCCTGGTGGATCGCGGTGCTGCCCGGCCTCGTGATCTTCCTCACCACGCTGTCGATGAGCCTGTTCGGCGACTGGCTGCGCGACCGGCTCGACCCAATGCTCGCCGACTGATGATCCCACGCTCTCCCGACCGATAAGGACCGTTCCATGACCGCATCTCCCGTCGCAGGCATCGGCGTTTCCGTGGGGGGCAATTTCGCCACCCTCGATGCGCGGCTGGACCGCCTGGCCACCGCCGGCGGCAGCCATGCCGAGCTGTCCGCCACCGCGCTGCACATCACCATCGCCGGGCGGGACAATGCGCCGCGGGTGGAGGCCATCGCGCGCATCTGCGCCGGCTACCGGCTCTCGTTTTCCGTGCACGCGCCGATCGCCATCAACCTGATGGACGAAACCCATCTGGACCTGCACGAAGCCGTGCTGGCCAGTTCCCTGCGCTTTGCCGCGCGCATCGGCGCCCGCGCCGTGGTGATCCATCCCGGCCGCGTGCATCCCCAGGCCGACCTCGCCGCCCGCACCCGCCTGCTGGGCGTGGAGCGCGACGCGGTGCTGCGCGCCGCCGACCGCGCCGCGCGGGGCGGCCAGGTGATCGCGATGGAGAACCTCAACCCCAACCGCAACATGATGGCCGGCACCATGACCAGCTACGCACTGGATCCGCGCGCCCTGGCCGCCCAGATCGACGCCATCGCCCACCCCGCCGTGTGCGGCACGCTGGATTTCGGCCATGGCTGGCTGGCCGCCGGGCGTCTGGGCTTCGACTACCTCGCCGCCGTGCGCGAATTCGCCCCCTTCGTCGGCCACCTGCACGTGACCGATAATTGCGGCATGCCGATCACCTATGTGGACGCGACCGACGACGAGCACGTGGCCTATGGCATGGGCGACCTGCATTTGCCCATCGGCTGGGGCACGGTGCCCTATGCCGAGTTGCTGCCCAGCCTGCCGATCCGCCCCGGCAGCGCCGCCGTGCTGGAACTGGCCGGGCGCTACGACACGGAGCTGGTGGCGAGCCTGGCCGAGACCGGCCGCATCGCCCGCGCGATCCAGGCCTGAAGGGGAGCACCGCCATGCGCCGCGCCATCATCGTTGTTCTGGATGGGCTTCGCCGCGATTTCGTCACCGAGGCCACCACGCCCCGGCTCCACGGCTTCGCGCAGCAGGCGGAGCGCTTTGCCGCGCACCGCTCGGTGTTTCCCTCCGCCACCCGCGTGGTCTCCTCCTCCCTGGCCACCGGCTGCTTCCCCAACCGGCACGGCATGCAGGGCAATTCCTTCGCCCTGATGGAAGCGGGAACGCTGGTGGCGCATGACGCCGGCCTGCCGGATTTCCTGCAGCACAAGCGCCGCGTCACCGGCAGCTCCCTCGCCATGCCCACCCTGGCGCAGCGCCTGGCCCCGCATGGCGGCGCCTGGATCTTCAGCAATGTCTCCCCCGGCGCCGCCTATGCGCATGATCCCGATGGCTGGGGCCATGTGTATCACCGCGCCGGCTCCTTCGGCCCTGGCCGGGTGCCGGTGGCCGATCCGCTGCAGGTTGGGCTCGATGCCGCCGGCGACCGCGCGATGACCGAACGCTTCGTCGCCGAGGTGCTGCCGCGCCGTGCGCCGCTTTCGATCCTGTGGCTCGGCGAGCCGGACCACATCCAGCACGAGGTGGGCGTCGGCCATCCGGAAATGCTGCGTGTGCTGGCCGAGGCCGACCGCAATGCCGGGCTGGTGATGGATGCGCTGGCCGGCGACGCGGAAACCCTTCTGGTCGTCGCCTCCGACCACGGGCACGAGACGGTGGTGGGCGTGGTGGATGTGGATGCAGCCCTGGTGGCGGCGGGGCTGAAGGCGGCGGAGGACAGCAACGACGTGGTCACGGTCTCCAACGGCACCTCCTGCCTCATCTACCTGCACCCCGACCATGCCGCCCGTCGGGAGGCGCTGGGCCGCTTCCTGGCGGCACAGGACTGGGCCGGCCAGGTGCTGGCGGGCGACGACCTGGCCGCGGTGGGGCAGTCCCACGCCAATGCGCTGGCCTTCGCCGTGGTGATGCGCAGCACCGACGCCCCCAACGAGCATGGCGCCCCCGGCAGCGCGCTGGTCGCCAAGCCGCGCGGCGGCAAGCCAGACCGGCTGGGCTGCGGCCAGCATGGTGGGCTGGGCCAATACGAGCAGATGCCGTTCCTGCTGGTCGCGGGCCCCGGCTTCAGACCCGGGGGGCTGTGCCATACGGGCACGAGTGCGGTCGATATCGCCCCAACCGTGTTGGCTCATCTCGGCCAGCCGGCCCACGGCATGGACGGCCGCCCGCTGCAGCACATGCCGGACTGATCCGCACTCAGGTCCCGCGCCCCTGTCAGGCGTAGTGGCGGTCCGATCCGGTGGTCCCGCTCGATCGTATCGCGCTTGGCATATTGTTTACTGTCCCGACTGGCGGCCAGAGTTCGCGCGTCCGCCTCCACGGGGCTGCAGTCTTCCGCTCTCGCTGTCATTGCCAAGGAGGTTGGCCCTGTCGATGCGGCTGATGGGAAGCCTTCCCTTGAATGCTGAGTGTGGCCTCTTGGTGTTGTCGTCGCAGAGCCAGGGGCGCAGGGCGCTGCTGCGCTCGGTGGAGCTGCTGAAAGGCGTGGCGTAGGCCCATTCGCGGTGAAGGCCAGGCGAGACGCGTCGTCGATGGCGACATACAGGTAGTCCCAGCCGGCGCCACGCTTGCTGCTTTGGCCGGTGCGATCGCCGGTGATGCGATGGCCGATACCGTCGATCCAGCCGAGCTTTCTGATGTCCATGTGAAGCAACTCGCCGGGGCTCTCCCGCTCGTAGCGGATGATCGCAGGCTTGGGGTCCAACGCCCGCAACCGGCCGAGGCCGAGCCGGCGCAGTTCCAGCCCCACCGTGGAGACCGCCAGTCCGAGGCGCCGGGCGATGGGGGGACCGCTCAGCCCCTGGAGACGCAAAGCCTCGACGGCGGCGGGGGTCTCGGGCGCCAGGCCGTTGGGGCGGCGAAGTGGCCGGGAATTGCCCTCGCGCAGCCCCTCTGCCCCCTCAGGGGCAAACTGATTGCGCCATTTCCGCACCGTGGCCGGGCATACCCCGAACGCAGCAGCAACCGCGGCAATGCTCCAGCCCGCCTGCAGCCGCTCGATCATCAGCAACCGACCACGTGCCGTGGTTCGGACAGTCTCATGGCTGTCCATCGCGGCTCCGAGTTGCTGGGTTTTGGCCTCGCAACCACAGCCAACCAACTCAGCTCCGGAGGGACAACCTCCATAGCAGCGACATCTAGGGTGGTGGCACCGGACGGCGCGCCGTGGTCGCAATCGTGGGCAGGGATCGACAACGCGATGGTCAAGGCATTGGCGCGGGCGCACCGATGGAAGAAGATGCTAGACGACGGACGCTACGTCTCGGTCACCGAGTTGGCGGCGGGGGAGAAGCTGGACCGGGGTTATCTCGGGAAGATCCTCATGCTGACGCTGCTGGCGCCGGATATCGTCGAGGCGATCCTGGGCGGGCAGCAGCCTCGGGACCTTGGAGTCCACGTGCTACGGCAGGGATTTCCGGTGGAGTTGGGGGGAGCAGAGGGTGGCCCTCAATCTCTGATGCATTGGCACATGCTGTGACTTGGAACGTTTCAGCGCTGCGGCGGCTGTGCCTCGCCCTTCGTCAACCTGCTCGAACGCCTGAACGACGAGATCAAGCGGCGCAGCGAGGTCGTGGGGATCTTCCCCAACGAGGCCGCCGTCACACGCCTCATCGGCGCGCGGTTGCTGGAGCAGAACGATGAATGGGCCGTCCTGCGCGCCCGCTACATGAGCCATGAAACGATCGCCCCATTGAGCGATGATCTCGCTGTCAGCCTGCCGCCCCTGGCAGCCTGATCGAGCAGCTAATCCTGCTCAGCAATGCCGTTCCTACACCACGCAGTGGGACACGATCCTGCTCAACCGGCCACTCCAGGCTGAAAACGCCACTTCAACCTCCAAATCCGAATGAAAACGAAATAGTCATCAGTTTATTCGGATTCCTTCACGCCCGGCCACCTTGACGGACGCAACCTCTATACTTTGAACCCGCGCTCGAAGGTATTTCGAGTGTCCGGGGCGCTTGATCAGTCCGATGTCACGCGTGGGCCCGCGCCGAGCGGTTCTTCTCCCAGTGCCTCCGTCGGTAAATCCCGAAAATACTCCGGCAGTTGATCTCCGAGAGAAATTGAGCGGCGAAAGAGAAATTTTGAGCCACTTGGAGTGTCGATCCTATCAAATTGCCTAAATGCCGAAGTTCTAGCGACTTATCGTGGGTTGTTTTATAGGATAAATCCGCTACTTACAATTGAAGAGATACAGGAGGCGGTATTGCGGTCTGGTGGTATCGGGCCTCGATGCTGCTTCCGCCTTGCCGGGGAGCATCGGGCGCGGGCGCGGAACAGTGGCTTCGGTGAGCCGGTGCCGGGAAAGATCATCAATGCAGTGGACTGATGCCGATCTGCCAGTTGCTGATGCACGTTGCCGATATTGCCGGCACCAGGGCGACTTCCCGCACTGGAAATCCTTCACTTTCGAGAATCGTCGCTTCTCCCTGTATCGGTGCCCGTCCTGCGCCAGCCTCATCTATGTGCCACTGGAAATCCTTGCCGCTGCCCAAAAGATCGATCTCGCCGAGATCGCCAGAGTTCAGGCCGGCCACATCGAGATTGGCGACAAGTACTACCTCGAAGTGGGCTATTCCACCGACCACATCGCACTGTGCGTGTTGGCAGCACTGGCTGGCGTCCCGCGCGCGGAACAACAACGGCATGCGTTCGTGGACATCGGCGCCGGGTTAGGTCTGAGTTCCTACCTCGCGCACCGGCAGTTCGGCATGGACACCATTACGGTCGAACCTTCCTTGACCGGCTATCTGGGCAGCCGGTTGCTCGGCCTGGACGTCTACCCTGCCTACATCGAAGATCTGCCGGCCTCGGTACTCGAACGCCTTGCCAGCAAGCCCACCCTTCTCCACCTCAATTCCGTGATCGAGCATCTGCGGGAGCCAGCTGAGGTGATCCGGGCTTTGATCGCCCGCACCCATATCGAGGCGATTGCTGCCATCGTGCCGGATGGCGGCGCAATCGATCCGAACTCCTCGTTCGCCGCGATGCTCCCCTACCTTGCCCCGGGCGACCACCTTCACCTGCCAACCGAGGCTGGCATGCGACAATTCTTCGAGGGACTGGGTTTCCCAATCTTCGCCATGCGCCGCGTCGGACTGCTGCTGGTCGCGGTAGGCGCGCGCCAGCCGATGACGTTTCCGGACAACAGCGAGGTCGAGAGCACGCGAAACCGCTTTCTACGGGACCTGACCGAGCACCCCAATCCGATGCTGGCCGGCGGTGCGGCGGGACGACTGCTGCCCCATGCCGTACTCGCTCGCGACGAGGAAATGCTGATCAGACTGCGACAACTTTACGCCGAACGCGGCACGCCCCAATCCTTCATCGCCAGGTTGCAGCAGGGCGCCGGTTGGAATGAGATCCCGTTCAATCTGGGCCCCACCGCATTCTGGTTGGCCGTAGATGCCTATAGCACCGGCCGCTCGGCGGAGGGGCATGCCTGGTGCGACCTGATCGAAGTCTGCGCCGACCGGCTGGTCACGGACTATCCGATCTACGCCTCGCAGACCCTGCACCTGCGCAACGAATCGCGGCTGCATCGCGCCCACAACCTTGCCGCTGCGGGCGAATGGAACGCCGCGCTGCACTGGGTCGATGCACTGATCGGCTCGGCCGGAGACCGAACGCTCGGCGCAAGTACCGACCAGATCGAGCGGGCGCAGGCGCTGCGGGTCGCCTTGGTCGCGGCGCCGGGCAAACTGGGCTGGCTATGCCGGCTTCGCCGAGTGGTGCTGGCGCGTTGGCGCGAGCGCTCATTGCGGAGGCAGAGAAACAGTTGAGGTCAGGCGCAGGCTCTATCTGTGGTCTGCTGTTCATGCCTCGGATCGTAGACCAAGCGCAGCACTTCGGCCTTGCGGGTCGCGCACCCGGATGACGAGGCGGCGCGCGGCCACTCGCCCACAAAGAGATTTCGCACAAAAAGCGGGCGGTTGCACACCTGATGGAGGTAGTGGTTGTCCTGGAGACGGAGATCCAGGCGTGCATCGATAGGCAACTTGACTGATTTCCTTGTTGCCTCGAGGCGCGCCCGGAATTGGAAAACTCCAGCACCCTGTCCAGCGCCTGGAGTGCTGCGGGATAGCAGGGTGGTGTTGATGGCAGTCCCATCCATTTCCCAACCCAAGCGGCGCTGCGACGCGAGACGACTACGGCTGGATGCGGCGGTGACAAAGCGGGCCATCGGAACGCCGGCGCTGTGCTGAGCGTGGCGGAGTAAAGTCCGGCCGCTGTTCGGCGCTTCGTGTTCGTGGAGGGTCACAGCCGTCGGGAGGCGGCACGGGTATTCGGGCTGAACCGGGAGATGGTGGCCAAGATGCGCCGGTTTTCGTTGCCACCGGGATATACGAGCAAGGAACCTGCGGCGAAGCCGAAGCTGGGGTCGCTGCTGCCGGTGATCGATGCGGTTCTGGCAGCGGACCAGACAGCGCCGGTGAAGCAGCGGCATACGGCGAAGCGCATTTTCGAGCGGTTACGCGACGAGCATGGCTTTGCTGGCGGCTACACGGTGGTGAAGGATGATACCAACCCTCACGGATCAGTGCGGATGCGTACAATCGCGCATCCCGATTGAGATGATTTGCTGCGGCTGATCGGTGAGCTTGTTCCATGCCTCGCAGCAGAGGGCGACGATGTCGTCGCAGGTGGTGAAGAGGCCGTTGGGCAGCCAGGTGTCGCGCATGAACTGCCAGACGTTCTCCATGACGTTGAGCTCGGGGCACGTCGGCGGCAGTGGCAGCAGGGTGATGTTGGTCGGCACGATGAGAGCGGCGTACAGGTGCCATCCGGCCTGGTCGAGCAGCAACACGGCGTGGCGGCTGGGGCCGACCTTGGTGGCGATCTCGGCCAGATGCAGGCTCATCGCCTCGATGTTGCAGTGGGGCAGCACCAGGGCGGCGCCCTTGCCTTCCTGCGGGAACACCGCGACGAAGATGTAGGGTATCAACCACGCCGCATGTTGGGCGCATGGAGCATCATGTACATCGGCATGCGCGAGTGGGCGAATGTGTTCTGATCAGGGAAACTTGGCATAAGTGCGGAGATCGAGCGGAGCGACGAATCAGAAACGCGCATTTTGTCGCTGCTCTGAAGCGAGGCCGCACGCAACTTGGGACCGGAGATTCGCTTCCAGTCGCCACTGCCCTCCCAATCGAGTTTCGAATTCACGGTACATAATCATAATAATAAATTATGCGATTTCAATGTGATAAAACTCGGGCTCGAAACCCCCATAGCCCCAGGTCGCGGAGAGAATTGGCCATTCGGAGAGAGATTCCGGCGTTCGTTCCGCTCGCGGAGCCCCGAGTGCGCCGCGCAAACCCACGGAAAACCTGGGGTTTTCCTGGCCGTCTCACCCCGGAAGAGCGGTTCGCCCCCAGCGTGGTGGCGTAGGATAGGGAAC
>JAIXTK010000149.1 GCA_027483995.1 Acetobacteraceae bacterium
CCGCGGAACCCGCCGCCGATCGCCTCGTCCAGCATGTTGGGAATGCGCAGGCCGGGCTCGCCATCCAGCGCCCGTCCCCAGGTCGCCTCGAACATCTCCCGCGTCGCGTCGTCGGCCACATGGCGATACCCGCTGAACTCGTGCGGAAAGCTGCCCATGTCGCAAGCGCCCTGCACGTTGTTCTGGCCGCGCAGCGGGTTCACCCCCACGCCCTCGCGCCCGATATTCCCGGTCGCCATCGCCAGGTTCGCCATGCCCATCACCATGGTGGAACCCTGGCTGTGCTCGGTCACGCCCAGCCCGTAATAGATCGCGCCATTGCCCGCCGTGGCATACAGCCGCGCCGCCGCGCGCAGCTCGGCCGCCGGCACACCTGTGAACTGCTCCGTGGCCTCGGGCGAGTTGTCCGGCAACGCAATGAACCGCGCCCAGTCCTCGAACGCCGCCAGGTCGCAGCGCTCCCGCACGAAGCCCTCGTCCACCAGCCCTTCCGTCACCACCACATGCGCCATGGCGTTCACGAAGGCCACGTTGCTGCCTGGCAGAAGCTGCAAATGATGCGATGCCTCGATATGCGGCGAGCGCACCAGGTCGATCCGCCTGGGGTCAGCCACGATCAGCTTTGCCCCCTGCCGCAACCGCCGCTTCATGCGCGAGGCGAACACCGGGTGCCCATCGGTCGGGTTCGCCCCTATCACCAGGATCACATCCGCCTTCGCAACGCTCTTGAAATCCTGCGTCCCCGCCGAGGTGCCGAACGTCGTCTTCAGCCCATACCCCGTCGGCGCGTGGCACACCCGTGCGCAGGTATCGATGTTGTTGTTGCCCAGCGCCCCGCGCACCAGCTTCTGCACCAGGAACACTTCCTCGTTGGTGCAGCGCGAGGAGCTGATCGCCCCCACGGCATCACGCCCATGCGAAGCCTGCAGCCGCTTGAACTCCGAAGCCGCATGCCCGATCGCCTCGGCCCAGGAAACCTCGCGCCACGGCTCATGGATGGAAGCGCGGATCATCGGCTTGGTGATCCGATCCCGATGCGTGGCATAGCCCCAGGCAAACCGCCCCTTCACGCAGGAATGCCCCTCATTGGCACCACCCTGCTTGTGCGGCACCATGCGCACCACCCGGTCGCCCTGCAACTCCGCCTTGAACGAACAGCCCACCCCGCAATAGGCGCAGGTGGTCACAACGGATTTCTCCGGCTGCCCCATCTCGATCACGCTCTTCTCGATCAGCGTCGCCGTCGGGCAGGCCTGCACGCAGGCGCCGCAGGAGACGCACTCGCTGCCGAGGAAATCCGTCGGCCCCGCCGCCACCCGGCTGTCGAAGCCACGCCCGGTGATGGTCAGCGCGAAGGTCCCCTGCACCTCCTCGCACGCCCGCACGCAGCGATTGCACACGATGCACTTGGCCGGATCGTAGCTGAAATACGGGTTGCTCTCGTCCTTCACGCCATCGAAATGGTTGGCGCCCTCATAGCCGTAGCGCACCTCCCGCAGCCCGACGGCCCCAGCCATGTCCTGCAGCTCGCAATCCCCGTTCGCCGAACACGTCAGGCAATCCAGCGGATGATCAGAGATGTACAGCTCCATCACCCCGCGCCGCAGCTTGCCCAGGCGATCGCTGTGCGTCCGCACCACCATCCCTTCCTCGGCCGGCGTGGTGCAGGAAGCCGGTGTCCCCCGCCGCCCCTCGATCTCCACCAGGCACAGCCGGCAACTGCCAAACGGCTCCAGGCTGTCCGTGGCGCACAGCTTCGGAATCTTGGTGCCCGCATGCATCGCCGCCGCCATCACGCTGGTCCCCGCCGGCACGCTCACGCGCTGCCCGTCGATTACCAGCGAAACGGTCGCTTCGCCCTGCCGCACCGGCGTGCCGAAGTCGGTCTCCCGGATCAGCCCCATGCCACGCTCCTCACGCCGCCAAAGCCCGGCGGAAATCCTCGGGAAAATGCTTCAACGCACTCAGCACCGGCAGCGGCGTCAGCCCGCCCATCGCGCACAGCGAGGCATCGGTCATCAGCGCCGCCAGATCTTCCAGCACCGCGATCTCGCCGGCTTTCCCGGCGATGATCCGGTCCACCACCTCCACCCCGCGCACCGCCCCGATCCGGCAGGGCGTGCACTTGCCGCAGCTCTCCCTGGCGCAGAACTCGAACGCGAAGCGCGCCTGCTTCGCCATGTCCACCGTGTCGTCGAACACCACGATCCCGCCATGCCCCAGCATCCCGCCCACCGCCGCCAACGCCTCGTAGTCCAGCGCCGTGTCCAGCAACGAAACCGGCAGATACGCCCCCAGCGGCCCGCCCACCTGCACCGCCCGCACCGGCCGACCGCTCCGCGTGCCGCCGCCGATATCCTCGATCACCTCGCGCAGCGAAACCCCGAACGGCAGCTCGAACAACCCACCCCGCTTCGCATTCCCCGCCAGCTGCACCACCAGCGTCCCGCGCGACCGCCCCGTCCCCAGCGCCGCATAAGCCTCCGCCCCATGCGCCAGAATCCACGGCACCGCCGCCAGCGACAGCACGTTGTTCACCACGGTGGGTTTTCCGAACACCCCCTGCAACGCCGGCAGCGGCGGCTTCGCCCGCACCACCCCGCGCCGCCCCTCCAGGCTCTCCAGCAGCGCCGTCTCCTCGCCGCAGATATACGCCCCCGCCCCCATCCGCAGCTCAATGTCGAACCCCGCGCCGAGTAGCCCCTCCGCCCGCGCAATCCCCAGCGCCGCCCGCATCACGTGCTCCGCCTGCGGATATTCGCTGCGCAGATAGATGAACCCCTGGCTCGCCCCCACCGCCAGCCCCGCGATCACCATCCCCTCGATCAGCACGAAGGGATCGCCCTCGATCAGCATCCGGTCCGCAAACGTCCCGCTATCGCCCTCATCCGCGTTGCACACGATGTATTTCTGGTCCGAAACGGCCCCCGCCACCGTGCGCCACTTCACCCCGGTCGGAAACCCCGCCCCGCCGCGCCCGCGCAACCCGGAAGCCATCACCGCCGCCACGACCGCCTCCGGCCCCATCGCCCGCGCCGCCGCCAGCCCCAGGAGCCCCCCCTGCGCCCGATACGCCGGCAATGAGAGCGGATCCGCCACCCCCACCCGCGCAAAGGTCAGCCGGCTCTGCCGCGCCAGCCACGGCAAATCCTCCACCCGCCCCACCGCCAACGCATGCGAGGCCGAGAACCCCGAAGCCACCAACCCCGCCACATCCGCCGCCCGCACATTACGGAACCCCACCCGACCGTCCGCCCCCTCCATCTCCACCAGCGGCTCCAGCCACAGCATTCCGCGCGACCCGGTCCGCACCACCTCCAGCCCCGAAGCCGCGAACGCCCGCGCCACCGCCTCGGCCCCCACCGACCGCGCCGCCGCATCCCCGGGCACGAACACCCGCACGCTCACGCCCCCGCCACCAACGCCCGCAACCCGTCCACATCCAGCAACCCCACCAGCTCCTCTCCCACCAGCGCCGCCGGCCCCAGCGCGCAATTGCCCAGGCAATACACCGTCTCCACCGCCACACCCCCCGCGGCCGGCCCATCCACCACCACCCCAAGCCGCGCCGCCTCATCCACCAGCATCTCGCACCCCACCGCCTGGCACGCCTCCGCCCGGCACAGCCGGATCACCCGCCCCGCCGGCAGCTCGGTGCGGAAATCATGATAGAACGTCACCACCCCATGCACCTCGGCGCGAGACACATTCACCGCCGCCGCCACCAGCCCCACCGCCTCGGCATGCACAAACCCATACCGGGCCTGCAACGCCTGCAGCATGGGCAGCACCTTGTCCTGCCCACGCCCCAGCCCCGCCAGCAGCGCCCGCGCCTCCCCTTCATCCCACGCCGGAAACCCGCTCACTCCTTGTCGATCCCCCAGAACACGATGATCGGCGAAGACCGGAACCCCGTAACCTCCTTGCGGAACGCCACCAGCTGCTCCGCCTGCCCCATCACCCGATATGGCGAGGCCTCCGCCAAAGCCCGATGCAGCCTCTCCAGCGCCGCCGGCCGCTCCGCCTCGCGCGCCTCCAGGAACGCGCGCCGCAGCACCTCCACCCCCTCGTCGCACGGCCAGCCAGAGAAGTTGCGCTTCGAACAATCCATGTTGATGCCCGGATTGTTCAGCGGATGCCCCATCACCGGCCCGGTGCTCGTCACCATCCAGATATTCCACCCGCCCTTGTCCGGCGGGTTCTGGTTCTGCATCCGCTGCGCCGTCGTCGCCCAGTCGCTCCACACCATCTCGATGTTGAACCCCGCCCGCTTCAGCGCATCCGCCGAAACCTCCGCCTGGTTGCCGATCCACGGAATATCCTTGGTCGAGATGAACACCAGCTTCTCGCCCTTGTACCCACTGGCCGCCAGCAGCTCCTTCGCGCGGGCGAAATCCTGCTTGAACCCCTCCGCGCCCACCTCCGTCCCATACGGCCCGCCGCAGATGAAGAAGCTGTTGCACCGCCGCCAGATGCTCTCATCGCCATACCCGGCCGCCATCTGGTCCGCCTGGTCGATCGCATAGTTCAGCGCCTGCCGCGCCCGCACATCATTGAACGGCGGATACAGCGAATTCGGCCGCAGCATCGATTGCGTGGCAATCGGCGTCAGCTTCTCCATCCGGATCGCCGGGTTCCGCGCCAGCAACTGCACCAGGTCGATCGAGGGCCGCTCCCACAGATCCACCTCACCCCGCTGCAACGCCGCCGCCACCGTCGCCGGGTCCGGGATCACCTGCCACTCCACCCGGTCCACCTTCACCACACGCCCGCCCGCCAACCCATCCCCGGGCTCGCTGCGCGGCCTGTAATCCGTGTTCTTCTCCCAAACCGCCTTCGACCCCGAAAGCCGCGCCGAAGCCACCCACCGGAACGGGCCAGACCCGATGGCCGTCGTCACCGGCTTGTCCGCCTCCGCCAGATCCTTCGCCCGCATGATCGCCGGCATCCGCGAAGGGGCGGCCCCGATCGCATCCAGCATCAGCGGAAACGGCCGCTTCAGCCTCCACACCAGCGTCTTGTCGTCGGCAGCGGTCAGGCTCTCCGTCACCTCCCGCATCGTCGAATTCGCCAGCTGCATCCAGCGCTGCATGCTCGGCACCACATCCGCCGTGGTCACCGCCTGCCCGTCATGAAACCGCAGCCCATCCCGCAGCACGAAGGTCCAGGTCAGCCCATCATCCGATGTGCTCCACCGCTCCACCATCTGCGGCTGCGGCACCATCTTGCTGTCCCAGGCGAACAGCGTCTCGTAGATCATCTGCCCGGCCACCGTGTTCACCCAGGCACTGCCGAACACGGGGTCCAGCAACTGCACATCGGTGATCGGCGCCACCCGCAGCACCTTCTGCGCCGCCGCCTCCTGCGGCACCCCCATCGCGGCCAGGAAACCAGCCGCCACCAGCCCCATCAGGCGCGTGCGCATCCTCGTCACTCCCCCTTCGGCCAGGCTCCCCGGCCCGCTGACGCAACTCTGCGGCCGAAACGCCCCGCACCGCAACGCCCACCGCGTTGACCGCCCTCCCGCCCCGCCGATACCCTCGCCCAAACCTGCAGGAGCCCCAAAGATGGACGCCAGCTTCCGCCTCCAGCACCCCCTCGCCGGCGCCAGCTTCGGCGGCCGCCTCGCCCTCGAAGGCGCCACCACCGCCCACGAGGTCATCACCGCCGCCGAGGCCACCCCCACCGCCCTGCCCGAGGCGCTGGCCGCCTGCCACGGCGTCATGGTCATCCCCGGCATGGGCGCGATGGCGCAAGACCCCACCCTCCTCGTCCGCCTCTCCCGCCTCTTCGGGCCAGAGGTCGAGAACTACCGCACCACCCACATGGCCGCGAACATGGTCCACCCGGAGGTGCCAGAGATCTTCGTCGTCTCCAACATCCCCCCGGTCTTCCGCGCCCCGCCCCCCAAGCCCACCCCACCCCTCACGGCCGATGGAAAGTTCCCCGTCCAGTTCCCCCACCGCCGCGGCTGGCACACCGACCAATCCTACCGCCGCCCCCCGCCCGACATCTCCCTCTTCCTCGCCGTCCAGCCCGTGCCCCAGGGCCAGGGCCAAACCCTCTTCGCCGACGGCATCGCCGCCTACGAAGCCCTCCCTGCCGCAACCAAGTCCCGCATCGAAACCCTCCAAGGCCTGCACATCGCCTCAGCCGCCGGCCGCAAATACGACGCGGTGAAATCCGGCGCCCCCCAACGCGAACTCGCCCCCCACGAACGCCCCGTCCGCCAACCCCTCGTCCGCACCCACCCCGTCACCGGCCAGAAAGCGCTCTACCTCTGCGAATACGGCCAGATGGACTGGCTGGAAGGCCCCATCGAAGGCCTGGAGCCAGGCCCAGACGGCGAAGGCGGCCGCCTCCTCACCGAACTCGCCGCCCACTACACGGATCCCCGCTTCGTCTACGTCCACGAATGGACCCAAGGCGACCTCGTCGTGTGGGACAACCGCTGCACCCTGCACGCCGCCACCTGGTTTGACGCCGAACACCTGTCCCGCGTCATGTGGCGCACCACCGTCTGGGGCAACCCCGGCCCAACCTACGCCGGCGAAGTGAAATCCTGGCTGCCCGACATGGAAGCCTGACGCCCCGCCGTCACTGCGAGCGCAGCGAAGCAGTCCAGGCCTTCCGTTCGCGCATCGTGCCCAACGACCGATGCCAATCCTGGGGTGCCAAGCGGCGTCAACACCCCAAAGAAAAGGGATCACAGAGAAGAATGGGAAGCAGGTGCTACAGCATCTGCTGGCTCGCTTCTCTGTGCCCCTCCGTGGCCCTCTGTGCTCTCTGTGACCCCTTCGCTTTCCTCTTGTCCGCCGGATCGCGCCTAGACCACCCCCACTTCCCGCGCCTTGATCTGCACCGCCACATGCCGTGAATACATCCGGCACTGCGAAAAACTTCCGCCGGTGAACCAAAGCCCATCCTGGCCCGAGGGCGTCCACATATTCGCCAGTTCCTGCGCCGCGTGGTCGAACCCCCACACCTGCCCCACCTTCGCGGCCACTTCGGCCCCGAAGAAGGCAGGCACCATCGCATCCTGCCCCTTGTAGCCGGTCGCCAGCACCGCCAGCTCCGACGCCACCACGCGCCCGTCCTTCATCCGCACCCCGCCCGCAAAGAACGAGTCGATATCGGAATACTGGATCAGCCCGATATCGCCACGGATCAGCAGTTCGGAACAGCCGACGTTGAAATAGTAGCCGCCACCGCGCGAGCGATACTTCAGCGGCCAGCCCGTCCCGTCCTCGCCGAATTCCAGCTTGAACCCGATCCGCTCCAGCCCTTCCAGCATCTCCCGGTCCAGCTCGCGCGACTTCGCCGTCAGCAGCTTGTGCGCCTGCTTCATCACCGGCAGCGGCACGGAGGTGTTCACCAGGTCGCGATCCTCCAGCGACGGGCCATGGCCGTAGTAGATCCCGTCATACAGCTGCGCCGCCGGCTCCACATTGGTCACCAGCGTCGGGCTGCGCTGCACCATCGTCACCAGCGCGCCATTGCCATGCAGGTCCTGCGCGATGTCATGGGCACTCGTCCCGGTCCCGAACACCAGCACCGGCTTGCCACGATATTCCGCGCCATTGCCGAACTTGGAGGAATGCACCACCCGCCCGCCGAACTTCTCCAGCGTCGGAATCACCGGAATATTCGGCACGCTGCTCACGCTGGTCGCCATCACGATATGCCGCGGCCGCACCACCCGCGTGCTGCCATCGGCCAGCTTCAGCCGCGCCGCCCAGCATTTCGCCTGCGCATCGTATGTCGCGCCCTCGAAGCTGGTCCGCGTCCAGAAGGCAATCTCCATCGCCTCCACATACGTCTCCAGCCAGTTCGCGATCTTGTCCTTCGGGATGTAGCGCGGCCAGGTCTTCGGGAAGGACATGTACGGCATGTGGTTGCTGTACACCTGGTTGTGCAGCTTCAGCCCGTGGTAGCGCTTACGCCAGTTGTCCCCCACGCGCTCCATGCGATCCACCACCAGCGTATCGACATTCAGCGCCCCCAGCGCCGCCGCCGCCGCCAGCCCGGCATGCCCGCCGCCCACCACCAGCACGGCGGGCTCCCGGTCATCGAAGCGCCGCGCCGCATCCCGCTTGTCCAGCCAGTTCGGCCCCTGCCAGTCGCGCTCGAACGCCGGCTCCTCGCGCGCCTCCCGTGCGCTCTCCTCGTCATGCCCGGCGATGTGATCCAGGCTGGTCATCAGCGTCCACGCCTTCAGGCTGTCGGCATCGGAAACCTTGATCCGCAGCACCCCGGCCCCGCGCCCCACCTTGGTGGTGAACCGCAGGATCGCCTCCACCGCCGGCTCCCCGGCCCGCTCCACCTCGCGCGGCGGCGTGCGCATCGGGTCCACTTCGAACTCTCGCGCCCCCTGCGCCTGCGCGCCCCCCAGCAGCGAAGCCGCAACATCCCCGCCGCTCCAGGTCGCGATCTTCCAGCTCAGCGCCACGATATCGCGCCAATGCCCGTCGTCGCGGAACAACGCCCCCACCGCCGCCGCGTCGCCGCCTTCCAGCGCCGCATTGAACCGCCGCAGCCACCCTTCGGTCACCGCCCGCGCCCGCTCCCCCGCCGAAACCATCACATCCATCGCCAACGTCCTTCTCCCGAGCCCCCAACCTACCGGCGCCCCCCCACCACGCCAACACCTACAAACGGCATGCAGTGCACGGAAGAGCCCTCGCCCCTTGGGGGAGAGGGTTGGGTGAGGGGTACGCCACCTCTCGGCGTCCGACCGAAGCACTCCAAGCCACCCCGCCCCCGCCTTGCCCTCCCTCCCCGCCCCCCCTACCCTCCGGCCCCAACCCCGGAGCGCCTCCCCTGAGCCTGCTGCACGACCCCAGCCACGACATCGTCTTCGTCGGCGACATCCACCGCCACTGGCACCACGTCGAAGCCGGCCTCCAGGCCCAGCCCCGCACGCCGCGCCACGTCATCCTGCTCGGCGACATGGAATGCACCGCGCCGCTCGATCACCACGTGGCCCCCATCCTCGCCGCCGGCGCCACCCTGCATTGGATCTTCGGCAACCACGATGCCGATGGCGGGCCCAACATGTGGGCCAACCTCGCCGACCCCGCCCGCAACCCCCTCACCACCGCCGGCGCCCTGCACGGCCGCGTCATCGACATCGCCGGCCTGCGCATCGCCGGCCTCGGCGGCACCTTCCACACCCGCGTCTGGAACCCGCCCCACAAACCCCGCCTCACCAGCCGGGACCAACTGCACGCCGACCTCGCCACCATCGGCCCCGGCTGGAGCGACGACGCCATCGCCGCCCTGGCCCGCAATCTCGCCACCCTGGCCATCTGGCCCGAAGACATCGACCACCTCGCCGCGCAACGCGCCGACATCCTCGTCACCCACGAAGCCCCCAGCAGCCACCGCAGCGGTGCCGCCGTGCTGGACAACCTCGCCCGCGCCATGGGCGCAAAGCTGGTCGTCCACGGCCACCACCACACCACCTACCGCGCCACCGCGCCCGACGGCCTCCAAGCCCAAGGCGTCGCCGCCGCCTGGGGCGCCACCCTCGCCGGAACCCCCATCTGGCCCGGCGACAAACCCCGCCTCCTGCCCCGCAACGACGGCTGGAGCTACCACGAATAAGAAAGAGTCTTCTTTTTGTGAACAAAAAGAAGCAAAAAAACTTTATCTATTCAAACCCCGTGTAGGGCGGAACGCGAAGCGGTTCCGCCATCTTTCTCTCCCTTGCCTTACTCCTCTGTGTCTCTGTGCCTCTGTGGCCACTTTCTTTCTTCCTGGCTTGCTTCTCTCCCCTCGCTCTTGGGCGGGGGGGATCCGGAGGGGGGCTCTCTGTCACCACACCCACCCCACACAAAAAAATCTCACCCCACCCCTTGCATCGCTAACACACGTTAGTTATATTCCCCTCATGCACACCTCCCCTCCCACCCTCCCGGCCATCATCGCCGGCCTGCGCACCGCCCTGGAAGCGGACGCCAGAGGTGTGTCCAATCTCCTCCTCGCCCTCCTCCTGCGGCTGCTCGCAAGCCTCGAACCCCTCGCCCGCACTTGGCACGCCACCACCACCACGCGCCAAGCCCCGGCCGAGTACGACCGGGATGGCCGCCTGCGCTTCCACCTGCGCCTGCGCGATGCCCGCCGCGCCCGGATTCTGTCCCGCGGCTCCCGTGGCCGCCGCCGCATCCCCACCTGGCGCGCCCGCAACCGCGGCGCCCGCTCCCTCCCCAGCCGCGCCCAGCCCCAGGCACGCCCCACAATCGCACGCGCCCCGCCGCGCCCCGTTCTCGCCTGAGAACGGGGCCCGCCAGGGCATGCCAACGCACGCCTAAATTGTTACGATATCGAAACTCTACCCGACCGTATTCCGCGGCACATCCCGGAACGGCTTCTTCGTGTCCTCGCTCGGCTCCCGCGGCATCCCCAGCACCCGCTCGGCGATGATGTTGCGCTGGATCTCATCCGTCCCGCCGGCAATCGAAACCGCCGGCACAGACAGCAAAATCTCCGCCACCGTCCCCCCGGCCGCCGCCTCAGGCCCGGCCAGCAACGCCCCGGCCCCGGTCATCTGCGTATGAACCCGCGCCGCCGCCCGCGCCACCACGCTCGCCGCCAGCTTGCCCAGCGATCCCTCCGGCCCCTGCGGCTTGCCCTGCTCCTTCGCCGCCCGCGCCCGCCGTGCTGTGAACTCGGCGCACTTGGCCATCACCAGCAACTTGCCCACCTCCTGCCGCACCACCGGGTCATGAATCGCCCCGGTCTCGATCGCCCGCGGCAGCACCATGTCCACCCGCCCGGCACGGCTGGGGTACCAGCGATACGGCTCCAGCGCGACCGCGATCTCGTCGCGCTCCTCGCCATAAATCCGCTCCGGCCGGTCGCTGCCCTTCGGCTGCGCCCGCAACCCATCCGCCCCACGCCGCTCATGCATCAGCGTGGTGTTGGTCACCGTCCACCCATCGCCCTCGGTGGAAACGATCATCTCCGGCGGCACGATCGCGTCGGTCAGGAACACCTGGTTGAAGCTCGCAAACCCGTTCATCTGCCGCAGCGGCGAAACCGAAACGCCCGGCTGCTTCATGTCGATGATGAAATACGAAAGCCCGCGATGCTTCGGCGCATCCCAGTTGGTCCGCGCCAGCAGCAGCCCCCAATGCGCCTTGTGCGCGCTGGTGGTCCACACCTTCTGCCCGTTCACCACCCACTGGTTGCCCTGGAACTCCGCCCGCGTCACCGCACCCGCCACATCGCTGCCGCTACCGGGCTCGCTGAACAACTGGCACCACGTGTCCTCACCGGTCAGGATCCGCAGCAGGTATTTCTCCTTCTGCAGATCCGTCCCGTGCGCCAAAATAGTCGCCGCCGCCAGCGTCCGAATCCCGATCCGCGCCACGCCAATCGCGCCCGCCCGGTCGAATTCCTCCTCGATCACCGGCACCATCGCCTCGGGCATCTCGCGCCCGTACCACCGCGTCGGCCAGGTCGGCATGCCCCAGCCGGAATGCGCCAGTTTCGTCCGCCACTCCACCAGCCCCAGCGCCGGATCCCAGTTCGCCGCCAGCCAGGCCCGAACCTCGGCGCGCACGTCTGCCTCGTTCATCACGCGCTCTCCACCATCGCCTGCATCATTCGCTCCCGATGCAGCGTCGCATCGCCCAGCATCACCTCACTCGCCTTGGCCCGCTTGAACCAGAGATGCGTCTCATTGTCCCAGGTGAACCCGATCCCGCCATGGATCTGCACCGCATGGATCGCCGTCTGCAGATACGCCTCCGATGCCGCCGCCTTGGCAATCGCAGCCGCCACCGCCACATCGGCATCCCCCTCATCCAGCGCCGCGGCGGCGTAGTAGGCGGCCGACTTCGCCAGCTCCACCTCCATCAGCATGTCCGCCTGCTTGTGCTTCATGGATTGGAAGCTGGCGATCGACTTGCCGAACTGCATCCGCATCTTGGCGTAGGCCAGCGCATCCTCGCGCAGCCGCTCCGCCCCGCCCACCATCTCATTGGCCAGGCACACCGCCGCCTCGGTCATCACCCGCGCGAAAGGCTCCGAAGCGCCGCCATCCTCGCCAAGCAGCTCGGCCTTCACACCGGCGAACTCCAGCCGCGCCAGCTTGCGCGTGGGGTCGATCCCCTGCACCGCCCGTCGCGAAACGGCAGCCCCTTCCACCGTGAACATCGAAAGCCCCGAAGCCGTGCGCCCCAGCACCACGATCAGGTCCGCCGTATGCCCGTCGATCACGAAGCTCTTGTGTCCATCCAACCGCCAGCCCGCGCCATCGCGCACCGCCGACAGCGTCGTCCCCTCCGCATCCCAGCGCCCGGACTCCTCCACCCAGGCCAGCGTGCCGACCACGTTGCCGGCCGCAATCCCCGGCAGCAGCGCCGCCTTCTGCGCCTCATTCCCCGCCTGCAGGATCGCCCCCGCCGCCAGCACGGCGGAGGAGAAATACGGCGCGCACAGCAGCACCCGCCCCATCTCCTCCATCACGATGCACTGCTCGGAGAACCCGAACCCCTGCCCGCCATAGGCTTCCGGAATCCGCACGGCGGCCAGCCCCATCTCGGCATTCAGCCGCGCCCAGCCCTCGCGCTCCCAGCCGGCCTCGGTCTCCATCAGCCGCCGCACCTCCTTGGTGGGCGACCGCTCCGCGAGATACCCCCGCAGGCTTTCGCGAAATGCCTCCTGCTCGGCGGAAAAGCTGAACTTCATGGATTGATCTCCCCTGCCCTCAATCTAGCCCCGAAACGCCGGTTGCCCACCCCCCCGCGCTGCGCCCACACTCGCGCAAAACCCCAGGAGGACCCATCCATGAAGATCGGCATCTTCTCCACCTTCATGTCCCCGCTCGCCACGCCGGCGATGATCCGCGACTTCGGCCGCCGCGCCGAGGACACCGGCCTCGATTCCATCTGGATGGGCGAGCACGTGGTGCTGTTCGACCGCAACACCTTCCCCTACCCCTCCAGCAAGGATGGCCGCATCCCCGTCCCCGAGGGCGGCGGCATGCTCGATGTCGTCGCCACCTTCGGCTTCCTGGCGGCGGCCACCAGCACCATCCGCCTCGGCACCGGCGTTGCCCTGGTACCCCAGCGCAACCCGATGTACACCGCCAAGGAGATGTGCACGCTGGATTGGCTCACCGATGGCCGCATCGATTTCGGCATCGGCGTCGGCTGGAACAAGGAGGAAGTGGAAGCCTGCGGCTACAGCTGGGAAGACCGCGGCGCCCGCTGCGACGAATTCCTGGAAGTGATGCGCCGCCTCTGGACCGAGCCGGTGGTCGATTTCCATGGCAAATGGGTCAACATCGAAACCTGCCGCCTGGACCCGAAGCCGATCCAGAAGCCGCACGTGCCCATCATCGTCGGCGGCTACGCCGGTGCCGCCCTGCGCCGCGCCGTGCGCTTCGGCGCCGGCTGGTACGGCTTCAGCCGCGACCCCGCCGGCACGAAGGAGATGATCGCCCGCCTCGACGCCGCCTTCGCCAAGGAGGGCAAGAAGCGCCCGCCGGACTTCCAGATCATCATGACCCCGCCGCCCGGCATGCCGATCGACGCCATGCGCGAATACGAGGAAGTCGGCGTGCATCGCCTGGTGCTGCACCTCGGCAACCAGCGCCCCGAACGCACCCAGGCCCGCCTGGCCGAAATCGCCCCGCTGGTCCGCGCCTACGCCTGAGAGGCCAGTTGGGCCAGGCGCCGCAGCGCCGCCAGGTCATGCTTGGCGCTCGGCAGCAGCGGCAGCGCCGGCAGCACATGCAGCCGGCGCGGCCGCATCGCGGTCGGAACGCTGTCGCGCAGCCGGGCGATCAGCAATGGCTGCACCTCGGCCCAGTCCCGCTCCGGCACCGCGACAAAGCCGTGCAGCGACCCATCGTCCAGCTGCACCAGGGCGGCATCGCGCACCCCGTCCTCCGCCCGCAGCACCGCCTCGATCTCCGCCGGCTCCAGCCGCACCCCGTTCACCTTCATCTGCCGATCGGCCCGCCCGGCGAAATACAGCAGCCCGTCCGCCGCGCGCCGCAGCACATCCCCGGTGCGGAACACCCGCGCCCCGGGCAGCGCGGGATCGGGCAGCATCCGGCCGGGCACCACCTGCCCGCCCTGCAACTCGCCCAGCGCCAGCTGCCGCCCGCGCAGCACCATATGCCCCGCCTCGCCCTCGGCCACCGGCCGGTCCTCTTCGTCCAGCAACGCGTATTCCACCCCCGGCAGCATCCGCCCCACGCTGAGCGTACCCCCCTGGGCCACGCGCTCGATCGGCAGCGACCAGTCGCTCACCACCATCGCCTCGGTGGAGGCATAGGAATGGCTGATGCCGCACCCCGCCGGCAGCAGCGCCCGCCATGCGGCCAGATCATCCGCCGGCAACCCACTGCCGCCGATGCGCAGCAGCCGCAGCTGCGCCACCGCCTGCGGCATCGCCGCCAGCCCGCGCAATGCGCGCAGCATCGCCGTCGGCCCGGCCAGGATCGTCGCGCCCTCGCGCGCCGCCAGCCGTACCACGCCGCCAGGCCCCTCGGCCGCGAAGCTCACCACCAGCTGGGTGCCGCCGCACAGCACGCCGGCGATATGCGCCGCCACGCACGAGCCATCGGAGATCGTCGTCGGGATCAAATAGCGATCCGCCTCCGTCATGTCCTGCCGCTCGATCATCATCGAAGCGCGCGCCATCACGTTGAACGAAGACAGCACGATCCCCTTCGGCCGCCCCGTGCTGCCGGAGGTGTAATGGATCATGCTCGGCGCATCGGGATCATGCGGCACCGCCGCCACGTCGCCATCCCCGGCCAGGCAGTCCGACAACGGGATCGCCACCGCCCCCGCGGGCCACGGCACCTGCCCCGCCAGCGCATCATCGAACAGCACCGCCGCCGGTGCGGCATCCTCCAGCGTCAGCCGCAGCCGCTCCGCGGGATCAGCGGGATTGAGCACCACGCACACGCGCCCCGCACTGGCGCAGCCCAGCAGCGCCGCGACACCCTGCGGCGTCTGCGGCAGGAACGCCGCCACCCGCGCGCCCGCCGGCACACGCTGCTGCACCGCCGCCGCCACGCGGCGCACAATGTGAATGAAATCGGGGCGGGAGAGCCGGCCAGCCGTGCCCGCCATCGCCGCATGCCCTGCCGGATGCCGGCACGCCTCCTCCAGGCACGCCAGCAGCGGCCGCAGCGCCAGCGCCAACCGCGAAGCCGGCACCGCCCCCTCCTGGCGCCACACATCTTCCCGCGGCAACGGCGCGTCCCCCATTGCCATCAGCCCTCGCGCGCGGTGACCAGCAGCCGCACGATATCGCCCACGGTCTCCAACTGGCCCAGCCCGCCGGTATCCACCACCACGCCCAGCGTCTCCTCCGCCAGCGCCACCGTCTCCAGCAGCCGCAGGCTGTCCAGCCCATCAACGTCGTACAGCAGCGTCTCCATCGCCACCTCCGGCTGCGGCCGGTTCGTCACCCGCGCCACGATCCCAACCACCACGCCCAGCACCGCCTGGCGATCAAGCCTGCTCATGCCGCGCGCTCCCGGCCGGCATCCACCATCGCGGCGGTGGCGGCACAGATCCGCCGCCATGTGCCGTAGGAGATCGTCGCCCGGCTGAACTGGTCGATATGGCCGAGATAGAATCCGTCGACGAGGTCATCCACCTGTCCCACCTGCTCCGGCGTCTCGGCCCGCACCACGCAGAGCAGCGGCGCGGGGCCGATGCCGCGCAGCGCGGCATGCACCGCCACGAAGCTGTCCGGGTGCGGCGCCTCGGCGGAGGACTTGAACACAAAGATGCGCTGCCCCGCCTCGATATCGGCCAGCAGCTTGCGCCGCAGCAGCCGCAGCCGCGCACAGCCCGCCAGGCGCATCTCCTCCTCCTGCGCTGGGTCGTCCAGCTTCCCGCTGGCCCAGGTGTGTTGGCTGAAATACCGCGGGTCGCGCAGCTTGTAGTCGGGCGGATCGCCGCGGAACTCCAGCATGGTATGCGCGGGATCACCGAGCCCTTCGAACCGCCGGCACAGCCCCAGCACCAGCCGCGCCGCATCGGTGCCGACCCAGCGCAGCAGGCTCGCCGGCTCGATGCCTGCGCCACGCTGCACCAGGCCGAACTCGCAATTGTCGCCGAGGTTCTCGAACCGCGCGAACAGCGCCGCCGCGGCATCGTCGCCGGCGGGGTAGCGCGGCAACGTCGTGGCCATCACGCACAGCCCGGCCGCGCCGGCGAACGCGGCGAACAGGCTGGCCGGCAGCACCGCGGCACCATTGGTCCAGCGTGCGCCGGTGTGCTCGATATCGTGCAGCCCGTCGTGGAGATCGGGATGGTCGAGTGGCAGCGGCACCTCCCGCCCCGCCTGCGCCACGACGAGGCCGACCAGCCGAATGCCCAGCAGCCGGTCATCCGCCCCGAAACCCAGCGCGCTGGGCCGGCCGCTGCGCGAAACCAGCTGCATATCGCCGCAGGGCAGGGAGAGGTGGAACACGAACGCGCCGTCGTCCCGCAGCTGCGGATCCACCCGCCGCCCCTGCACGATCAGATGCAGATCGGGATCGACCAAGGTGCGCTCCACCGCCGGGAGATCAGCTTCGGGCATGGTGGGCCTCCGGTGAATCGCGTCGCGTGGCGCGAGCCCGTGTAACGCGGCCCGAACGGCAGGGGATCAGCGGGGGATAGGGCGGCACGATCAGCATCTCCTTCTCGGCCGCGCGGCATCAGGGCCTGGCATTCGGCCGCGTTCCCACATCACCCGGCCCGCGCGCAGCGCCAGACACCGGGGAAAGCCCATCCAACCGCGCCTCGTAAACCACCGGGGCGCGGGCCGCCCAGATGTTCAAGGGGTGATAGAGCAGCACCAGCGGCACGTCATCCGCCAGCACCTGCGCCGCCTCGCGCTGCGCGCGGGCCCGCACCACGGGATCGAAGGTGGTCAGCCCCTCCTGCAGGATCCGGTCCAGCGCCGGGTTGGCATAGCGGCCGTAATTGCTGACGCCCAGGCTGCGGGCGGGATCGTTGCTGGCCAGCAGGTCGCGGGTGGTAACGAGCGTGTCCAGCGTGCTGGAGCAGCAGGCGAACAGCAGGGCGGCGAACTCGCCCCGCCCGGCGCGGCGCGCCAGCGTGTTCCAGGGCATCGTCTCCACCTGCGCCGCCACACCGATGCGCGACCACATCTGCGCCAGCGCCTCGGCCACCTGGGTGATGCCGGCGAAGCGGTCGGAGGGCCCATGCAGCGTCAGCCGGAAGCCCTCGCCGAACCCCGCCTCGGCCAACAGCGCGCGGGCAGCCGCCAGGTCCTGCGACGGAGCGCCGAACCCGTCCACGAACTGCGCATTGCCGGTGGGGGCGATTTGCCCGGCAGGCACGCCGGCCCCGGCCAGCAGCCGCTCGGTAAGCGCCGGGCGGGCCACGGCGCGCGACAGCGCCTGGCGCACCCGCCGGTCGCGCAGCGGATTGGCCGCCAGCGGCACGCCGCCTGGGCCGGCCAGGAAGGTCCCGGAATCCTCGCGGGCCAGATGGGGAATGACATAGACCGCGTTCGCCCCCGGCGCCCGTGCCAGGGTGAAGTCCCGCCGCCCCGCCAGCATCTGCGCATCGGCGGCCGAGATCTTCTCGATCACATCGAGGTCGCCCGCCAGCAAGGCGGCGGCGCGCACCGCATCGCGCGGAATGAAGCGCAGCGCCGCCGAGGCCCATGGCTGCGCGCCGCCCCACCAGCCGGCATGGCGGGTGAGTTCCAGCGACGCCTCCGGCACATAGCCAACCGCGCGGAACGGGCCGGTGCCGACCGCCTCGCGCAGGCTGTTGAACGCCTCCGGCTCCGTGACGGTGGCCGCGCTGCGGCGCAGGATCGGCACCTTGGCGAGATCGGCGATCAAGGTAGGCGCGGGGCCAGCCGTGTGCAGGCGCAGCGCATGCGGGCCGCGCACCTCCACCCGGGTGATCGGCTGCAGCTTGCTGGCCAGGCCGCGCAGGCTGGTCTTGAGGCCGGAGGCACGGGCGAAGCTGGCCACCACATCCTCTGCCGTGAAGGGGCTGCCGTCGTGGAACATCACCCCGGGGCGCAGCGCGATGTCCCAGGCGAAGCCCTCGGCGACGCTCCAGCCCGTGGCCAGGGCGGGGGTTGCCGCGCCGGCGGGGTCGATCCGCACCAGCGCCTCGTAGATATTGGCATGCACGGTGCTGTCGCTGGCGGCGGCATAGGCGTGCGGATCCAGCCCCGAGGGCGCAACGGAGAGGCCCACCACCAGCCGCCCGGCCGCCACGCGCGCGTCCGCCGCAAGCCGGGGCTGGGCGGCGGCCGGCCCGGCGACCAGCAGGCCCACCAGCAGCGCCGCCAGGCAATGCCGCTTCACGGTCCCACCAGCGCGGCCAGCGCCGCATCATCGCGCTTGCCGGCGCCGGTGAGCGGTATCGCCCCGATCCGGTGCAGGCTGGCCGGGATCATCGCGGCGGGCAGCGTCCCGCGCAGCGCCGCGCGCACGCCGTGCAACAGCACGGTGTCGGCCATCGCCGCCGCATCGGGTGCCGGCACCACGAACCCCGCCAGGCGCATCTCGCCCGCCACCTGCCGCGCCACCACGGCGGCATCGGCAATGCCGGGCAGGCCGCGCAGCGCCATCTCGATCGTGGCCGGTTCCACGCGCTGGCCGGCGATCTTCACCATCCGGTCGCGCCGGCCCAGCACCACCAGCACGCCATCCGGCGCAAGCCGCCCGATATCCCCGGTGCGGTAGACGCGCTTGCCGGGATGGGCCGGATCAGTCGGGAAGCGTGTCTCCACCATCCGGCCGGCCACCCAGTCGCCCGCCGCAGCGAAGGGGGTGCGCACCACCAGTTCGCCGGCCTCGCCAGGGGCGGCGGGGTGGCCCGCCTCGTCCAGGATCGCCACCTCCACCCCTTGGTTGAGATAGCCGGAGCCCACGCGCACCGGGTCGTGCCGGTCGTCCTCCGGCACGAACCAGGTCGCCACCCGCGCCGCCTCGCTCAGGCTCAGCCCGTAGCTCACGCGGCACCCGGCCGGCAGGGCGGCGCGGATCAGGGCCAGATCGGCCTGCAGCAGCGCATCCCCGCCCAGCATCACCAGCCGCAGCCCGGCGAAGGCGGCCCGCGCCGCCGGCAGCCCGGCCAGGACCGTCACCAGCCGGGGCGTGGCATGCAGCACGGTGGCCGCGGCCTGCCGCACCTGCTCCAGCACGCCACCCAGCCCCAGTGCCTGCGGATCGGGCAGCACCAGCCCGGCCCCGGCCATGAGGGCATAGAGCCGGTGCGACACCGCGCCGGCGGTGGCGGGCGGGCCGATCACCGCCACGCGGTCCTGCGGGCCAAGCCGAAGCTGGCGAATGCGCTGGGCATAGTTGGCCAGGATGGTCTGCTGGATCTGCACCACCGCCTTGGGCACGCCGGTGCTGCCGGAGGTGGAGACGATGAACACCGGCGCGGCGGGATCGAGCAGCACCGGGTCTGCCGGCGGCACTGCGGCGGCAGCTTCGGGATCGAGCACCGGCACCGCGCCATGGAGCCGCGCGGCCAGCGCC
The DNA here is from genome assembly GCA_027483995.1 of Acetobacteraceae bacterium. Taxonomy (GTDB): domain Bacteria; phylum Pseudomonadota; class Alphaproteobacteria; order Acetobacterales; family Acetobacteraceae; genus CAMDGX01. Next base: position 19,502 of record JAIXTK010000149.1, read on the forward strand.
GGGGTGGCGAGAAGGCCCACGAGGCCCGCGGCGGCGATGCCGGCAGACAACATGGCACCGGGCTGATGCGGGTCGAGCAGCATGCAGGGCCGCCCGGCGGCCAGGCAGCCGAACATGGCAACGAGATAGCGCGCATCGTTGGGCAGCAGCACGCCCACGGCGCCCTCCGGCCAATCTGCCGTGCGCAGCGCCGCGCCCAGCCGGCAGGCCGAGGCGTACAGCGCGGCGAAATCCAGGCTATGGGCGCCATCGGCGATCGCGATCGCCCGCGGCTGGCGCGCGGCATGGCCGGCGAGATGGGCCAGGATGGCGCGCCCGGCCCAGCCGGCATCGATCGCCGGTTCCGGCAGCCCCGCCGGCGGCGCCTGGTCTGCCGGGCGCGGCCCGGCAGTGAACCAGGCCGCATCGGGGATGGGCGATAGATCGGGACCGGTCACGGAGCACCCGTGATCGGGGAGAGTTTCAGCATGCGGGCCCTTGCGCCATTTGGCCGCTTGTCTGCGGCGCGCGGAAGGTGACCCACAATTGATTAACAATGCAACCGATTGCAGCCAATCGTAACGATTCGCCCTGGCCCCATAGCACGGCACCGCGCGCGCCAGGCCGCAAGAGGGAAACTGGGAGCGGGAAAGGGGCGGAAGGCGGCTCTGGATGGCGCCCGTTGCGCGGAACATGTCGTCGACCTGCAGCGTGGCAAGCCCGGGCCCCGTGACCAGACCAGACAAGAACGCGCGTCCCGGCCACGTTCCCCCGCCGTGGCAACAGCCGCCCCGACGGGGCGCGGCATGAACCGGCTACTCGTCCCTCTCCAGCCGCTCAATCTCGGCGTCCGACCATCCGAAATGGTGCGCGATCTCCTGGATCAGCACGGTGCGGAGCAGGCGGAACAGGTCCTCGCCGGTCTCGATCCACTCCAGCAGGATGGGCCCGCGGTAGAGGGTGATGGTGTCGTTCTCCATCGGTGCGTCGGGACCGCTCTTCTGCGTTCGCGCAGCGCGACGGTAGAGCCCGGTCAGCGCCCAGGGGCTCTCGAAGCCGAGTTCCTGCGCCGTCTTCTCGTCCGCCACCTCCTCCACCACGATGGAGGCGCCCCGGACCAGGATCCGCAGCTTCTCGGGGATGGCGGGGAAGGCGTGCCCGGCCAGGTCCACGATGTCGTCAAGGGTGGGGGGGTGATGGAAGCGGTACATGGGGCATCCATCTATCAGGAGACCGCCGCGTCAAGTGAGAGAGCGATGGCCCGCTCTCTGGGCGACGTTGGGGATGCGGGAGGGCCGGGCCAGGACAGTGGTCCACGCTGCCTCGCGCGCAGGCAATGGGTCCGATCTCCACAAGCTGGCGCGATCAGGCCCTGCAGGCACGTCGCGCCGCGTATCAGGTGGCGCGACTGGGAGCAAACGGTCTCCGCATTCCATCGTTGCAATGTGGCTGGCTGCCCCGGATGGACTGTCACACCGACGCCTGACGCTGTCCCAATCGTTCATCGCTTCGGCCATGGCTCGATTGTCCCCTCGTCCATCGGCAGCGGTGGCCGTGGAGCAACACATGAGGCAGTGCTGATCCCGATCGCGCGGGAGGCCAACAGGGAGGCGGCTGCAGGTGATCCTCGCAGCAGAGGCGGTCGGCTGCTCGTTTCAGATGGGGGCAGACGAGGCCGGCACCATGTCGCGGCTGCGGGCGCTGCTGGCGGAGGAGATCGAGCCGCTCCTGATCGAACACCGTGGCCACCTCTTCAAGGCCACGAACGACGCTTTCATTACAACATTTAAGAAACCACACTTGACCATTGAACCGAAATATATCAATCGCTTGATCGTAGAACAACATGCACTCGATGGACAAGATGAAACCGTTTTTAACCACACTACGTTTTGTTTACTTTTTATTTACAATTCTATATTGCGACATCGCAGCGGCGCAGGGTGTGGCAGCTCCGGCCGTCTATGATGGTGAGTGGCGCGGCACCTATGCCTGCTCGGAAGGGGTTGGCGCCGCAAGCAGTGCCAAAGCCTTCTCGTACGGGATCACGATTCCGGTTACCGGACGGAGCGGGCAGCGTGTTGTCGACACCGCGGACCTACATGAGAGCTACAGCTTTACGATCGGCGACAAGAGCGTGGTTCGCGTTGAGTTGACGGGTGCGAGAAAGGTGAACCCCCAAACCTTCAACTGGCTGATCAGAGCGGCCGGGTATCTCGATGGTGCCACGGCGAAGGTGGAAGGGCCGATGTATCGGGCCGATGGCAAAACGTTGGTTCGCGCCCACTGCGCGTTCGAATTGACCAACGCCGCGTTGGCGGCCCGACTTGCCGCTGCAGGAAGCGCGGCCACCGCCACGCGGCCTTCGGTTCCGCCGGCGGCGGCCTTCGCCCAGCCACCCGTCACCGTCATCCCACCACCGGTTCCTTCGCCCCCTCCCCCCACTCCGGCGAGACCGGCCGCGAGGGGGCTCCCGCCAGCGCCCGCGCCGGCTCCGGTGGCGGTCGCGCCAGCGTCTGCGGCGTCGCTGCCGGCACCTGCCGTGCAGACCCAGGCTACAGCTTCGACAGCGGTTGCCCCCGCGCAGGTCGCTGCTGCGGGCGCGCGGGTTAGCGGTATCCGGCTCCTGATAGAAGGTACGCGGGATCCGCAGCAGTTGAATGAGTTGGCTGAACTCATCACAACAGCAGACACTGCGAGGCGTGCACGCGGCACAACGCCTGGCCAGGCTGAAGAACTGGCGGGCAAATCTGCCAACGCCACGCTGGCGATCCTCAACTCCCATGCGGCGCTGGGCGTGCGGGTGTTTCTCGATCGTGAGCATCCCGGGCTCCGTCGCGATCTTGGCGGCACGGCGACATTGGGGGATGGCACGCGGGCGACAGAGATCTTGCTGCTCGATGCGACAACCCGCGTACCGGGCCGCAGCCTGGTCGATAGCGCTGCGCTCACGCTGGGGCTGCAGATTGCCACCAATCCGGACGAGATGCCGGAGGATGCGAATGCGTATCTTGTGGCCCTGGGTACCCGGACGAAAGCGCTTCTGGACGCGCAGAACATTGTTCTCCCACGGCCACGATCTGGGGCAGGCATGCCTGAAATCAGTATCGTGCGTATGGACTGGGAGAAACTCACTCCCAGTAGGCTCGATGTGATCGGACAGAATTTTCCGATCATCATCGTGTTCAACCAGCAGATCGCTCCGCTGGATGGCGCGCGGATCGCGAATCCGCCTCAACCGCTACATCGCGTCGAAATGAAACACAATCAAGCACCGTTCGAAACACTCAGCCGTGATTTGCGCGGCAGACTTGAAACGTCGCGCTTCCAGCAGATCGGCGAAATCCCGACAGGTGATCTCGCCCAGTTCGAGCGGCAACGCATGGAGGCGCACAAGCGGGAGATCGCCCGCGTACGGGGCGAAATGGAAGAACGGATCGAGGCAATCCGCAAGGCTGCGGCTGCGAACGACAATCTTGCTGGCAGCTTGCGCATCTATCGCAAGGGCAAGGCGCCGGCCAAGGCGCCGGACGCCGCCTTCTGCACCACAGCAACCGACGATGCTGTGGCGATCGGCGGTTTGATGCAGTCAGCCGACTTCCTGGCCTGGGCGAAGATGAAGGCTGGCACGCGCGTTACCACCCTCGCCCGCACGCCCGAGGCGTTGTTCAGCGCCATCACCGCCGAGAACTGCGTGATCGTGGTCGACCGCGCGACGAACCTGTGGACCTTCATGCAGGCGATCGGCAGGGACGGGCAGTTCGCCTATCATGTCGGGCCGGTGATGAGCATGATGGAGGCGCGAGAGCCTTATGCCGCCGCCCGTGGCTTCGAGAGCTGGGGGCAGTTCGAAGTCGCACGCGCGATCGGCAATGTGGATGCCGAGGATATGAGGCGCCTCAAGGACGTTGGCATCATTGATTTGGCTGGCTACCAGGCGGCGGCAGCACGCATGGCGAGCCAGGGCTACGACAAGGCGCCCAATCCGGCCGCAGAGCAGGTTCTGCGGTTTCTTGCGGACGAGGCTGCCGGCCACAAGCTGGGGCAATCAGCCATAGACTTCCGCAAGGCGCTCGATGCCCGTGAGGCGGAGGCGCAACGCAAGATCGACGAGGAGGCCGCCCGTGCACGCGCCGAGCATGCGCGAGCCTATCCCTATGTTGCTGTGCTGACCTGCGGAATGGGCCAGGGGCATATCAACATCCTGGCCTGCTTCGCTGGCAGTGGATCCTCGAGAGTGGATACCGAACTGCGCCTGACGACTGATAACCACTCCCGGATGTACAAGGTCTACAACCTCAAGCAGGCTGGCGAAGAACGTCGCGACGGCTTCTACATTGAGCTTCCAGAGCATTTCCATCTGGTGGCCCAGAATTCGCACGAGACCCTTATGCTGGGCCTGGAGGTGGTTGCTCGGGACGGCGGTAAGGTGCTGTTCAAGAGCCAGGCCGCCCGGTTCGGCGTCGTGTCGGTATCGAACTAAGGGGCCATCTGATCTGGCTGGCCGGCGCTGCTGAGGAGATGCAGGCTCGCTGCGACGGCGCCGCGGGGCCCGGGGCGTCTGTGGCTGTGGCGCCGCGGCTGCCGGAACGTGATCACGCGGCCGGCGGGGGGTGGCGGGGCGGCGCCGATCGGCCGAGAAGGTGATGCTGGAGCACCTGGGCGCCATGGATGCGGGCAAGCAAAACCGTCCTCGACGTCGCGTCAGGCATCGTCGCTCGGATACCTCCCACCAGCTTTAGAAGGCCTCGTCTCGGCGGAGTGGCAGGCCGCACAACAAGCGGAGGAAGCCACCTGCCGCACCGGAAAATCCATTGACTCCAACAGCAACTCACGAAGGAAGACACAGGTGGCGGAAGGGGAGCGACTGGGTTCGAACCGTCGCCCGATTGCCCAGCCGTGCCTTCCGGACTGGCCTGACTGTCGCGCCCATCCCCGAGGAAGACGCCGCCGATGAACACCTCCAGCGACACGACGACCGACGACAGCGACCGCTTCGCCTGGCTGGAGGACCCGAAGCGCGACTTTCCCTATTACCGCGGCCAACCGGTGGGCCTGACGGGATGGCAGTGGCTGCTTGTGATGGCCGCGGTGTGCGCCGGCTTCCTGGCAGTGGCGCTGCCGATCGCCTGGCCGGGCGGCATGGCGGGCAGTTTCGTGCCGGCCATCCTGCTGTTCGCCATTCCACTCGCAGCGCTTGCCCTCGTTGCGGGCACCTCCTGGCGGGCGCTGTTCCGGAAGGTGTCCGGGCGCGAGATCACGTGGATGGTCCTGTTCGCGTTGCTCAACATCGTCGTCACGATGAGCATCGGCGCCGCGGTGACCACGCTCGTTGAGGTCAAGGCCAACGCCGCCATCGGTTCAATCACCGGGCTGGATATGGCCGGTCGGGTGCTGTTTCTCGTCAAGATCGCGCTGCAGCTGCTCGGCGAGGAGGTCATCACCGTCCTCCCATTCCTCGCGCTGCTGGCCCTGTTCACCCAGCGCTTCGGCGCCAGCCGCCGGCTTGCCATCGTCGGCGCCTGGCTGCTTTCGGCCCTGCTGTTCGGCCTGGCCCACATGCCCACCTATGGCTGGAACCTGGTGCAGTGCATCCTGATCATCGGCAGCGCCCGCTTGGTGCTCACGCTGCCTTGGATCATGACCAAGAATCTTTGGGTCTCCACCGGCGCCCACGTGCTGAATGACTGGTTGCTGATGGCGATGGGATTGCTCGGCGCGATGCTGGCCAGCCAGACATGAGCCATCGCCAGCCAGGGCGCGCAACAACGTCGCGGCGCGAACCAAAGCGAAGATGGAGGAGGATTGGAAACCGGATTCGAGCATGCTGCCCGGGTTTGTGCCGATGAATCCGCACCGCTTCCGGTTTTCTCGGATTATGCCGTAAAAACAAACTTACCTGAGTAATCCAGGCCTGTCATAAGGCCCAATTTCGCTCTTCGCTCTCGCTAACGACCCGGCTTTGCCAGCTGCGCAGCGGCATTGGGCAAATCGCTGGGAAGCCGTCCTGCCGCTGTCTTTATTAGCAGTATTTCAGGTAACGCCGCCTCGATCAATGTAGCCAGCGCAACGACGTGTTTTGCGGCCTTCTCGCCCAACCCTGTCAATTCATAGTCCACATGTGGCGGCACGACCGCATGCGCCGTGCGCAGCACAAAACCGTCCGCCTCAAGGTCCTTCAGCGTCTGGCTCAACATCCGATCGCTGACACCGCCTACCTTGCGTCGCAGTTCGGCAAACCGGTGCCTCCCGGTTGAGAGGGCAATCATCACCAGGGTACCCCATTGGCTCGTCAGGTGCTGGAGGATGGAGCGTGAAGGGCAATTCGCAGCCAGCACGTTCCCCGCCTTCCAGTGATCGAACAGCGCCTGCGCATCCTGACTGACCATCTCATGAGCTCCAATTTCATACTTACTAAAATGTATGTATCTTCAATTTCAGAAGCAAGGCCTCTATCTCTCGTTCATCAACCGACAGGTGAACCACATGACCATCGCCATCACCGGAGCCACCGGCCAGCTCGGCCGTCTTGCCATTGCCGCGCTCAAGGCGCGCGGTGTCCAGCCGATCGCCCTTGCCAGGAACATCGCGAAAGCCGCCGATCTGGGCGTCGAGACCCGCGCCTTTGAGTACACAAACGCCGATCCGGCTGTCATGAACGGGGTGGATACACTCGTCCTGATCTCCTCGAGCGACTTCAACGACCGGATCGGGCAACATCGCAGGGCAATCGCCGCCGCCAAGGCGGCCGGAGTGGGGCGCATCCTCTACACCTCCATCCTGAAGGGCGATGCCTCCCCGATGATCCTCGCGCAGGACCACATCGCGACGGAAGCGGCCCTTCGGGAAAGTGGCATCCCGGCAACGATCCTGCGCAACGGCTGGTACACCGAGAACTACACGGGTGCCCTTGGCCCGGCGATCCAGCATGGCGCGATCATTGGCGCGGCCGGCGAAGGGCGCGTCTCCTCCGCTGCCCGAAAGGACTATGCCGAGGCGATTGCCGTGACGGCGCTCGACGCAGCGCATACCGGCAAGACCCATGAACTCGCCGGGGATACGGCCCATACCGGGGCCGAGTTTGCGGCCGCTGTGGCGACGGCGTCCGGCAAGCCCGTCGCCTATGTGAGCATGCCGCAGTCCGACTATGCGAAGGCGCTGCATGGCTTTGGCTTGCCCGAGGGCTTTGCGCTGGTCCTCGCCGACAGCGATGCCTGTGCGGCGAACGGCGCGCTCTACGACGATAGCCAAACCCTCTCCCGCCTGATCGGTCGTCCGACGACGCCGATGTCCGCAACCATCTCTGCGGCACTGCTCGGAGCCTGACCATGAAGGCCACTCGAATCACCTGTGCCTTCGCGCTCGCCATTCTGGCTTTTCCCGGCCTGGCCCCGGCACAGGCCCCTCAGGGCAACACCGGAGCAGGGGCTTCGGCTTCGCTGACGCTCACTCCCCGACAGCCGGAAGGTCCATATTATCCCACGCAGAAGCTTGCGGATCGCGACAACGATCTGACCCGCGTGGGACATGGCGTGCCCGCGCAGGGCCAGGTGCTGGTACTGTCTGGCCGCCTCGTGGATGAACGCAACACGCCTATCCCATCGGCGCGCATCGAACTCTGGCAGACGGATCACCGCGGGATCTACATGCACCCGGGAGACTCAGGCACGGCGAACAGGGACCGCGATTTCCAGTTCTATGGAGAAGCCAGCACGGACGAGGCAGGCCGTTTCGATTTCAAGACCATCCTCCCCGGCGTCTACGGGTCGCGGCCTCGGCACCTTCACGCGAAGATCGTGCCGCAGCAGGGGCCCGTACTGACGACGCAGCTGTATTTCCGAGGCGATAAGCGGCTCTCCAGCGACGGGATTGTTCGTCGCTTGGGTCCGACCATCGCAGCACTCCTCCTCGATCCCGAACAGCGCAGCCCCAATGAGGTGCATGCACAGGTCACCTTTGTCCTACGAGGGAACTGAGGCGCCCGAACCGGGAGCGGAGTATGTCCAGATTTGCGCCACTGCGAAAACAATCGTAGTGGCGCGAATATCTGCGCAAATGGCGGAAGGAGTGGGATTCGAACCCACGGTACGCTATTAACGCACACACGCTTTCCAAGCGTGCGCCTTAAGCCGCTCGGCCATCCTTCCGTCGCGGCGCGCTGAATAGCAGCGCCCCGCATGCACGTCTATGCCCCTTGGGAGCTTCAGCACCGCCCAAACGGCGCATCAGGCATCCATCTTCCGGGCGGCCAGGAACGCGCTCTGCGGGATCTCGACCTTGCCGAACTGCCGCATGCGCTTCTTGCCTTCCTTCTGCTTCTCCAGCAGCTTCCGCTTGCGGCTGATGTCGCCGCCATAGCACTTCGCGGTCACGTCCTTCGAAAGCGCCCCGATCGTCTCGCGCGCGATCACCCGCCCGCCGATTGCCGCCTGGATGGCGATCTTGAACAGCTGCTTCGGGATCAAATCCTTCAGCTTCTCGCAGATGCTGCGCCCGCGTCGCTCGGCCTGGCTCTTGTGCGCGATGAAGGACAGCGCATCCACCGGGTCCTGGTTCACCAGGATGGAGATGCGCACCAGCTCGCCCTCGGCATAGGCGTCCATCGCGTAGTCGAAGCTGGCATAGCCGCGGCTGACCGATTTCAACCGGTCGTAGAAATCGAACACCACCTCGTTCAGCGGCAGGCGATACACCGCCATGGCGCGGTTGCCGACATAGGTGAGATCCAGCTGCACGCCGCGCCGCTCGCTGCACAGCGTCAGGATGGAGCCCAGGTATTCGTCGGGCACCATGATCGTGGCCTTGATCCACGGCTCCTCGATATGGTCGATCTTGGTCGGGTCCGGCATGTCGGCGGGGTTGTGCAGCTCCGTCACGCTGCCATCGTTGGCGAACAGCCGGTACACCACGCTCGGCGCGGTCGCGATCAGGTCGAGGTCGAACTCGCGCGACAGCCGCTCCTGGATGATCTCCAGGTGCAGCAGGCCCAGGAACCCGCAGCGATAGCCGAAGCCCAGCGCGGCGCTGCTCTCCGCCTCGAAATGGAAGCTCGCATCGTTCAGCCGCAGCTTGGCCAGGCTGTCGCGCAGCTTCTCGAAATCGTCGGCATCCACCGGGAACAGGCCGCACCACACCACGGGCACGCTGGGCTTGAAGCCCGGCAGCGCCTCGGTGGCCGGCTGGCGGTCATCGGTGATGGTGTCGCCCACCGCGATATCGGCCACCGTCTTGATGGCCGCGGTGATGTAGCCCATCTCGCCCGGGCCCAGATCGTCAACCGGCACCAGCCGCGGCGTGAACACGCCCACCTGCTCCACCGGATGCGTGATTCCATTGGCCATCATGCGGATCTTCTGGCCCTTGCGGATGCTGCCGTCCTTCACCCGGATCAGGATGATCACGCCCAGATACTGGTCGTACCAGCTATCCACGATCAGCGCCTTCAGCGGCGCGTTCCGGTTGCCGGTCGGCGGCGGCAGCCGGGTCACCAGCGCTTCCAGCACGCCCTCGATATTCAGGCCCGACTTGGCCGAAACCATCACGGCGTCCGACGCATCCAGCCCGATCACGTCCTCGATCTGCTGGCGCACCCGGTCGGGCTCGGCCGCCGGCAGGTCGATCTTGTTGAGCACCGGCACGATCTCGTGGTTCGCATCGATCGCCTGGTACACATTCGCCAGCGTCTGCGCCTCCACGCCCTGGGAGGCATCGACCACCAGCAAGGAGCCCTCGCACGCGGCCAGCGAGCGGCTCACCTCGTAGGCGAAGTCCACATGGCCCGGCGTGTCCATCAGGTTGAGCA
>JAIXTK010000025.1 GCA_027483995.1 Acetobacteraceae bacterium
AGCGATTTGGGCCATGTGGACATCATCGCGCTGCTGGCGCGGCTCGCCGGTGCGGGGCTGGACTTCATCAAGACCGAGCATTTGTGCAGCTTCGGCGGCGTGGCGGGCTACTCCCTGGGCCAGGGCCAGTAGAGGCGGGTTGACGCACGGCCGCGCCCGGCGTGCAGTCCCACCTTCAAGCGGGAGAGACTGGCATGTCGAGCGCGGCTGAATCCGTCGTCATCGGGCACGGTGCCCATCGCTACAGCTTCCAGCGCCAATGGGCGAAGCTGCCGCGCAACTGGAGCTTCGGCAGCGCCAACCCCACCGACCGGCCGCCGCGCACGGCGCTGAAGGGCGCGGTGGCGGCCAATGGCGAGGTGTACGTGCTGTCCCGCAGCGCCCATCCTGTGATGCTGTTCACGCCGCAGGGTGAGTTCATCACCTCCTGGGGCGAGGGGCTGTATTCCAACTTCGTCCATTCCATCTCGATCGCGCCCAATGGCGACGTGTACGTGATCGATTCCGGCCTGCACGCCATCTTCCACCATAAGCCCGATGGCACGCTGGTCCGCACGCTGGGCACGCCGGGCATGCCCTCCCCCACCTGGCAGGGCAATCCGTTCAACATGCCCACCCACATCGTGTTCCACCCCAATGGCGACGCCTACGTGTCGGACGGCTACGGCAACAAGCGCGTGCACCGCTTCGCCATGGACGGCACGCATAAATTCTCCTGGGGCGGGCATGGCGAGGGGCCGGGCCAGTTCTCGCTGGTGCATTTCATCGCGCTCGATGCCCAGGGTCGCATCTACATCACCGACCGCGAGATCGACCGCATCCAGATCTTCGACGAGGCCGGCACCTGGCTGGCCGACTGGCGCGGCACCTTCGACATGCCGAGCGACATCGCCATCGGCCGCGATGCGATGTACGTGGGCGGGCGCGACGGGCTTTCGATCTGGAGCCATGACCGCCAGGAGATCATCCGCTGGAAGGCGGACGAGCCCTATGCCGGCGCGTTCAACATCCACGGCGTGTGGCTGGACGCGCAGGAGAACATCTATCTCGCGCATTTCGACAAGGCGGTGAGCAAGCTCACGCGCATCTAGGAGCCAGATGACGATACTGGATCTCGCGGCGGCGAACCTGCTTTCGCCGCTGCTGCTCTGCTTTGCCCTCGGCGCGCTCGCGGTGCTGCTGCGCAGCGATCTGCGCGTGCCGGAGCCGGTGTTCAACGCGCTGTCGATCTACCTGATGCTGGCCATCGGGCTGAAGGGCGGGGTGGAGCTGTCGCGCCTGCCGCCCTCGGCCTTCGTGCTGCCGGGGCTGGCCGCACTCGGGCTGGGCATGGCGATCCCGATATGGTGCTACGCGCTGCTGCGCCGGGTGGGGCGCTTCGGGGCGGCGGACGCGGCGGCGATTGCGGCGCATTACGGATCGGTCTCCGCCGTCACCTTCGTGGCCGCCATCGCCTATCTGGATGCCTCCGGCACCCCCTACGAAGGCTTTGCGCCGGCACTGCTGGCGATCATGGAGGTGCCGGGCATCGTGGTGGCCTTCGCGCTCGCCCGCGCCGGCGGCGCGCTGGGCGGCCGCGGCAACGCGGGCGAGGCGGTGCGGGAGATTCTGTCGGGCAAGAGCGTGTTGCTGCTGGCCGGCGGGCTGCTGATCGGCGCGGTGGTGGGCGAGGCCGGCTATCTCAGAGTGAAGCCGGTGTTCTCCGACCTGTTCCAGGGGGCGCTGTGCCTGTTCCTGCTGGAACTCGGCATCCTCGCGGCCGGGCGGCTGGGCGATTTCCGCCGCGTCGGCCCGTTCCTGGCCGTGTTCGCCGTGGTGCTGCCGGTGCTGCACGGGGTGCTCGGCGTGGCGGTGGGCCACGCGATCGGGCTTTCCGTGGGCGGGATGACGGTGCTGGGCACGCTCGCCGCCTCGGCCAGCTACATCGCCGCCCCGGCCGCGGTGCGCCTGGCTTTGCCCCAGGCCAATCCCGGCTACTACCTCACCGCTTCGCTCGCCATCACCTTTCCGTTCAACCTTACGCTCGGCCTGCCGCTCTACAACGCGCTGGCACGCTGGATCGCCGGAGGGCCCTGATGCAAACCCTGCCCGTCTCGCTGGTAACGATCGTCGCCGAGAAGGTGCTGGCCACCCGCCTCACCCACGCCATCCTCGCCGCCGGCGCCACCGGCTACACCATCACGGAAGCGCACGGCGTCGGCTCGCGGGACATGCGCGCCTCCACGCTGGATGGCGAGAACATCCGCATCGAGGTGCTGGCCGGCGAAGGCGTGGCCGATGCGCTGCTGGAGATGCTGGCGCGCGACTGGTTTCCGCATTACGCCGTGGTCGCCTGGGCGGCCGAGGTGCGCGTAGTCCGGGGCGAGAAATACGCCAGCCGCGGATGAATCGGAGTTCCTGAATGGATGGATTGCTGAACGGCTACGCCCGGTTCCGTGCCGGCGCCTGGCCGGAGCGCAAGCGGATGTTCGAACGCCTGGCGGAACGTGGCCAGGCGCCGCGTGCCATGGTGATCGCCTGCGCCGACAGCCGCGTGGACCCCGGCATGATCTTCGATGCCGGGCCGGGTGAGCTGTTTGTGGTGCGCAACGTCGCCAACCTGGTGCCGCCCTACGCGCCCGATGGCGCACACCACGCCACCAGTGCGGCGCTGGAATTCGGCGTGCGGGTGCTGCGCGTGGGCCATCTGATCGTGATGGGCCACGGCATGTGCGGCGGCATCACCGCCCTCATCCACGGCGCACCGGAGCAGGCGACCGATTTCCTGATGCCCTGGATCAACATCGCCGCCAAGGCGCGCGACCGCGTGCTGGCCTGCGACGACGGCACCGACCCGCAACTGGCGCTGGAACAGGCGGCGGTGGCGCTGTCGCTGGAGAATCTGCGCGGCTACCCCTGGATCGCGGAGCGGCTGGCCGACGGCAGCATGGAACTGCACGGCGGCCATTTCGACGTGCGGCACGGCATCCTGAACCTGCTGGACCCCGACGGAACCTTCCGGCCGGCTTGAGACGGCAAAGCAAGGTAAGGGAACCGCCAAGACGCCAAGGACGCAAAGAAGGCGCCAAGGGGGCCTTGGCGTTTCCTTGGCGCTCTTGGCGCCTTGGCGGTTACCCCCCCTTCAAACCGCCCAACTGCGCCACGAACCCCGCCTCGTCCTCCAGGCAGCGCAGGTCCAGCAACACCGCACCCTGGGTGATGCGGCCGATCACTGGCGTGGGCAGCGCCCGCAATGCCGCCAAAAGCCGCTCCGGCGCACGCCCGTCGCCATCGGCGGGCGTGAGCGAAAGGCCGGCGCTCGGCAGGCTTTCCAGCGGCAATGCGCCGGAGCCGATCTGGCTGGCGCACTCCGCCACCGCCACCTGCCACCCCTGCCCCAGCCGCGCCGCCACCGCCGGCTGCAGCTGCTCCGCCACCGCCCGCAACTCGTCGGGCTTGCGCGTCAGCAGCCGCAGCGTGGGCAGGCGCTGGGCGAGCCGGTCGGGGTCGCGGTACAGCCGCAGCGTGGCCTCCAGCGCCGCCAGCCGGATCTTGTCCAGCCGCATGGCGCGCTTGATCGGGTTCTTCGCACAGGCCCGCACCAGGTCGGCCCGCCCCACGATGAACCCCGCCTGCGGCCCGCCGAGCAGCTTGTCGCCGGAGAAGGCCACGAGATCCGCCCCATCCCCCAGCGCATCGCGCACCGTGCGCT
>JAIXTK010000124.1 GCA_027483995.1 Acetobacteraceae bacterium
CATCCGTTTGCGCCAAGGCAGCAAACGGATGAAAGTTTTTTGGTTCTTTTTTTCAAAAAAGAACCGCTTGCTTCCTTAAGCGAACGGATAATCCGTATATCGCTTTTCCGCGCCACCATAGAAGGTCGGCCGGTGATACGGCGTGAACGGAATGTCCTCTGCGATGCGCCGCACCAGGTCGGGGTTGCTGATGAAGAAGCGCCCGAACGCCACCGCATCCGCGCGCCCGTCTGCCACCGCCTCGAACGCGTTGGCGCGGGTGAAGCCGCCGGCATCGATGATGGCCGTCGGCCAGACCGGCCGGAAGATCGCAGCGGTGGAGGGCTGGTCGTCGCGGAACACATCCGCCTGGCCGGTGCCGCTGGCCCGCGGCTCGATCAGGTGCAGGTAGGCGAGCTTGCGCTTGGCCAGTTCGCCGACGAGGTAATTGTACAGCGGCATCGGCTCCGCCTCGGAGCTGTCATTGGCGATGCCGTAGGGGGAGAGGCGGATGCCCGTGCGATCCGCGCCCACCGCGCCGGCCACGGCATCGGCGATTTCCAGCGTGAGGCGGGAGCGGTTCGCGATGCTGCCGCCATAGGCGTCGGTGCGCTGGTTGGTTTTGGAATAGAGGAACTGCTCCAGCAGGTAGCCGTTGGCGCCGTGGATCTCCACGCCGGCGAAGCCTGCTTCCATCGCGTTTTCCGCGGCGCGGCGGAAATCCGCCACCACGGTGGCGATCTCGTCGAGGCGCAGGGCGCGGGGCACTTCGTAGGGCACGCGCTTGAAGAACGCCGTCATCGCCATGCCCTGCGCCTGCACCACGGAGGGAGCGACGGGCGGCTTGCCGAGAGGTTGGTGGCTGGAGTGCGCCACGCGGCCGGTGTGCCAGAGCTGGAGGAACATGTGCCCGCCCTTGGCGCGGACGGCCTCGGTGACGAGCTTCCAGCCCGCCACCTGGGCGGCGGAATGGATGCCGGGCACGTTCGGGTGGCCTGTGGCCTGCTGGGAGACCGGGGAGGCCTCGGCGATCAGCAGCCCGCCCGGCGTGGCGCGCTGGGCGTAGTATTCGGCGTTCATGGCTGTGGGCGCGCCGTCGCGCCAATGGGCGCGCATGCGGGTGAGCGGTGCCATCACCACGCGGTGTGCGAGTTCGATGGCCCCCAGCTTCAGCGGGGTCAGCAGCTTTTCGGTCATGGGCTCAGAATCCGTAGAGTTTCGCGGGATTGTCCACCAGCACCTGCCGGATCACGGCGGCATCGCTTACGGCCTGGCCCAGCAGCCCCAGCAGCGCACGGTTGTCGTGGCCCATGTAGACCACCTTTTCCGGCGCGCCGGCCTTGTGCGGGCCGATATGCGGCCAGTCCGTGCCCCAGACGGCGCGTTCCGGGTTGGCTTCCACCAGGGCGCGGATGACCGGCACGGCATCCTCGAACGTGCCGCCGGCGCGGCTGACCCGGTTGGCGCCGGAGACCTTCACCCAGGCGCGGCCGGCGCGCAGCAGGGCGAGCACGTCGTCGAAGCCCGGGCGGCTTGCGGCGAGCTTGCCGTCGCCGGCGCCCATGTGGTCGATCACCACGTCCACGCCGAGATCGGCGATGGCTGGCGCGAGGCCCGCCAGCAGGGAGGGCAGGGCGAAGATCTGGATGTGCCAGCCGAGCTTGCCGACCCGGGCCGCGGTTTCCTGCAGCTGCGCCACGGCGGCGCCCACATCCGGGATGCCGTTGCTGACCAGGTTGAGCCGCACGCCGCGCACGCCGAGCTTGGCCAGTGCCTTCAGCTCGGTGTCCTTGGTGGCGCCATCGATCACCGCGATGCCGCGGCTGGTGGCGCCGCGGGCCTTCAGCGCATCCTTCATGCAGGTATTGTCGGTGCCGTAGGCGCTGGGCTGCACGAAGACCACGCTGCTGAAGCCCATCCGGGCCGCTTCGGCGTTGTAGACCGGCAGCGTCGCCGGCGTGGGGTCGTAGGCGCGCCATGCGGCGGGCGGATAGGCCGCCATGTTGCCGAAGATGTGCATGTGGCAATCGGTGGCGCCGTCCGGCACCACGAATCCCAGTTCGGTCATTGGCCCTGTTCCCCCGCGTCGCGCCCGCTACACTACGGGGAACCACACGCCGGAGGAACCCATGGACGCCGCTGCCCCCTTCGCCCCCAATCCGATGCGTATCCGCTCGCTGCGGTCCGAGGTCAGCCCCGCCGAATGGCAGGCCCGGCTGGACCTCGCCGCCTGCTACCGCCTCTGCGACCATTTCGGCCTGACCGACATGATCGCCACCCACATCTCCGCCCGCGTGCCGGATCGCCCGAACGAGTTCCTGGTGATCGCGCACGGCCTGCTGTTCGGGGAGGTGACGGCCAGTTCCCTGCTGCGCACGGACACGGACGGGAATGTGACGCTGAAGCCCGAGTTCGGGGCGGACATGCCGGACTACAACCTGCAGCCCGCGGCCTTCGTGATCCACAGCGCCATCTACCGGGCGCGGCCGGAGGTGAATGCCGCCATCCATACCCACACCACCGCGGGCATGGCCGTATCCTCCCTGCAATGCGGCCTGCTGCCGTTGACGCAGACCAGCCACCGCTTCACCGGCCGCGTTGCCTATCACGACTTCAACGGCCCGGAGCGCGACATCGCGGAGCGCGAGCACATCGCCGCCCATCTCGGCGACAAGTTCCTGATGATCCTGCGCAACCACGGCCTGCTGACGGTGGGCACCACCATGCAGGAAGCGTTCAGCTACATGTTCGGGCTCGAACGCGCCTGCCAGGCGCAGGTGGCCGCCATGTCCTGCAACACGCCGCTGAATACCCTGCCGCAGCACATCGTGGACAAGTCCGCGGCCATGTATGCGCCGGGGGCGACGCGCAGCTATGGGAAGAAGGAATGGCCGGCGCTGCTGCGCATGCTGGATCGGCAGGATACGTCCTGGCGGGAGTAGGCAAGCAAGCGGTTCTTTTTTGGAAAAAAGAACCAAAAAACTTTTGTTCGTTTGCGCCGGGGCTTGAAAACGGGCGCAAGCGGATAAAGTGTTTTTTGCTTCTTATTTCCCTGGAAAAAAGAAGATTCGTCCTTTCTTCGGAGATCCCTGCGATGCGCTTCCTGTTCGCTCTCCTCCTCCTCCTCGCCCCGCTCGGCGCCCATGCCCAGGGCGCCCATCACGGGCACGGCGCCGCCGCTGCCGGCGACAGCGCCTCCACCCGCGCCTACAAGCAGGCCAACGACAAGATGCACCGCGACATGTCGATCCGCTTCAGCGGCGACGCGGACCGCGATTTCGTCGCCGGCATGATCGCCCATCACCAGGGGGCGATCGACATGGCCAAGGTTGTGCTTCAGCACGGCAAGGATGCCGAGATCCGCAAGCTGGCGCATGAGATCATCGCCGCGCAGGAGAAGGAGATCGCGCAGATGAAGGAATGGCAGGCGAAGCGGCGCTAGAACGCCGCCAGCGGCCCCCCCGCCTCGCGCCACGCCGCGATGCCGCCCTGCACGTGCCGGGCCTTGGCCAGCCCGGCATCCTGCGCGGCCTGCACCGCCATGGCGGAGCGTTCGCCGAAGGCGCAGAAGAACACCAGCGGCCGCTCGCTGGCCGCGGCCAGCTCGCACAGCAGCCCGCCGGGGGCGAGGTTCTCGCGCAGGGCAGGGTAGGGGGCGTGCAGCGCGCCGGGGATCACCCCGTGGCGCTCCCGCTCGCTGCGCTCCCGCAGATCCACCAGGGCGATGCCGCGCCCCAACCGGATCGCTTCCGCCGCCGACACCGCCCAGCCCTTGGCCGCCACCGAATCCTGCGCCAGCCCCTGGCGCATGTTCGCCGGCACCGCCACGTCCATCATCTTCGGGTTCGACAGGCCGAGGTTGTTCATCAGGTGGATGTAGTCATCCACCGACTTCACCTGCAGCCGCGGGTTGAAGGCCCGTTCCTCCGCGATGGTGGAAACCGTGTCTCCTTTGTAGTCATGCGCGGGGTACACCAGCGTTTCGTCCGGCAGCTTCAGCAGCCGGTTGAAGATGCTCTCGTACTGCGCCCGGGCGCTGCCGTTCTGGAAGTCGCACCGCCCGGTGCCGCGGATCAGCAGGGTATCCCCGGTGAAAACCCGATCCGCCATCACGAAGGAATAGGAATCGTCGGTGTGGCCGGGGGTGTAGATCACCTCCAGCGCCACGCCCTCGATCGTGAGCTTGTCGCCGTCGCCCACCCGCATGGACACCACGTCCACCATGCTCTGCTCGCCCATCACGGTGATGCACTGGGTACGGTCGCGCAGCGCGCCGAGGCCGGTGATGTGGTCGGCATGCAGGTGGGTATCCACCGCCTTCACCAGCTTCAGATCCAGTTCCCGCATCAACTGCAGGTAGCGGTCGACCTTTTCCAGCACGGGATCGATGATCAGCGCCTCGCCGCCGCGCCGGCTGGCCAGCAGGTAGGAGTATGTGCCGGACACCTGGTCGAAGAGCTGGCGAAAGATCATCCCTGTTGCTCCCGGTTACAGAGCATAAGCTACCACGAATACACGGCACAGGAGAACAACGATCTCCGCGTAAACCGCTTGGCCGAAACCGAGAAAAGGCGGAACATCGTGCCCCGGAGGATCCAACCATGAGCACCACGGCGCTCGCCGCCCCCCTGTTGCGCCACGATGAGGACGGCATCGCCCGCCTCACCCTCAACCGCCCCCAGGCGCGCAACGCCCTGTCCATGGCGCTGATGGAAGCGATCGACGCAGAACTTGTCGCCATCGCCGCCGACCCGTCCGTGCATGTTGTCGTCATCGCCGGCGCCGGCCCTGCCTTCTGCGCCGGGCATGATCTGCGGGAGATGCGGGCCAATGCGTCGGAGGCCAGCGCGGAGGCCACCTTCAAGCTGTGCTCGCGCATGATGCAGCGGGTGGTGAACCTGCCCAAGCCCGTCATCGCCCAGGTGCATGGCGTGGCCACCGCCGCCGGGTGCCAGCTGGTCGCCAGTTGCGACCTCGCGGTTGCCGCCGAGACCGCCCGCTTCGCCACCCCTGGCGTGAATATCGGCCTGTTCTGCTCCACCCCCATGGTGGCCCTTTCCCGCGCCGTGCCGCGCAAACATGCCATGGAGATGCTGCTCACCGGCGACATGCTGGCCGCCGACCGCGCCCGCGAGATCGGGCTGGTCAACCGCGTGGTGCCGGAGGCGGAGCTGGAAGCCGCCACCACCGCGCTGGCCGCGCAGATCGCCGCCAAGAGCCCGCTGACGCTCGCCATCGGCAAGGAAGCCTTCTACCGCCAGGCCGAGCTGCCACTCTCGGACGCCTACGCCTATGCCTCCGCCGTCATGACCCGCAACATGATGGCGCACGACGCCGCCGAGGGGATCGACGCCTTCCTCGCCAAGCGCCCGCCGATCTGGACCGGCACATAAAACTCTCGGGGAGAGAACAATGGACGCCCAAACCGCCAAACCGGTCTTCGACCGCACCACCCAGGATGTCGGCAACATGGTCGAGCTTGGCCATGTGAATGTTCGCGTGCCGGACCAGCGCATCGCCATCCTGTTCTACGTCCAGGGCCTCGGCCTCACCCGCGATCCCTATCTGCAGACCGGCGTGGACAACATGTGGGTGAACGTGGGCATCAGCCAGTTCCACCTGCCCGTCGGCCCCGCCCAGGTGCTGCGCGGCACCACGGGCCTGGTGATCCCGGACCCCGACGCGATGGAAGCCCGCCTGCGTGCGGTGGCTCCGCGGCTGGAAGGCACCAAGTTCGCCTATAAGCGCAGCGGCGACACCACGGAGGTCACCTGCCCCTGGGGCAATGCCATCCGCGTGCATGCGCCGGATGCCAAGCGCTTCGGCCGCATGAACCTCGGCATGCCCTATGTGGAGGTGGATGCGCTGCCCGGCAGCAGCGAGGGCATCGTCCGGTTCTACCAGGAGATCATCCAGTCCGGCGGCACCGTGGGCGAGGACGACAAGGGAAAATTCGCCCGCATCCCCATCGGCCTGTCTGAAAGCGTGCTCTATCGCGAAACCCCGCGCGCCAGCGTGCCGTTCGACGGCCACCACATCCAGGTCGCCTTCGCCGACTTCTCCGGCCCGCATCGCAAGCTGCAGGCCCGCGGCCTGATCACCGAGGAATCCAACGAAAGCCAGTACCGCTTCCAGGATATCGTGTGCCTGGACACCGGGAAGGTGCTTTCCACGATCGAGCACGAGGTGCGCTCCATGCGCCACCCCATGTTCGCCCGCCCGCTGGTCAACCGGAACCCGGACAACACCAACAACCGCTACGCCGCCGGCTGGGAAGCCGGCATGTGGCGCATGCCCCCGGCAGATATCTAAGGCCCCCCATGCATCTCGGCACCCAACTCGCCGCCCGCGACGACGACGACTACCGCGTCTGGGCGCAACTCGGCGTGACACATATCTGCGCCGACCCGCCCGGGAACCCGCATGACTGGACGCTGGAGGACCTGCTGCGCCTGCGCGACCATGTCGGCCGCTTCAACATCACGGTCGACATGGTCCAGCTGCCGATGAACTCGCGGCGCATGGAGGAGCAGGAGAGCCCCCACATCCTGCTCGGCAAATCCCCGGAGCGGGACCGCGAGATCGACAGCATCTGCCGCCTGATCGAACGCCTCGCCCAGGCCGGCATTCCCGCGACCAAATACAACATGAACATCATCGGCATTCCGCGCACCCCGGCCTTCCCCGGCCGCGGCGGCTCACGCAATGCCGCCTTCTACTGGGACCAGGCCGACCACAAGGCCGGCCCCGGCATGGCCGGCGTGGTCAGCGAGGATGAGAACTGGGAACGTATCGACTACTTCCTGGCCCGCGTGGTCCCCGTTGCCGCCGCCAACCGCATCCGCCTGGCCTGCCACCCGCACGACCCCTACACGCCGCCGGGCTGGCGCGGCGTTACCCGCGTGCTCGGCACCGTCGCGGGGCTGCAGCGCTTCGTGCAGATGCATGAGAACGAGTACCACGGCCTCAATTTCTGCCAGGGCTCCGTGGGCGAGATGCTGGAGAACCCCGGCGCGGAGATCTTCGACGTCATCCGCTGGTTCGCCTCACGCAACAAGATCTTCAACGTCCATTTCCGCAACATCAAGGGCGGCAAGCTCGGCTTCCACGAAACCTTCCCCGACGAAGGCGACATGGACATGGCCCGGTCGCTCGCCCTGTACCATGAGCTCGGCTACCGCCACATGGTGATGCCCGACCACGTGCCGACCATCGACGGCCGGGACCCCGAAGGCGTCGCCTTCGCCTTCTGCTACGGCTACATCCGCGCGCTGATGGACATGCAAGGCATCCGAAATGCCCCGTAGCGACGTCTTCCATCCTGATTATCAGCCCGCCCCTTATTGGTGGGACGCCTGGAAGCCCAAGGACGAACAGCCCACCGAGGTGCCCAAATCCACCCAGGTCGCCATCGTCGGCGGCGGCTATGGCGGCCTGGCCACCGCGCTGGAGCTGAACAAGCTCGGCATCGAATGCGTGGTGCTGGAAGCCAACGCGCCTGGCGAGGGCGCTTCCTCCCGCAATGGCGGCGGCGTTTCCGGCGGCGTCAACATCGGCAAGTCCATCACCGGCTCCAGCCTCGACCCCGACAGCCCGCGCGCCCACGCCCTTTTGTCGGATGGCTCCGATGCCTTCGCCACCATCGAGAACCTGATCGCCCAGGAAGGCATCGAGTGCTTCTGGCGCCGCTCCGGCCGCTTCGTCGGTGCCTGGACGCCCAAGCACTACGAATCACAGGCCAAGAAGATCGCCCGCCTGAACGACTCAGCCCAGTCCGGCGCCTGCATGCTGCCGCGTGAGCGCCTGCGCGAGGAAATGGCCAGCGACTTCTATTACGGCGGCATGGTCGTGGAACGCTCCGGCCAGCTCCACCCCGCGCTGTATGTGAAGGGCTTGATCGACCGCGTTCGCGCCCGCGGCATCCCCGTCTGCGGCCATGCCGGGGTGCAGAAGATCACTCGCCAGAACACCGGCTGGCTGGTGAAGACCGCCCGCGGCGATGTGGAGGCTGCGGAGGTCGTTATCGCCACCAACGGCTACACCGGGGACGTCACGCCCCAGCTCAAGCGCCGCGTCATCCCCGCCAGCAGCCACATCATTGCCACCGAAGAACTGCCGGAAGATCTCGCGAGATCCCTGATCCCCAGGAACCGCACCCTGGCCGATACCCGCCGCATCCTCAGCTACTACCGCCTCTCGCCGGATGGCAGGCGCGTTGTCTATGGCGGCCGCGCCCGGTTCACCAATGCGGGGCCGGAGGTGTGCGCGCCGATCCTGCACCGCTTCATGACCGACCGCTTCCCGCAGTTGAAGGGCGTGCGCGTGACCCACGCCTGGTCCGGCAATGTGGCCTTCACGCTGGATGCGCTGCCCCATTCCGGCCAGATCGACGGCATGCACTACCTCACCGGCTGCAACGGCTCCGGCGTGGCGATGATGACCTATCTCGGCACCCAAACCGCCCGCCGCATCGCCGGCGTTGCCAACCGCACCCACGCCTTCGAGGAAGGCGATTTCCCCGATCATCCGCTCTACACGGGGAATCCCTGGTTCCTGCCCGTTATCGGCACCTGGTATCAGATCCGGGACCGTTGGGACCGCATGCGCGCCTGACCGCGCTGCAACCCTATGGCGGGCTTCAGCCCGCCCCCACCGTGGCGGGATCGAACCCCAGCAGGAACACCCCCGCCGCATCCGCCAGCGCCACTGCCTCCGCCCGCTCGGCCAGCATCGCCCCGCCTGCCTCGAACGCCACGCCGCGCAGCCCGGCCGCGATCGCGCCGCGCACCGTCTCGGCCCCCAGCGTGGGCAGGTCCGCCCGGCGCTCCTGGCCCGGCTTGGCCATCTTCACCAGCACGCCCCCGGGGCCCTCGCGCCGCAGCGGGAAGCAGCGCGCCAGCATCGCATCCGTGCCCTCGATCGCCTCCACCGCCAGCACCAGGCCAAGCTGCACCACGCAGCCCTGACCCACATCGGCCTCGCCCAGCTTGCGTGCCACCGCAACCCCGCGCGCGATATCGGCCATCGCCTGCGCGTCCGGGGCCGCCCGGGTCAGCAGGCCCATCGGCGCCAGCGCTTCGCGCAGGATCTCGTGCGCGCCCAGCACGTTGAACCCCATCTCGCCCAGCACCGTCACCACCGCGCGCAGCAGCCCATCATCGCCGGCGAAGGCGGCCCGCCCGATCCGTGCCAGCAGCTTCGCCCCCTCCGCATCCGGCCGCAGGTCGAAGAAGCCGGGCCGCTTCACCGTGCCGATCAGCACCACATCGCGCACGCCCTGCGCGCGCAGCAGATCCAGGATGCGCCCCGCCGCGCCGATCCGCGCCATGGCATGCGGCCACGGCGCCAGCGCTGCCGGCTGCGCGAAACCCTCCAGCCCCACCAGGAACACCTGGCGCCCCGCCGCCCGCGCCGCCGCAGCCACGCGCAGCGGCATGGCCCCGCCGCCCGCGATGATCCCCAGCACGCCCCTGTCGGTATCCGCTGCCATACGTCCTTCCTGCCGCAAGCCCGGTCCGGGCGCCAGCCCGCTCAGCCCACCGCGCGCCGCCCCATCCACGCCGCCCCGGCCACCACCGCGGCCATGCCCGCCATCACCGCCACCGCCACCCATTGCGTCAGCGCCAGCGACCCCGCGCTCAGCGTGGCGCTGGTCACGATGATCCCCACCGCGTTCATCGTCCGCTGCAGCGCGAACAGCTCGGCCTTCTCATGCGCCGCTGCCACCTCGTCCAGCAGCAGCGAATAGGCTGTGCTCAGCGGCGCCATGCAGCACCCCACCAGCACCACCGCCGCCACCGTTGCCGGCACCGGCAGTTGCAAGGCCACCAGCGCCGCGCCCAGCGCCATCGCCGCCATCAGCGCCGCCACCCGCCCGCGCTGCGGCGGCCGGTTGCGCACGCTCACCCACACCCCGCCCGCCACCGAGGCCGCGCACAGCGCCACCGTGAACACGAACCCCATCGCCGGCGCCATGCCGTAGCGCATCGCCAGCGCCACCGCACCGACCTCGATGGAAGACACCACCGCGCTGTTCGCCAGTGTCGCCCCCAGCCACACCACGGTGGACCGCCGCATCAGCCGGCCCCGGTGCCCCTCCGGCCGCGCCGGTGCGCGCGCCTGCGCCACCATCGGCATCAGCAGCGCCGGCAGGCCGCCCAGCAACGTCAGCACCAGCAGCGCGAAGACCGCGTCCACCGTGCCGAGCACGGACGCCAGCACCGGTGCGGCCACGAAGGTCGTCTCGCTCAGCGTGGCGGCGATCCCCAGCGCCCGCGGCATTCCGCCGGCGGCCACCAGGTGGTTCACCACGGAGCGCTGATAGCCAAACGCCGCCCCGTTCACCAACCCGGCCAGGGCGGCCATGCCGAGCAGCGCCGCGAACGGTGCCCCGGTTGCCGCCAGCCCCGCCACCCCCAGCAATGCCGCGGTGCGGATCGCCACCAGGAGCCGGAAATAGCTGACGATATTGAAGGCCCGGCCCCAGCGCGCCACGGGAACCGCGCCTGCCACCTGCGCCAGCGTCATCGCCAGCACGATCGCCGCCCCGCTCTCGGCACTGCCGGTCAGTGGCAGCGCCAGCAGCGCGAAGGCGATCGGCCCCGCTGCCTGCGGCACGCTGAACAGGCTGCCGGCCAGGTACCACCGCACCAGCCGCCAGTTCCACGCCGTGCCGTGCGATTGGTTCGTTCCCATGCCCCTACATGATACCGGGTTGGCAGTAAGTCAGATTCAAAGGCAAAAGGATGTTTTCCGTTTGATGCGGAAAGACTAGGTCCATCCGCATCAAACGGATAAAAGTTTTTTGGTTCTTTTTTTCAAAAAAGAACCGCTTGCTTCAAGCCCCGGTCACGCTCGCCCGCAGGAACTGGTTCACCAGCGGCATCGGCGCCCCCAGCTTCTTTGCCGCATGCAGCGGCCAGGCGGGATCGGCCAGCAGCGCCCGGCCGACCAGCACGATATCGGCCCGGTCATTGGCCACGATCTCCGCCGCCTGTTCCGCCGCCGTGATCATGCCCACCGCGCCAGTGGCGATGCCCGCCTCGCGCCGGATCGCCTCGGCGAAGGGCACGTGGTAGCCGGGATGGATCGAGGGGATCACCTGCTTGGGCGAAACCCCGCCCGATGAGCAGTCGATCAGGTCCACCTTGCCGGTGGCCTTCAGCATCTTCGCGATCTCGATATTGTCGGCGATGGTGTGCCCGCCCGGGGTCCAGTCGGTGCAGGAAAGCCGCACCCACATCGGCAGTTCGTCCGGCCACTCGGCCCGCGCCGCCTCCACGATCTCCATCAGCGCCCGCGAGCGGCCCTTGAGGTCGCCGCCATACTGGTCGTTGCGCGTGTTCGACAGCGGCGAGAGGAATTCGTGCAGCAGGTAGCCGTGCGCGGCATGGATCTCCACCAGCTTGAACCCGGCCAGCCGCGCCATTCGCACGGAGGCGGCGAATTCATCCACGATCCCCTGGATTTCGGAGACCGAAAGCGCATGCGGCACCGTCGCGCCGTCCACCGCCGGAATGGCGCTTGGCGCCACCGGCTCCCACCCGCCGGCCTCCAGCGTTACCGGCTTGCCGCCCTCCCACGGGCGCTGCGAGCTGGCCTTGCGCCCGGCATGCCCGATCTGGATCGCCGGCACCGCCCCGCCATAGGAGATGATCTTCGCCAGCCGGCCGAGCAAATGCTGGTGCGCCGGATTGTACGCCCCCAGGCACCCCGCCGTGATCCGGCCGACGGCCGATACATGCGTGGCCTCGGCCATCACGATCCCGGCCCCGCCCATCGCCTTGGCGCCGAGCTGCTGGATGTGCCAGTCGTCGCCCAGCCCATCGACCGCGCTGTATTGGCACATCGGCGCCACGCAGATGCGGTTGCGGGCAGTGACGGAACGCAGCTCGATCGGCTGGAACAGCTTCGGCACAGACATGCGATAGACCCCCGGTTGGCAGTGTTCCACCCGGTTAGGCCGCTGCCCGCGCTATGGCAAGCGCCGCGCCAATCCCGGTATGATCCCCGCATGAACATCCTCTCCATCCAGTCCTGGGTCAGCTACGGCCATGTCGGCAATGCCAGCGCCGTCTTCCCGCTGCAGCGCCTTGGCGCCGATGTCTGGGCCGTCAACACCGTCCAGTTCTCCAACCACACCGGCTACGGCGCCTGGACCGGCGATGTCTATTCCGGCGCCCAGGTGGCCCGGATCATCGAGGGGATCGAGGCCCGCGGCGCCTTCCCGCGCTGCGATGCCGTGTTGTCCGGCTACATGGGCGACCACTCGATCGGCGAAGCCATCCTGGGCGCCGCCCACCGCGTGAAGGCGGCCAACCCGAACGCGCTGTATTGCTGTGACCCCGTGATCGGCGACGACGACACCGGCGACTATGTCCGCCCGGGCATCGCCGATTTCATGCGCGATCACGCCATCCCCGCCGCCGACATCATCACCCCCAACCGCTACGAGGTGGAACGCCTGTTGGGCACCGAGGTCCGCACGGTGGCCGCCGCCAAGGCCGCCATCGCCACGCTGCAGGCCAAGGGTCCGCGCATTGTGCTGGTCACCAGCCTGCGCACCGAGGCCACGCCGGACAATGCGATGGACATGATGGTGGGCGAGGGCGGGGATTACTGGCTGCTGCGCACCCCGCTGGAGGATGTGCAGGTGAACGGGGCAGGGGATGCCATTTCGGCGCTGTTCCTGTTCCACCGCATCGCCACCGGCAGCGCCGCCGAGGCCCTGTCCCGCGCCGGCTCCTCCATCCACGGCCTGCTGCGCCGCACCGCGGAGGCGAAATCGCGCGAAATCCTCACCGTTGCCGCGCAGGAAGAATTCGTGAACCCCACCATGCGCTATACCGCCACGAAGGTGTGACCATCCCGCCCCGTTTTTGCCGCACCCCTCGCTCATCATAGTTGTATGGTCTTCCTGCGAACCTATCTGCGCGCCCTTGGCACGCTGCGCCAGCACAGCTGGATCGCGGCGATGCTGGTGCTGGCCAACCTCGTGGTTGCCGGGCTGCAATTCGTCGATCCGCTGCTGTTCGGCCGGGTGATCGAACTGCTCACCCGCTCCGCCACCATGACGACCGACCAGCTCTGGCAGGAAGGCGGCACGCTGCTGGGCATCTGGGCCGCGGTGGGCATCGCCGGCATCGCCGCCAGCATCGTCTCCACCCTGCATGCGGAGCGCATGGCCCATCGCATGCGCCTGATGGCGATGGCGCGTTATTTCGGGCACGTGCTGCATTTGCCGCCGGAATTCCACGGCGACGCCCATTCCGGCCGGCTGGTGAAGACCATGATCGGCGGGGCGGATTCGCTGTTCTGGCTCTGGCTCAGCTTCTTCCGCGACCAGCTCGCCACCTTCGTCGCCGCCATCGTGCTGCTGCCGCTGACGGTGTTCCTCAACTGGCGGCTCGCCTTGCTGCTGATCGCGCTCACGCTGCTGTTCTGCATCGCCACCGTGCTGGTGATCACGCATACCGAGGAAGGCCAGGCCCGCGCCCAGCGCTGGCAGATCCAGCTGGCTGGCACCGCGCAGGATGCCCTGGCCAATGTGATCGTGATGCAAAGCTTCACCCGCCTTGCCGCCGAGCAGTCGCTGTTCCGCGAGATCGTGCAGAAGGTGATCCAGCACCAGTTCCCGGTGCTGAACTGGTGGGCCGTGGTGGGCGTGATGACGCGGGCGGCCTGCACCATCACGGTGATTGCCATCGTGGTGTACGGCACCGTGCTGCATCTGCGCGGCCAGGCGACGGTGGGCGAGATCGTCAGCTTCATGGGCCTCGCCACCCTGCTGATCAACCGGCTGGACAGCGCGATGATCTTCCTCGCCCGGCTGTTCAGCGAGGTGCCCGGCCTCAACGCCTTCTTCGCCGTGCTCGATGCGCAAAGCACCGTGCCGGAGAAGCCAGGCGCGCCTGCGCTTTCGGTGCAGCGCGGCGAGGTGGCCTTCGAGCAGGTGGGCTTCCGCTACCCCAGCGGCGAGCGCGTGCTGGCCGACGTTACCTTCACCGCCGCCCCGGGCAGCGTGGTGGCGCTGGTGGGCCATACCGGCGCCGGCAAGAGCACCGCGATGGCCCTGCTGCAGCGCATGTGGGACCCGCAGCATGGCCGCATCGCCATCGACGGGCACGATTTGCGCGACGTGACGGTGGAATCACTGCGCCGGAACATCGGCGTGGTGTTCCAGGAGGCGATGCTGCTGAACCGCACGATCCGCGAGAACCTGCTGATCGGCAAGCCGGACGCCACCCAGGCGGAGCTGGAAGCCGCCTGCATCGTGGCCGATGCGCATGAGTTCATCGTCCGCCAGGCGGATGGCTACAACACCATGGTGGGCGAACGCGGTGCCAGCCTTTCCGGCGGCCAGCGCCAGCGCCTGGCGATCGCGCGTGCCCTGCTGAAGGACCCGCCGATCCTGGTGCTGGACGAGGCGACCAGCGCGCTGGATGCCGCCACCGAGGCCCGCGTGGCCAGCGCGCTGCGCCGCCTGATGGCCGGGCGCACCACCTTCATCATCGCCCATCGCCTTTCGACCGTGCGCGATGCCGACCAGATCCTGGTGTTCGAGCATGGCCACATCGTGGAACGCGGCAGCTTCGCCGAACTGGTGGCCCAGGGCGGGCCCTTCGCCAGCCTGGTGGCCACGCAGCTGACGCCGGCGCAGTAGCGCCGGAAGACTACTTCCAGACCGGCTTGCCGAGGTCGAGTTGGTCCTGGCTGGTGGCGCCGCCGGTGACGGCGCCGACACCGGCGCCAATGGCCGCGCCCAGCCCCACGCCGATCGGCCCGCCGAGCAGCCCGATCGCCGCCCCGGTGCCCGCACCGGTGCCGGCGCCGGTGGAGACGCGGTCGAACTGGCTGGCACCGCAGCCGGCCAGCAGCGCGGCGGTGGCCGCGAGAATCAGAACGCGCATGCTTGGGTCCTCCATCGTCCTGCCCGACTCGGGCGGGGCAGCCTGCATCGCGCTCTTGTAAGGCAGGAGCGTGGCGCGATGCGGGATTTTCGCGGCGCGCCCGGGGCTGGTATGGTGTCGCATCGTTACCCGGGAGCGTGAGGGTTGCAGCCCGACCTCGTCGCCTATTCGCCGATCCGGCATCGCCCGCGCCTCACCTGGCCCGGTGGTGCGCGGGTGGCACTGTGGCTGTGCCCGAACATCGAGCACTACGAATTCCTGCCCGCCTTCCAGCGCACCCGCGACCCCTGGCCGCGCAGCCCGCACCCGGATGTGCTTGGCTATTCCATCCGCGACTACGGCAACCGTGTGGGGCTGTGGCGGCTGTTCGACGCGACGGACGCGCTGGGAATTCGATGCACCGTGAGCCTTTCCATGGCCGTGCTGCAGCACTTCCCCCAGATCGCCGAGGGCATGCTGAAGCGCGACTGGGAGCTGATGAGCCACGGCATCTACAACACCCGCTACCACTGGGATTTCACCCCGGAGGAAGAGCGCGCGGCGATGCAGGAAAGCCGCGAGATCCATCGGCGTTTCGTGGGCACGGAGCAGGCCGGTTGGTTCAGCCCGGCGGTGACCAACACGCTGAACACCTTCGACCTGCTGGCCGAGGCCGGCTTCGACTACACCTGCGACCTGTATCACGACGACCAGCCGACGCCGCTGATCACCAAGGCGCCGCGGCCGGACGGTTCGCCGCTGCTCAGCGTGCCCTACACGATGGAGCTGAACGATGTGATCGTGTCGCGCCGCGGCGAGGAGATCGGCGATTTCTGCCGCCAGATCCGCGATCATTTCGACACGGTGTACGCCGAAGGCGCCGAGCAGGGCCGGGTGATGTGCGTGGCGGTGCACCCGTTCTGGGTCGGCCAGCCCGGCCGAATCCGCCAATTCCAGCAGGTGATGGCCTATATGCTCTCCCATCCCGGGGTGTGGTGTGCCACGGCGGGCGAGATCGCAGCCCACTACCGCACGCATCACCTGCCCGCGATGCAGGCGCATCTCGCGACCCGGGAGGCGCTGCATGGCCGCACATAGGCCCGCCCCCGTGCCGCCCGTGGGCGAGGTGCGGCTGCCGGGTATGGACCATGCGCTCCATCCCTTTCGCACCCTGGCAGAGGGGCCAAGGATCGCCTGGCCGGGCGGCGCGCGCACGGCGCTGACCGTGACGCTGATGCTGGATGACTGGGAGGTGGCGCCGCCCGCGGATGCCAGCGCCGATCCGCGCATCGTCTCGCCGCTCGGGAAATTCTTTCCGGACTGGCTGACCTGGTCGCAGCGGCTCTATGGCGCCCGGGTCGGCATCTTTCGCATCCTGGATGTGCTGGACCGCTTCGGCGTGGTGCCGTCCGTCGCGCTGGGCGCGGAGGCGGCGCGGCGCTGGCCGGAGCTGGTGGATGAATGCGCCCGGCGCGGCGCCTGCTTCCTGGCGCATGGCACCTTCGCCACGCGCCGCATCACCCAGGCGATGGACGAAGCGGCGGAGCGCGCGCTGATCGACGAAAGCCGCGCCGCGGTGCTGGCCGCCACCGGCCACGCGCCGGCCGGCTGGTGCGGGCAGGATTTCAACCAGAGCACCCGTACCACCGCGCTGCTGGCCGATGTGGGCTTTGCCTACACGACCGACTGGAGCAACGACGACAGGCCGTACCGCTTTGCCTCCGGCCTGCTCGCCCTGCCGGCCCATGCCGATTGGAACGACCTGGAGGCGATGTGGCTGCGCCGCACCCAGCCGCAGGCCTGGGCCGATCTGGTGGCCGAAAGCTTCGCCGTGCTGCATGCGGAGGGCGGTGCCGCGGTGAACCTGTCATTGCATCCCTGGCTCACCGGCCAGGCCTCGCGCATCCGCTATCTCACGGACGCGCTGTCGCGCATGCTGGGGCAGGGTGGGGTGTGGCGCGCCACCACCGACTCGGTGGCGGGCGAAATCACCCGCCAGTTGCCGCTTTCCTGAAAAAACATCGGAAAAGGACATATCCCATGGCACAGCTGCCGATCCGCCCGCCCAACTGGCTGGAAGAATTCCGCAAGTTCATCATGCGCGGCAATGTGGTGGACCTGGCCGTTGGTATCATCATCGGTGCCGCGTTCACCGCCATCGTGGCCAGCCTGGTGAAGGACATCTTCAATCCGGTGATCGGCCTGCTGGTGGGCGGCATCGACTTCAGCAACATCTTCGTCGTGCTGAAGGGCGAACGCCTTGCCACGCTGGAGCTGACCCAGAAGGCCGGCGGCGTGACGCTGAACGCGGGCCTGTTCATCAACGCGGTGATCCAGTTCACCATCGTGGCCTTCGCGGTGTTCTGGCTGGTGAAGGTGCTGTCCCGCCTGCAGCGCAAGGAGGAGGCCAAGCCCGCCGCCCCCGCCGCGCCCTCCCGCCAGGAGGTGTTGCTGGAGGAAATCCGCGACCTGCTGAAGGCGCGCCAGTAACCCATGAGCCAGCACGTCCTGAACCGCGAGTTCCTGCTCTCTGGCCGCCTGGCCGAGGAGATCCGCAAGTGGTCGCCCGAGACGCGGGTGCTGAGCGACGAGGAGCGCAATGCCTCGTTGCATCGCCTGCTGGCGGAACGGCCGGAGTACGACGGTCCAGGAGGGGCGGGGCAGGGTGTGTGGGTGTTCGCCTATGGTTCCCTGATCTGGAACCCGATGGTGCATTTCGTGCAGCGCGAGGTGGCGCACACGCCGGACTGGCACCGCAATTTCTGCCTTTCCACCAAGGGCGGGCGCGGCACGCCGGAGAACCCCGGGCTGATGCTGGGGCTGCGCCCCGGCGGCGGCTGCACCGGGGTGGCGTTCCGCATCGCGGAAGACCTGATCGCGCCGGAGCTCGATTTGCTGTGGCGGCGCGAGATGGTGGCGCGCGGCTACATCCCGCGCTGGGTGCCGCTGCACGACCGTGCCGGTGCGCTGGTGGGCCACGGCATCGCCTTCACCATCGACCCCGAAGGCCCCGGCTATTGCGACCTGGAGGAGGCGGTGGTGGTGCGCCGTCTGGCCACCGCCAGCGGGCGCATGGGCACGGCGGCCGAATACCTCTATCGCACCCGCGACGGGCTGCGGGAGCTGGCGATCCACTGCCCCTTCGTGGAGCGCATCGCCAGCCTCGTGGATACCGAGATGGCGGCACTTTCCGCCAACAATGCCTAGACCATGATCCGCGCTGACAGACGCGCAGCTCATGATCTAGGTCTTTGCTGGATCGCGTGATTCACGTCTCCGGCGATTCCGCCTCTGACGATCACGCTTGAAGCTTTCTGCCTTTCCGCTGGAGCGGCCCATGTTCAACCATTTCCGCCTATGGCTCCTGCTTCCCGCCCTGTTGCTGGCGCTGCTGGCGGCGGTTCCGGCGCGGGCGCAGGATTTCGAACTGCCGGGGGTGGAGCAGGAAGCGAGCACCTGGGTGGAGGGGCTGCAGCGCCGCTTCCCCAGCGGGGCGGCAGCCGCAGCGCGCAAGACGGCGGAGCAGCAGGCAGCCGCGGCATTGGCCAAGCGGGATTTCGCCGCGGCGGTGACGGCGCTGGAACTGCGCGTGGCCCAGGGCGAGCCGACGGTGCAGGTCTATGTTGATCTCGCGGATGCCTATCTGCGCCGCACCCCACCCGATGCGCAGCGCGCGCTGTGGGCCGGCTGGCAGGCCTTCCAGATGGCCGAGCCGGGCGCGCCGGAAATCCGCCCGCTTTTGCTGGTGGCCGATGCGTTGCGCGTGCTGAACCGCCCGGCGCAGCAGTTGCAGGCGCTGCAGCAGGTGGTGGAACGCGCGCCGGACAACGCCGACTACAAGGCACGGCTGGAGGCGGCACGGCGCGAGGTCGGCGTGCAGGTGCGCAGCGTGCGCACCGAGGCGGAGGCGGAACCGGCGCGCGCCTGCCTGCTGTTCACCTCGCCGCCCAGCCGGCGGCCCGATTTCAACCCGCAGGACTGGATCGTGCTGAGCCCGCCGGTGCCCGGCGCGGCCGTCACGCGTGAGGGCGACCAGATCTGCGTCTCTGGCCTGCCGTTCGGTGCCACCACGCGCATCACGGTGCGCCAGGGCATGCCGGGCGAGGGTGGGATCACGGTGATGCGGGAGGCCTGGGGCAATGTTTCCATGCCGAACCGCCAGCCGCGCGTGGCGTTCGACACGCGGATGTTCGTGCTGCCGCGCGGCCAGGCGCCGGCGGTGACGCTGACCACCGTCAACATGTCCCGCGTGAAGATGACGCTGGTGCGCATGACCGAGCGCAATGTAGCCGGCTTCATGCGCGACTACCGCCTGGGCCAGGAGATCGATCGCTGGTCGGTGGACAGCATTGCCGAGAGCTCCGGCAGCACGGTGTGGACCGGCACGGCGGAGATCCCGAAATGGGAGCCGAACAGGCCGGCGCGCACGGCGCTGCCGATGCCGGAGGCGCTGGCGAATGCTGGCCCGGGCCTTTATGCGCTGTCGGCCGAGATCGGCGACGGCTCGCCGCGGCGCGGTGCCTCGGCGGTGCAGATGATCCTGCGCACGGACCTCGCCCCCACGGTGTGGCGTGGATCGGACGGGCTGACGGTGCAGGTGCGCGGCTATTCCGACGCGAAGCCGAAGCCCGGCGTGCTGCTGCGGCTGCTGGCGCGCAACAACGACATCCTGGCCGAGGCGACCACCGATGAGGCCGGCGTGGCGCGCTTCGCCCGCGCGCTGCTGCGCGGCGAGGGCACGCTGGAGCCGGGGTCGATCCACGCCTTCGCGGAAACGGATTTCGCCACGCTCGATCTGAACAGCGCCGCCTTCGACCTGTCGGACCGCGGGGTGGAAGGCATGCCGCATCCCGGGCCGATCGATGCCTTCGTGTGGTTCGATCGCGGCATCTACCGGCCGGGCGAGACG
Source organism: Acetobacteraceae bacterium (assembly GCA_027483995.1). Lineage (GTDB taxonomy): Bacteria > Pseudomonadota > Alphaproteobacteria > Acetobacterales > Acetobacteraceae > CAMDGX01. The sequence goes on from JAIXTK010000124.1 coordinate 19,777, forward strand.
GTGCAGCTGATGGCGCTGGTACGCGATGCCGCCGGGCTGCCAGCCGATCTGCCGGTGCAGGTAACGGTGAAGCGGCCGGGCGGGCAGACCTTCCTGAAGGCCACGCCGGCGCGCCTTGCTGAAGCCTCCATCCACGTGCCGGTGGCGCTCTCGGCCGGGGCCTCGGCGGGGACCTGGACGGTGGAACTGCATGCCGACCCCGCGCTGCCGCCGATCGGCCGCGGTGAGTTCCGCGTGGATGCCTTCGTGCCGGACCGCATGGCGGTGGATGTCGGCCCCTTGCCGGCCGCACTTGTGGCTGGCCGCAGCGAGAGCGTGCCGGTGGTGGCGCGCTTCCTCTATGGCGCGCCCGGCGCGGGCCTGACCGGCGAGGCGACGATGCGGCTGGTGGCCGATCCCGCGCCCTTCCCGGCGCTGGCCGGCTATCGCATCGGCCAGGTGGGCGAGGTGTTCGCGCCCTCCCTGCGGCAGATCGAGCTGGCGGAGACGGATCCGCAGGGCCGCACCACCATGGCGCTGACTATCGGCCGGCTGCCGGACACCACCTTCGCGCTGAAGGCGGAGATCGACGTGGCGGTGAACGACCCGGCGGGCCGGGCCTCGCGCGCCAGCGTTTCCATGCCGGTGCGCCCGGCGGGGCCGCTGATCGGGCTGAAGCCGCTGTTCGAGGGCAATGCGGTGGATGCCCAGGCGGAAGCCGGGTTCGACATCGTGGCCGTGGGGCCCGATGGGGCGCGCGTGCCGCTGAATGCCCGCCTGCGCCTGGTGCGGGAACGGCCGGATTGGCGGATGGTGATGCGCGGATCGCTCGCGCGCTACGAGACGGTGTGGCGCGACGAGCCGCTGGAGACGCAGGATATCGCCATCGGCACCGGCACGCCGCACCGCTTCGCGCGCAAGCTGGATTTCGGGCGCTACCGCGTGGAGGTCTCGCAGGCCAACGGCATGGCGGTAACGACCTATCGCTTCCGCGCCGGCTGGGCGGCCAGCGAAAGCCCCGATGTGCCGGACCGGGTGGATGTGTCCGCCGCCGTGCGCGCCGCCAAGGTGGGCGAGAGCGTGAAGGTTCATATCGCGCCGCCCTTCGCCGGCGAGGCGACGGTGGCGGTGCTGTCGGACCGGGTGCTGTCCCTCCGCACTGTGTCGGTGCCGGCCGGCGGGGCCGATGTGGACGTGCCGGTGGAGGAAAGCTGGGGGCCCGGCGCCTATGTCGCGGTGCATGTGTTCCGTGGTGGTTCGGGCAATGACCGGCCGGGACGGGCGATCGGCCTCACCTGGGTCGGCGTCGATCCCGCCGCGCGCACGCTGGCGGTGACGATCGAGACGCCGGAGCGGTTGGCGCCCCGTGCGCGCAGCATCGTGCCGGTGCGCGTGGCGCCGGGCGCCTGGGTGACGCTGGCGGCGGTGGATGAGGGCATCCTGCGGTTGACGCGGTTCGAAACGCCGAACCCGGCCGGGCATTATCTCGGCCGGCGACGTCTGGGGCTGGATATCCGCGACGATTGGGGCCGGCTGATCGCGCCGGCGGAGGGCGAAGCGACGCTGCTGAAGCAGGGTGGCGACGAGGGCGGCTTCGTGCTGCCGGATATCCCCATCCGTACGGTCACGTTGTTCACCCCGCCGGTGCAGGCCGGTGCGGATGGCGTGGCCCATGTGCCGCTGGACATGCCCGATTTCAACGGCGAGGTGCGGCTGATGGCCGTGGCCTGGCAGGGCAGCAAGGTCGGCTCCGCCGGCAAGCCGGCCGTGGTGCGCGACCCCGTGGTGGCCGAGGCTCTGCTGCCGCGCTTCCTGGCACCCGGCGACGAGGCGCGGCTGGTGGTGATGCTGCACAATATCGACCTGCCGGAAGGCCCGGTCTCCGTGCAGGTGGCGACCGAGGGGCCGCTGGCCATTGCGGGTGATACGACCATCAGCGCAACGCTGGCGCCGGGGGCGCGGGCGCTGCCGGCGACGTTGCTGCGCGCGAACGGTGCCGGGCGCGGGGTGGTGAAGCTGACCATCTCGGCGGCTGGCGGGTTCAGCCTGCAGCGCGACACCGCGATCACCGTGCGCCCGTCGCGCGGGCCGATCAGCGTGGTGGCGGGCAGCGAGCTGGCGCCGGGGGCCGAACTGCGGCTGGAGCCGCCCACCGGGCGCTTCCTGCCTGGCACCTGGAGTGCCGAGGCCAGCTTCGGCGCGCCGGTGCGCTACGACGTGACGGCGCTGGTGCGGGCGCTGGATGCCTTCCCGATGGCCTGCCTGGAGCAGACCGTCAGCCGTGGCCTGCCGCTGGCGCTGCTGCCCGATGGGCCGGTGGCGGGTGATCAGCGCGCGGCCCGGCTCGGCCAGGTGGTGGCCAGCGTGCTCGATCGGCAGCGCTACGATGGTGGGTTCGGGCTGTGGAGCGCGGGTGGGCAGAACGAGGCGTGGCTTTCCCCCTATGCCGTGGAGTTCCTGCTGCGTGCGCGCGCGGCCGGGGCGACGGTACCGGAAGCGGCGCTGGACGAGGCGCTGAAGAACCTGAACGAGCAGAGCGAGTATCCCGGCAGCCAGCCAGACGCCGTGGCCGCGCAGGCCTACCGGCTGTACGTGTTGGCGCTGGCCGGGCAGGGGCGCCCGGGGGCTGCGCGGGTGATGGCCGAGAACCCGGCCGGGCTGCCGACGCCGCTGGCCAAGGCCCAGGTGGCCGCCGCGCTCGCCCTGGCACACGACCGCCCGCGCGCCGAGGCGATGTTCCGCGCCGCGCTGGATACGCCGGCGCGGCGCTGGTGGGGGGCGGATTACGGCACCGGGCTGCGCGACATCGCGGCGATGGCGGTGCTGCTGAAGGAAAGCGGCCTGCTGCCGGAGCGGCTGCAGCGCCTGGTAGCCGGCCTGCCGGGGGTGGATCTGCTGCCCGCGGCACTTTCCACCCAGGAGCAGGCCTGGATGGCCGCGGCGGCGGCCACCCTGGGACGTGACGGACGGCCGGTGCGGGTTTCCGTGGAGGGGCGGGAGCTTTCGGGCCCGGTGGTGGCGGCGAAGCTTTCCGGCCCCGTGGCGGCGCGCAACCTCACCGACCGGCCGCTGTGGCAGAGCGTCTCCGTGACCGGCGTGCCGGCCGAGGCACTGCCGGCGGCGCGCAATGGCATGCGCATCTCCCGCCGGTTCCTGGCGTTGGACGGCACGGCCCTGAACCTCGACCAGCTGAAGCAGAACACGGAGTTCGTGGTGCTGCTGGAAGGCGAGGCGCAGACGCGCGAGGGGCATCGGGCGCTGGCGATGCAGGGGCTGCCAGCGGGGTGGGAGATCACCGCGCGGCTGCCGGCTGGCGCGGTGCCGGGCATGCCCTGGCTGGGTGAGCTGACCGCCACCGAGGCGCAGCCGGCGGCGGATGACCGCTTTGCCGCGGCGCTGGAGCTGACCGAGCAGAAGCAGGGCTTCCGCGTGGCGGCCCGGGTGCGGGCGGTGACGCCGGGCTTCTTTGAGCTGCCGGGGGCGGAGATGTTCGACATGTACCGGCCGGCGATCTTCGCGCGGCAGGCGGTGGCGAAGATACGGGTGTTGCCGACCGAGTAAGGCAAGCAAGAATGTTCTTTTTTGTAAAAAAGAACCAAAAAAAAATTTTTATTCCCTTGGCGCCCGGATGCCAGTGAAAAAAGTATTTTTGCTTCTTTTTCTACAGAAAAAGAAGATTTTTGCTTCCTTCCTTGTCCTGCTCGCGGGGCTGTGGGCGTTGGACCGCGCCTTCCCCCCCGCGCTCGGGCGGCTGCACGCCGTTGGCACGGAGGTCGTCGCCCGCGACGGCCGCACGCTGGCATTGCTGCCGGCCGAGGGGGGCGTCTGGCGTTTTCGCGTGCGCGCGGAGGATGTCTCGCCCGCGCTGCTGGAGACGCTGGTGCGGGTGGAGGATCGGCGCTTCTGGTGGCATCCCGGCGTTGATCCCGTGGCGCTGGCGCGCGCGGTTTGGCAGGACATCAGGGCGGGGCGGATTGTCTCGGGCGGGTCTACGCTGACGATGCAGGCGGCGCGGTTGCTGGAGCCGCGGCCGCGCACGCTGCGCAGCAAGCTGATCGAACTGGCGCGCGCGGTGCAGCTGGAGTGGCGCTATTCCAAGCAGGAAATCTTGGGCATCTGGCTGACGCTGGCGCCTTATGGCGGCAATCTGGAGGGGGTGCGGGCGGGGAGCCTCGCCTGGTTCGGGGTGGGGCCGCAACACCTGGATGCCGCGCAGGCGGCGCTGCTGGTGGCGATTCCGCGCCGGCCGGAGGCGCTGCGGCCGGACCGGCATGCGGAGCGGGCGCGGGCGCTGCGGGACCGGATCCTGGGCTGGGATGGCGGCGCGGTGCCGGACCGGCGGGTGGCGTTGCCACGGCACGCGCGGCAGGCGGTGGTGGGGCTGAAGGGCGAGCGGGTGGAGACGGTGCTCGATCTTTCCTTGCAGCGCGCGCTGGAGCGGCTGGCGGAGGAGCGGCTGCGCGGGCTGCCGGAGCGGGCCTCCTTGGCCATCGTGGTGGCGGAGATGGGGGCGCGCGAGCTGCGCGCGGTGGTGTCCGGCGGGGCAGGGATGCAGGCGGGCCGGGCGGCGGCGATGGATCTCAGCCGGGCGGTCCGCTCGCCAGGCTCGGCGATGAAGCCGTTCATCTATGCGATGGCGTTCCAGGACGGGATCGCGGGGCCGGCCACAAGGGTGGATGATCTGCCGCGGCGCTTCGGGGCCTATGCGCCGGAGGATTTCGACCGGACCTTTCAGGGCGCGGTGACGGCGGGTGATGCGCTGCGGCGTTCGTTGAACCTGCCGGCAGTGGCGCTGCTGGATCGCGTGGGGCCGCTGCGCTTTGCCGCGGCGGTAAAGGGGGCGGGGGCGGCGCTGCATCTGCCGGTGGGGGCGGATCCTTCCTTGCCGCTGGCGCTGGGCGGTGCGGGGATCACGCTGCGCGACCTCGCTGGGCTGTATGCCGCGCTGGGCACGGATGGCATGGGGGCGCCGCTGCGGTTGCGGCCGGGGCCGAACGAGGCGCGGGCCTTCCTTCAGCCGCGTGGTGCCTCGGTGATCGCCGAAGTGCTGACGCAGCCTTTCCCCGAAGGCGGGCCGGCGGGCGTGGCGTGGAAGACCGGCACCAGCTGGGGCGGGCGCGATGCCTGGGCGATGGGGTTCGATGCCGCGCATGTGGCCGGCGTGTGGGTTGGAAGGCCCGATGGCACCCCGCTGCCGGGGGCGACGGGGCGGAACCTGGCGCTGCCGTTGCTCTCACGCGTGATGGGCATGCTGCCACCGTCCCCACGCCCGGAGCCGCGGGCGGAGCGTGTGGCGGGGCCGAGCCGCGAGCGCGCGGGGCAGGAGGAGGCCTTGCGCCTGCTGTTCCCGCCGCCGGGCGCGGTGCTGGGCACGGAGGGGCCGGTGGTGCTGCGGGTGATGGGCGGGCGAAGGCCGCTGACCTTCCTGGTGGACGGGGCCCGCCTGCCGGCCGACCCGGCGCGGCGCGAGGCGGCCTGGCTGCCGCAGGGGCCCGGCTTCTACCGGCTGACGGTGCTGGATGCCGAGGGCAGCGCCGCCCGAGCCACGGTGCGGGTGCGGTAGGGACGCCTTTCCATTCCGGCGCAGCGGGGGTATGCCGCGCGACTTCGCCAGCGCAGGACCTGAGATGCCCGATCTGTTCAGCCCCTACACCCTTAAGGGCGTGACCCTGCGCAACCGCATCGCGATGTCGCCGATGACGATGTATCGCTCCGTGGACGGAAAAATGGGCGACTTCCACGTGATGCTGATGGGCTCGCGCGCCGCCGGCGGGTTCGGGCTGGTGTTTCCGGAGCAGATCGCCATCACGCCGGATGGCCGCACCGGCACCAGCTGCGCCGGCATCTGGGACGACAGCCAGATCGAGGGCCTGGCCCGCGTGGCCGCCATCATCAAGGACATGGGCGCGGTGCCGGCGATCCAGCTCGGCCATACCGGGCGCAAGGGCAGCGAGAAGAAGCCGTGGGACGGCAAGACGCAGATCGCCCCGGACCACCCCGATGGCTGGCAGGTGCGCGCGCCCTCGCCGATCACCTTCGGCGGGCGTTACACCTATCCGGTGCAGGAGATGAGCGTGGCGGAGATCCATGAGATCCACCGCGCCTATGCCGATGCCGCGCGCCGCGCCCTGGCGGCGGGCTTCGAGTGGCTGGAGATGCATTTCGCCCATGGCTACCTCGGCGCCAGCTTCTTCTCGCCGCTGGCCAACCAGCGCACCGATGAGTACGGCGGCAGCCTGGAAAACCGCCTGCGCTACCACCGAGAGGCGATGGATGCGGTGCGGGCGGTGTGGCCGGAACGCCTGCCGCTGACGATGCGGCTGGGTAGCGACGATTTCCACCCCGATGGCGTGCAGTTCGACGACGCGGTGTGGGCGGTGGCCGAGCTGAAGGGCCATGGGCTCGATCTCGCCGATCTCAGCCTGGGCATGAACACGGATGACGTACGCAACGTGCCGTTCAATGAGGTGGGCTTCATGGTGGAGCGCGCGGCGCGGGTGCGGCGGGAGGTGGGCATGCCCGTGGGCGTCAGCTGGAACCTCGGCATTCCCGCCGCGGCGGATGCGGCAATCCGCGCGGAGCAGATCGACCTGGTGCTGCTGGGCCGCCCGGCGCTGGCCAACCCGCACTGGCCGTTCTACGCCGCGCGCGAACTGGGCCAGCCCGATCCGGTGGCGCTGCTGCCGCAGGACTGGTCCTGGTGGCTGCGCAACCGGCCGGGGCCGGAGGGGATCCTGGGCTGGCCGCCGGTCGGTAGAGGCTGAGCTACTCCACCAGCCGGGCGCGCAGCGCCGCCATGCGGGCGTCGTCGAGCCCCAGTTGCTGGTGCAGATAGGCGTCGATGCTGCCCCAGCCCGCGTGGATCGCCTCGTAGGCGGCTTCCAGGAAGGCCGGCTGCACCGAGAGCAGCGTATCGGCCACCACGGGCGGCAGGCCGGCCGAAACCTCGGCATCGCGCCGCCACAGACGGTTGGTGGCGAGGTAGTCGTGGTGGATCACCTCCTCCTCCACGCCCAGGGCGGAGAGCAGGAGCATGGCGGCAACCCCGGTGCGGTCCTTGCCGGCGGTGCAGTGGAACAGCAGCGGGGCGGGCTGTTCCTGCAGCAGCAGGTCGAACATGGCGCGGTAGCGATGCGCCCAATCGGTGACGTAGCTGCCATAGGCCGCGCGCATCACGCGCACCACGTCCTCCGCGGTCGAGTTCGGGTCTTGCACCAGGTCGCGCAGAGAGGCGCCGATGGTGGGCTGGATAGTCAGTTCGTGGATCGACACGCCCTCGGAGAGCTTGGTGGGCCAGCGCTCGCGCTCCCCGTCGCCGCGGAAATCGACGATGTGGTGCACGCCCAGCGACCGCAGCGCGGCGATGTCCTTCTCCGTCAGGGCATGGAGTGCGGCGGAGCGGAACACCTGGCCGCGCCTGACCGTGCCGCCATCGCGCGTCGGCCAGCCGCCGAGGTCGCGCAAATTGCTGACGCCTTCCAGCGCGATGCTGTGCGGCAGGTCGACGATGCGGGACATCAGGCGGCGTCTCCGTTATCGAACTCGAAGCGGTACCCGGCGCCGGCACGGCGCACCCAGCCCACATGCGGGGCGCCGAAATGGGCGGGGAAGACGCGGGCATTGGTCTCGCAGCACAGCTCCAGCACCCGGCGGCGGGATTGCTCGGCCTGGCGCACATCGGTGCAGAAGCGGCTGCTCCATTCAGGCCTGTAGACCTGGATCGGGTGGTGCATCACGTCGCCCAGGAAAACCGCCTGGTCGCCGCCGGAGAGCAGCCGCAGGATCACGTGGCCCGGCGCATGGCCGGGTGCGGGCTCGATCAGCAGGCCGTCGCCGAGCTGGTCGGTCATCTCCACCACCATGGCCTGGCCGGCTTCGATCACCGGCAGCACGGAATCCTGGAAGATGGCGCCCTGGGCGGGGGCGAGATCCTTGTTCAGCGCGGGGTCCCAGTGGTCCCGCTCCACCTTGCTGAACACGTATTTCGCGTTCGGGAAGGTGGGCACCCAACGGCCATCGAGCAGCTGGGTGTTCCAGCCGACGTGATCGACATGCAGGTGGGTGCAGAGCACGTAGTCCACCTCCTCCGGCTGCACGCCGGCTTCGGCGAGGCGCGCGAGGTAGGGGGTGTTGAGCATGTGGAAGCGCTCGAAGCCCGGCCGGTCCTTGCCGTTGCCGCAGCACGTGTCCACCAGGATGGTGTGGTGCTTGGTGCGGATCACCCAGGAATGGATGGAGGAGATGAACTTGCCGGTCGCGGCCTCGAAATAATTGGGCGAGAGCCAGCCGGCGTGGTCGGCCAGGATCGCGGGGTCCCAGTCCGGCAGCAAATGCTGGGCGGGGAAGCCGGGGCCGGCGCTTTCGTACACGCGGGTGACGGTGGTTTCGCCGATCCTGCGGGTGGTCATGGGGCGGTTCCTCCTGCCGGGATATGCGGCACATGACAGGAACCGGCCGCGCCGCGCAATGGTGGGGGCAGGGGGCAGGGTTTCGTGTTAAGGCTGCGTTGATTGACTGGCGGCAGACTGTGTTTTCAGCTCTCCCTTTACCCAAGCGCTCCGCAACCCATGGACCTGCATCTCATCACCGATCTCGGCGACCAGGCCGTGATTCTGCCCTTGCTGCTGGCGGTTGGCCTGGTGCTGCTGCTGGCCGGATGGTGGCGCGGCGCGCTGGCCTGGTTCATCGCCGTGCCGGCCACTCTGGGGGCGGTGCTGCTGGCCAAGCTCTCCACCATGGCGTGCCAGGGGCTGCTGCCGCCGGTGGGGCTGCTGAGCCCGAGCGGCCATACCGCCTCGGCCGCCGTGGTGTATGGCGGGCTGCTGGCGCTGGTGATCGGCGGGCCGCGCACGGCTTTCCTCGCCGGTGCCGCCGTGGCCGGGCTGGTGGGCTTCACGCGCGTGGAACTCGGCGTGCATACGCTGGCGGACGTGGTGGCCGGTGGGTTGATCGGCACGGCCGGCGCCGTGGCGCTTGCCCTGCTTGCCGGCCCGCGCCCGGCGCTGCGGCGCGGCTGGATCGGCGTGGCGGCGGCCGCCGTGGCGGTGCTGGTGCTGTTCCACGGCCGGCACGTGTATGCCGAGATGCACATCAGGCAGATGTCCCAGCAGATCTGGCCGCTGAGCCTGTGCGCCGGGCTGTAACGGGGGTTTGAAGCGCCGCGCCTCCCCCGGTATGGTCCGCCCGAACGCACGGAGGGCCGCCAGGTGAGCGACTATTTCTACGAACCCCGCAAGGGCCACGGCCTTCCGCACGACCCGTTCAAGGCGATCGTGGCCCCGCGCCCAATCGGCTGGGTGGCCACGGTGGATGCACAGGGCCGGCCCAACCTCGCGCCCTACAGCTTCTTCAACGCCGTCTCCTCCTTCCCGCCGATGGTCTATTTCAACTCGGAAGGCCGCAAGGACAGCATCGACAACGCCGAGGCGACGCGGGAATTCACCTGCTCGCTGGTCAGCGCCGAGCTGGCCCGGGCCATGAACGCCACCTCCGCCCCCGTGGCGCATGGCGTGAACGAGTTCGATCTCGCCGGGCTGGCCATGGCGCCGAGCACGCGGGTGAAGCCGCCGCGCGTGGCCGAGGCCATCGCGGCGCTGGAATGCAAGGTGACGCAGATCATCCAGCTCTCCGACGTGGACGGCAAGCTGCTCGATAGCTGGATGGTGCTGGGCGAGGTGGTGGGCGTGCATATCGACGACCGCTGGCTGAAGGACGGCATCTTCGACACCGCCGGCGCCCGCCCGATCGCCCGCTGCGGCTATCGCGGCGACTACACCGAGATCTCCAGCCTGTTCGAGATGATCCGCCCGACAGCATGATCGCGCCAGGGCGGGTGTGCCGCACCCGCCCTGCTGCCGGCGCAACCGTCTATCCCGCAGGCAAACCACGGAATCCGAGCGTGCGGCCTTGACGAGCCGGGTCTCGTGGGCCATCTCCGGGTAATCAGGACCCGTTGGGTCCGATTAGCCCTCTCCGCTTCCGGGACGCTTCGATGCTGCGCCTGTCCAAGCTCACCGACTACGCCGTGGTCGTGCTGATCCGCCTCGCCGAGGGGGAGCGGCCGGTGCCGGATTGCGTGCAGACCTCGCCGGGTCTTGCGGCGGCCACCGGGGTGCCGGAGCCGACCGTGGCCAAGGTACTGAAGGCGCTTGCGTCCGCCGGCCTGGTGGCCTCCACCCGCGGCGCCCGCGGCGGCTACCGCCTGCTGCGCCCGCTGGGCCAGGTGACGGTGGCCGACGTGATCACCGCCGTGGATGGCCCGATCGCGCTGACGGCCTGCGTGGACGGTTCCACGCTCGGCTGCGACGTATCCTCCGTCTGCGCCGTCAAGGGACGGTGGGATCTGGTGAACGGCGCCATCCAGAATTCGCTGTCGTCCATCACATTGGCCGATATGCGTGCCGCCTCCGTTCCGCCGGCTTTCCGCATTCCTGCGGATGCGCCGGCGCTTCTCTCCCGCGCTGCCGAGTAAAAGGGGGGCCAACCATGCCTGCCGTCGCCGAAACCCTCGACACTGTCCAGGCCGCCACTGAAGGCGGCTACAAATGGGGCTTCTCCACCGATATCGAGATGGAGATGGCCCCCAAAGGCCTGAATGAGGACATCATCCGCCTCATCTCCGCGCGCAAGAACGAGCCGCAATGGCTGCTCGACTGGCGCCTGGCCGCCTATGCCGTCTGGCTCAAGATGACCGAGCCGGAATGGGCGATGCTGAACCACCCGCCGATCGACTACCAGGACCTGCACTACTACGCCGCGCCCAAGAAGAAGGCCGGCCCCAAGAGCCTGGACGAGGTCGATCCCGAACTGCTGCGCACCTACGAGAAGCTCGGCATCCCGCTGCGGGAGCGTGCCATTCTCGCTGGCGTGGAAGGGGCTGATGGCGCCCCCGCCGATGGGGACCGCCCGCAAGTGGCGATGGACGCGGTGTTCGACAGCGTCTCGGTGGCCACCACCTTCAAGTCCACCCTGGCCAAGGCCGGCGTGATCTTCTGCCCGATCTCCGAAGCGGTGCAGGAGCACCCGGAGCTGGTGCGGAAATACCTCGGCAGCGTGGTGCCGACCAACGACAACTACTTCGCTGCGCTGAACTCCGCCGTGTTCACCGATGGCAGCTTTGTCTACATCCCCAAGGGCGTGCGCTGCCCGATGGAGCTTTCCACCTATTTCCGCATCAACGCCCGCAACACCGGGCAGTTCGAGCGCACGCTGATCATCGCGGAGGAAGGCAGCTTCGTCTCCTACCTCGAAGGCTGCACCGCCCCGCAGCGCGACGAGAACCAGCTGCACGCCGCGGTGGTGGAGCTGGTGGCGTTCGATGACGCGCAGATCAAGTACAGCACGGTGCAGAACTGGTACCCCGGCGATGCCGAGGGCAAGGGCGGCATCTACAACTTCGTCACCAAGCGCGGCCATTGCCGCGGCGCGCGCAGCAAGATCAGCTGGACGCAGGTGGAAACCGGCTCCGCCATCACCTGGCAGTATCCCTCCTGCGTGTTGCAGGGCGATGACAGCG
>JAIXTK010000348.1 GCA_027483995.1 Acetobacteraceae bacterium
AGAACCCGTTGAGCACGATCAGCAGGAAGATGACGAGTATGTCGAGCGCGGCGGCCATTCCCTCGGGGTCCAGCGGCAGGGCAGAACCCTATACAGGATTTCGGCCGCTGGCCCCAAATCGCCGTTGCGTGGGGCGGTGGCTCAGGCCGCCTTGAGCGAGGTCATGAAGCCGGCCACCGCGCGCTGCAGCGTGGCGGCCTGGGTGGACAACTCCGTGGCGGCCTGCAGCACAGTGGCCGCGGCATGCCCGGCCTCGCCCGCACCCTGATGGACACCCGCGATCGTGGAACCCACATCGCCGGTGTGGCGCGCCGCCTCGTGCACGTTGCGGGCGATCTCGGCGGTGGCCGCGCCCTGCTCCTCCACCGCGGCTGCGATGGCGGTGGAAATGCTGCGGATCTCGCCGATCACCGCCGCGATGCCGTGGATGGCGCCCACCGTCTCCTGCGTGGCGGCCTGGATATGGCCGATCTGGCGGCCGATCTCCTCGGTGGCGCGCGTGGTCTGGGTGGCCAGGGCCTTCACCTCGCTGGCCACCACCGCGAAGCCCTTGCCGGCCTCCCCGGCGCGCGCCGCCTCGATGGTGGCATTCAGCGCCAGCAGGTTGGTCTGCCCGGCGATGGAGCCGATCAGCCCCACCACGTCGCCGATCCGCTGCGCGGCCTCGGAAAGGCGGCCCACCACGCCATCGGTGCGCTCGGCATCGTCGGCCGCGCGCGCGGCCACCTGGGTGGCCTGCGTCACCTGGCGCGAGATCTCGGAGATCGAGGCCGAAAGCTCCTCTGCCGCCGCGGCCACGGTCTGCACGTTGCCGCTCGCCTGCCCGGCCTGCTCGGCGGCGGAGGCGGCGCGGCTGGAGGTATCGCTGGCGATCGCATCCAGGTTTTCCGCAGTGGCCTGCAACTCGGTGGAGGCGCCGGCGATGCCGGTCACCAGCCCGCTGGCCTCGCCGATGAACGCCTCGGAGGCCCGGGCCATCTGGTCCGTGCGCGCCTTCGCCTCGGAGGCGGCCTTGCCGTCGAGATAGACGGAAATCGCCACGTCCATGTCCATCATCACCGCCGTGGTCACCGCGGCCGCGGTCTCGGCGGTGCGGGTGGGGCTCATCCGGTGCGCCCGCGCGGCAAGGCGGATCAGCCGCTCCAGCACGTGGTTGTAGCCGGCGATATACCAACGCGGCTCCAGCCCGATCCGGGCATGCACCTCGCCGATGGTGCGCACGCTGGTATGGTACTCGTCGTCGAAGGCGCCGGAGAACAGCCGCGCCCAGTGCCGCCCCTGCGCCGCCTTCAGCCCGTCTACCCGCGTGCCGATCATCGCGGCCAGTGCCGGCGCGGTGCGGGCATGGGCGTAGAAGGAATCAAGGATCTCGGGCAGTGCCTTTTCCACATGCGGCCAGAAGGCCCGCAGTGCCGCGCGGGTTTGCGGCGTGATGCCCATGAAGGCCACGCGTTGCTGCCAGGCGTCCATTTTCGGTTCCATGTTTGTCCTGCCTCTCGGAACGATGGACGACCGTGCGGCACAAGGATTAACCGGGTGTCACCCGGTGTGGCAGAACGCCGTGGAGCGCGAAAAATCTCTTCTCAAGAGACGTTTTACCATTCATTAATCTTGTGTCTCAGGAGGCATTCGATGTCCGACATTTCCAGCGCCCGCATCATTCCCTTCCCCAGCCGGTCCGCGCCCGCGCCCAGGCCGGCCGCGCCCCCGCCTGCAGCGCCCCAGCCTGCAGCTGCCGTGCCCGATCATCCCCCCGAAATGGACAACCCCACCGAGCGCCTGCAGCGCGCCCTGGCCGCGCTGGAGCGGGCCGTGGCGGCGCAGCGCGATGCGGTGGGCCAGTGGCGCGGCGCGCTGCAGGGCCTGCGCGGCAATGTGGAGGCGCTGCGCGGCTCGCTCACGGAATACGACCAGAGCCTCGGCACGCTGCGCGGCCAGGTGGACCAGGTGAACCGCACCGCCCGCGGGCTGGAAAGCTGGGCGGATGGCGCGCTGGAAGCGGCGCGCGCGAAGGGCGATCAGCCGAAGTAGCCGGTGATCTCCCCGGTCGGCAGCGAGGTGTCGATGTAGCCCATCGTGCCGCCTTGCTGCACTTCGCGCGCGGCCAGGATCAGCCCGGTCATGGCGGCGCGATACAGCGAGGTGGCCAGGCTCACGCGCCGCACGCCGCAGGCCGCCAGCTCGGGCACGGTGTGGGAGCGCTTCGGGATTCCGGCCATGAAGTTGAATGGCTTCTTCAGCGCCGCGCAGACGGTGCGCACGGCATCGAGGTCGGTCACCCCCGGGGCCATCAGCACATCCGCCCCGGCGGCCTCATAGGCCTGCAGCCGGCGGATGGTGTCATGAAGGTCGGTCACGCCGCGCAAATGGTTCTCGGCACGGGCGGTCAGCACGAAGCCTGTGCCGCGCACCGCGTCTACCGCCGCGGCAACGCGGGCCACGGCGAGGTCGAAATCGTAGATCGGCTGGGCCGGGTTCCCGCTGGCATCCTCGATCGAGCCGCCGGCCAGGCCGGTGGCCAGCGCCAGGCGGTAGGTCTCGGCGGCCTCCGCGGGCGAATCGGCGAAGCCCTTTTCCAGGTCGGCGGAGACTGGCAGGTCGGTGGCGGCCACCACATCGCGGGCGTGCTGCAGCGCTTCCTCGCGCGTCACCTGCCCGTCGCGGCGGCCCAATATGCCGGCGCTGGCGCCGCTCGAGGTGGCGAGCGCGGGGAAGCCGAGCCCGGCCAGCACCTTGGCGGAGCCGGCGTCCCAGGCATTGGCGATCACGAAGCACCCGCTGTCGTGCAGGGCGCGGAAGGTGGCGATCTTGTCCTGCTGCGTGGCCATGGCGGCGTCTCCCCTCGATTTGTATCAGCGTCGCGCGCGGCGGCGGTGGCGGCAATCTCCACCCGGGGCGGCAACGGCCAGACCACTCCTTGCCCAGGCGGGATGGCATGGTATCCCTGGCACCAGGAGGGCCCGCCGATGACCAAGGCCGAGATGATGCAGGCGCTGCGCGCCGCCCGCGTGGTGCCGGTGGTGCGCACCAGCACCGCCGCCCATGCCGCCACCGCCGTGCGCTGGCTGCGCGAGGCCGGGCTGCGCATCTTCGAACTCACCATGACCATCCCCGATGCGCCGGCCCTGATCCGCGAGCTTGCGGCCGACAAAAGCCTGCTTCTGGGCGCCGGCACCGTGCCCGATGCCGCCACCGCCGAGATCTGCCTGGCTGCCGGCGCCCGCTTCATCGTCGCGCCCTGGACCGACCCGGCGCTGGCCGCCCCCTGCCGCGCCGCCGGTGCGCTGCTGATGCACGGCGCCCTCACTCCCACCGAGGTGCGGGCGGCGCTGGCGGCGGGGGCCGATGTGGTGAAGATCTTCCCGGCCTCCTCCGTGGGTGGTCCCGGCCACATCAAGGCGCTGCGCAGCGTGTTCCCCGGCGTGGATTTCTGCCCCACCGGGGGCGTGGAGCCCGGCAATGTGGCGGCCTACCTCGCCGCCGGGGCCAGCTTCGTCGGCATGGGCGGGGCACTGGTGGATGAGAAGCGCATCGCCGCCGGCGACAGGGATGCGATCCAGGCGGCGGCGAGGGCGATCCTGTGAGCGATATCGTCTGCATGGGCGAGCCGCTGCTGGAGTTCAACCAGCAACCCAGCGGCCCCGATGGCCGGCGGATGTATCTGGAAGGCTTCGGCGGCGACACCTCCAACGCCGCCGTGGCCGCGGCGCGGCAGGGGGCCAGCGTGGCCTATCTCACCGCCGTGGGGCAGGACGTGGCCGGGGAGCGCTTCCTCGATCTATGGCGCGGCGAGGGCATCGATGTCTCCGGCGTGCGGCTTTCGGCCGAGCGGCCGACGGCGGTGTATTTCGTGACGCATTCCGCCAAGGGCCATGCCTTTCTCTACTACCGCAGCACCTCGGCCGCGGCCGGCTACGGGCCAGGCGACGTGGATGCCGCGAAGGTCCGGGGGGCGAAGGTGTTCTATGCCTCCGGCATTTCGCTCGGCATCTCCGCCTCCGCCGCCGATGCGGTGTTTCATGCCATGGCGCTGGCCAAATCCGCTGGCGCCATCGTGGCGTTCGATACCAATTACCGCCCGCGCCTCTGGCCACCTGCCCGCGCCGCGGCGGTGATCCATGCCGCGATCGGGCGGGCCGACATCGCCTTCCCCGGGCTGGAGGACGCGCAGGCGCTGACCGGGCTGTCCGATCCCGACGTGATCGCCGATTTTTATCTGCGCATGGGCCCGCGCCTGGTGGTGCTGAAGATGGGCGACCAGGGCGCGCTGGTGGCGACGCCGGGCACGCGGCTGCGCATTCCACCCTTCCCCTGCACGCCCGTCGACGCCACCGGGGCCGGCGATGCGTTCTGCGGCAGTTTCCTGGCGCGCACCGTGGCCGGGGATACGCCGGAGCAGGCCGCGCGCTACGCCGCAGCCTGTGCCGCGTTGAAGTGCCAGGGCTACGGCGCCGTTGCCCCTATCCCGACTGCGGCCGAGGTGCGTGCCGCCATGGAGGCCGCATGCTGGTAACCGAACGCCTGATGCTGCGGCCCTGGTGGGACGATGACTGGGAGCGGATGGCAGCGATCAGTGGCGATCCCGAGACGATGCGCTACTACCCCGCGCCGCTGACGCGCGAGGAATCGGACCGGGCGATGGCGCGCATGCTGGTGCAGATGATGCAGGACGGCTTCGGGCCGTTCGCGGTGGAGGCACCGCGCGTCGCGCCGTTGATCGGGCGGGTGGGTGCGCGGCGGGTGAAGACCGGCCTTCCGTGTGCGCCCTGCGTGGAAGTGGTGTGGCGCATCGGCAAGGATTGGTGGGGGCAGGGCTATGCCACCGAGGCGGCGCGGGCGGCGATCAGCGACGTGTTCGAGGTGCATGGCGTGCCGGAGGTGGTGGCTGTGACGGCGGTGCAGAACAAGCCTTCCATCCGGGTGATGGAAAAGCTGGGCATGGTCCGCGATCCCGACGGGGATTTCGATCACCCGGATGTGCCGGACGGGCATGAGCTAAAGCGCCATGTGCTCTACCGGCTGAAGCGGCCGGTGGGTGGGGTGCCGGTCTGGAAAAGGTAAGACTGTTCTTTTTTGAAAAAAAGAACCAAAAAACTTTTATTTGCTGGCACGCGTGCTGGGCGACCGGCACGCACGCCAGCGGGTGAAGTCTTTTTTGCTTCTTTTTTCTTCAGAAAAAAGAAGACGCTTACTTTCTTTCGGCCGTTGCCGCCCAAGCCACCGCCGCGATGACCACGGCGCCGCCGATCAGCGTGAGGGTGCCGGGGTCTTCGCGGAACACCAGCCAGACCCAGATCGGCGCCAGCACGGCTTCCAGCACCGAGATCAGCCCGGCATCGGCTGAGGGGATCAGGCGGATGCCGGTGGTGAACATGATGAGCGCCAGGCCCATCTGGAAGATGCCAAACACGGCGAGCAGCGCCATGTCGTGCACGGGCACGGCGAATTTTGCCATCGGCGCGCTGACCAGGGCAACGACGAGGACGCCGAGCAGGGTGGCTTCCGTGGTGGGCACGTGGCGTTCCATGCGGGCGAGCACGACAGTGAGCGCGTAGGTGAGGCCCATCACCGCCGATATCAGGTTGCCCCACATCCGGCCGGCGTCGCCGGAGCTTGAGACGATCAGGCCGACGCCGAGCATGGTGAGCGCGATGGCGATGGCGGTGCGGCGGGTGACGCGTTCGTGCAGGAAGAAATAGGCGAGCACGGCGGCGAAGAGCGGGGCCGCGGCCTGGAAGACCAGCACGGCGGCCACCGTGGTCAGCGCCAGCGCGTTGATGAAGCAGATCATCGAGGCCGCGAAGCACAGGCCCATGGCGATGCCGACGCGGCCGAGGCGGCGGAACCCGTCGGCCCAGCGCGCGCCGTCGCGGAACACGAGGTAGGCGAGCAGGCTGGCGGCGGCGAAGACGGAGCGCCAGAACAGCGTGGTCCAGGGATCCACATCCACCCAGCGCGCCAGCACGCCCGCGGTACTCCACACCACGATGGCGCCGGTCACGAGCAGGGCGCCGCGGCGGTAGTCGCTGGCGGAGACCGGAACTGTGGCGATGGACATCGGGCTCCGCGCGGCAGGGGTGCCAGACCCTAGCCCAGCTCCCACCCCGTGTCGCCCCGGCCGTGCCGCTCAACGAAGCGTGCGACCTGCGCGGGAGAGTCACTGCAACTTCGTACTTTCTTAACTCGCTCTTGGCGCCCCGGGGCCGCAGAACTCCGCTAGGCCAAAAGGCATTCGCGGCGCTGGCCGCGGCAGGGGAGCGCTATGACCAACAAGTATCACTCGCTGGCGGGCGGCACGTTCAGCCAGGATTGGACCAACCCCAGCCTCATCAGTGTGAACGACGACTGGTCCGGCGTGCCGTCGATCGAGGGCTTCCGCGGCGACGACCTGACCGCGGCCACCGGTGCCGATCCGCAGACCCTGCTGGGCGACGGCCCCGCGCCGGTGCTGGATGTGAACATCAACCAGACCAACCCCGCCACCTTCAATACCGGCGGCGTGACCGAGTTCGCGCTGGCCAATCCCACCATCGCCCTCGCCGGCTCCGGCACGGCCGATGCCCCCTATATCGTGCTCTATCTGGACGCCACCGGTCAGCAGGGCGTCACCCTCGCCTTCAACGCGCGCGATCTCGACGGCTCCGTCGACAACGCCGTGCAGCAGATCGCCGTGCACTACCGCATCGGCACCTCCGGCAGCTGGACCAACCTGCCCGCCGGCTACATCGCCGATGCCACCAGCGGCCCCTCGCAGGCCACGCTGGTCACCCCGGTCACCGTCACCCTGCCGGCCGCCGCCGACAACCAGGCCCAGGTGCAGGTGCGCATCATGACCACCAACGCCGTCGGCAACGACGAGTGGGTGGGCATCGACGACATCGTCGTCACCTCCGCCACCGTCGTCGCGCAGGAGACGCTGTCGATCGCCGCCGCCACCGCGGACCGCGATGAGGGCGATGCCGGCACCACCCCGTTCAGCTTTACCGTCACGCGCACGAACGCGGATGGCGATGCCACGGCGGCCTGGAACGTCACCGGCATCGGCGGCGCGGGCCAGGCCAATGCGGCGGATTTCTCCGGCGCGCTCTCCGGCACGGTCAGCTTCGCCGCCGGCGAGACCAGCCAGACCATCACCATCGACGTGGCGGCCGATACCGTGGTGGAGGCCGACGAGACCTTCGCCGTGACCCTCTCCGCCCCTGGCGGCGGCGCGGTCCTCGGCACCGCCAGCGCCACCGGCACCATCCGCAACGACGACGCGCTGATCACGCCGATCAGCGAGGTGCAGGGCGCTGCCGCCGCCTCCCTGCTGGTTGGCCAGATCGTGACGGTGCGCGCCGTGGTCGTCGGCGACTTCCAGAACGGCGATGCCGACACCAAGCGCAACCTGCAGGGCTTCTACCTGCAGGAGGAGGATGCGGATGCCGACACCAATCCGCTGACCTCCGAAGGCCTGTTCGTGTTCCAGCCCGCGGCGCTGGGCACCGACGTGAAGATCGGCGACGTCGTGCGCGTTACCGGCACCGTGTCGGAATTCTTCGGCCTCACCCAGCTCACCGCCTCCACCATTTCCGTCCTCGGCTCCGGCGCGGCGCTGCCCACCGCCGCCGTGATCGACCTGCCGGCCGCCGCGGTCACCAAGAACCAGAACGGCGCCTGGCAGCCGGACCTCGAGGCCTATGAGGGCATGCGGGTCTCCTTCGCCGACACGCTGACCATCTCCGAGCAGTTCAACCTCGACCGTTCCGCCGAGATCCGCCTGGTCGCCGGCGAGCGGCCGGTGCAGTTCACCAACGAGAACCTGCCCAGCGTCCCCGGCTACGCCGCTTCGCTGCAGGCGCTCGGCGCGCGCACCATCACCTATGACGACGGGCTGAACGACCAGAACAAGGCGATCTCCAACCTCGACGGCTACGGGCCGAGCTACACCACCGCCACCGCCCCGCGCATGGGCGACACCATCGCCGGGCTGGAGGGCGTGCTGGACTACCAGTGGGCCGGCTTCAGCGGCAGCGGCTCCACCTGGCGCGTGCGTTCCACCGAGGATGGCGCCAACAGCTTCACCGCCGCCAATCCGCGTGAGGAGACCGTGCCCGACGTGGGCGGCCGGCTGCAGGTGGCCAGCTTCAACGTGCTGAACTACTTCACCACGCTCGACCTCAGTTCCTCCTCCGTCACCGCCATCGGGCTGGAGCCGCGCGGCGCCAACAGCGCGGCGGAACTCACCCGCCAGACCGAGAAGCTCGTTACCGCCATCCAGGCGCTGGATGCCGACATTCTCGGCCTGCTGGAGATGGAGAACGACTTCCTGGCCGGCTCCCCCGGCAATGCGGTGGAGCAGCTGGTCAACGAACTGAACATGCATGGCGGCACGTATTCCTACGTGTACCCCGGCAGCCAGTTCCAGGGCGGCGACGCCATCGCGGTGGCCTACATCTACAACTACCAGATCGTGCAGATCGCACCGGGCACCACGGTGGAGCGGCTGGACGACAGCGACCTCTCCGGCCTCGGTCTCGCCGCCCTGCTGTCGCAGAGCAGCGTGGGCGCGGTGTTCAACGGCGCCAACACCAGCCGCGCGGCGCTGGCCGTGACCTGGGAAGAGCGCGGCACCGGCGAGACCTTCACCACCGCGCTGAACCACTTCAAGAGCAAGAGCGGCACCGGCGCCGGGGCGGACGCCGATGCGCTGGACGGCCAGGGCAACTGGAACAACCAGCGCCTGCTCGCCGCCACGGCGGTTGATGCCTGGATGGACACCAACCCGACCGGCTCCGGCGACAGCGACGTGCTGATCCTGGGCGACCTCAACGCCTATTTCCGCGAGGACCCGATCCGCTATCTGGAGGACCAGGGCTACGAGAACCTGCAGCTGCGCAACGAGGGCGCCTACTCCTACACCTTCGACGGCCAGATCGGCGCGTTGGACCAGATGCTGGCCAACAAGGCGCTGGCCGCCCAGGTGAGCGGCGTGGCCGATTGGCACATCAACTCCGACGAGGCGGATGCGCTGGACTACAACCTCGATTTCGGCCGCGATCCCGCGATCTTCGACGGCACCGTGCCCTTCCGCGTGTCTGACCACGATCCCGTGCTGATCGGCCTCAACCTCTCGGGCGCGGCACCGGATGCCAATGACGACGCCGTCGCCGTGGACGAGGACGGCGCCATCGGCCTGCTGACCCCCATCCTGCTCGGCAACGATGCCGGCAACGGGCTGCGCATCGTCGCGGTGGACAGCACCGGCACCACCGGCGGCGTCGGCTTCAACGACGATGGCGGCACCGTCTCCTACAGCGCCAGCGGGTTCGACGCGCTGGCGCCTGGCGAGACGGCGACGGACAGCTTCACCTACACGATCGAGGACGGCCAGGGCGACCGCGCCACCGCGACCGTCACGGTGACCGTGACCGGCGTGAATGACGGCCCCGTGGCGCAGGACGACATGGCCGCCACCGACGAGGACGGCACGGTGCTGATCGACGTGCTGGCCAACGACTCCGACATCGATGGCGGCACGGTGACGCTGGCTTCGGTGGGTTCCGCGCTGAACGGCAGCGTCGCGATTGAGGCGGACGCCGTGCGCTACATCCCGGCGGCCAACTTCAGCGGCCAGGACAGCTTCAGCTACACGATCGCCGACGGCCAGGGCGGCAGCGCCACGGCGACGGTGACGGTGAACGTGGCATCGGTGAACGACGCGCCGGTGGGCAAGGATGACGGCGCCATGGTCGATGAGGACGGCACGGTGCTGATCGACGTGCTGGCCAACGACTCCGACATCGATGGCGACACGCTGTTGG
Source organism: Acetobacteraceae bacterium (assembly GCA_027483995.1). Taxonomy (GTDB): domain Bacteria; phylum Pseudomonadota; class Alphaproteobacteria; order Acetobacterales; family Acetobacteraceae; genus CAMDGX01. The sequence continues at coordinate 9,804 of JAIXTK010000348.1, forward strand.
TGGCCTCGGTGGGCACGGCGGCGAACGGCTCGGTGGCGATCGAGGCGGGCGGCGTGCGCTACACGCCGGCGGCGAATTTCTTCGGCACTGACAGCTTCAGCTACGTGCTGTCCGACGGGAAGGGCGGCAGCAGCACGGCGACCGTGTCGGTTGCGGTCGCCTCGGTGAACGATGCGCCGCTGGCCCTCGACGACAAGGCCGCCACGGCGCGCGACACCGCCGTGGTGGTGCCGGTGCTGGCCAATGACAGCGACATCGATGGCGGCACGCTGTCGGTGACCGGGCTGGGTGCGGCGGCGAACGGCACGGTGACGGTGGTGCCCGGCGGGCTACGCTACCTGCCGGCCGCCGGCTTCACCGGCATGGACAGCTTTGCCTACACCGTGTCGGACGGGCAGGGCGGCAGTGCCACGGCGACCGTGTCGGTGAGCGTGACCGGGGCGAACCGGGCGCCGGTGGCAAAGGCCGATACCGCCGCCACCGCCGAGGAAGTGCCGGTGACGATCGCGGTGCTCGCCAATGACAGCGATCCGGACGGCAATGCGCTGACGCTCGCCGCGGTGGGCAAGGCGGCGCATGGCATGGTTTCGATCGTGGGCAACCAGGTGCTCTACACGCCGAAGAACGAGTTCAGCGGCAAGGACAGCTTCAGCTACACCATCTCCGACGGCCAGGGCGGCACCGCCACATCCCAGGTGAGCGTGCAGGTGGCGAACCGGCCGGAATTCGTCTCGATCGAGGTGGAGGACTGCGAGCGCGAGCTGGAGTATCGCG
>JAIXTK010000084.1 GCA_027483995.1 Acetobacteraceae bacterium
CGGGCCCGACCTCCGCTGGATCATCGCCCCGCACGGCGACCTCCCCCTCCTGCCCGGCCCCATCTGGACCCTGCTCTGGTTCCGCCTCGAACGCGTCGCCAACCGCCTCACCCGCCTCTACAAGCAGTGGCAACAAGGCACTCTTCCCAAGCCCCGCCCCACCACCCAACGCCCGAGAACCGCCCGCACTCCCCCGCCCCAGATCCCCGAACTCCCCGCCCCCGGCATGCCCCTGGTCGACGCTCCCACCCGCCTCCCCCGCGGCCACGGCTGGGTCACCCGCCGCATCCCGGAAGCCGGCCCCAGCGCCGGCTGGCTCCACGACATCCTCCAGCAGCCCCACATCCAGGATTTCGTGCAAGCCGCCCCCCAGGCCGCCCGTCTCCTGCGCCCGCTCTGCCAGGCCCTGGGCATCGACCAGCCGGCGTGGCTGAAACGCCCCCCGCGCCCGCGCCCCCCGCGCAAGCCGCGCACCCCCCGCCCGCGCCGCCCCTCGTTCAACGACCCCGATTTGCACTTCCGCCCCTACGAGATCGCCGCCGCCCGCTACTTCATCAAAAAATTCGGCCGCGACTGACCGGGAAAACCCGCGTCCAAATCATTACGATAACGAAATAAAATACCTGCCACCCCCCACCTCATGCCTCGGTTTCCCGGAACGGCGTTGATCTCCAAGCCCTTCCGGTGGGACAACCCCCGTCCCAACACAGCGAACCCCGCCCCATGCCCGAGATGCGCCTGCACAATTTCCTCACCAAGCGCCGCGAGGCGCTGGTGCCGCTCGATCCCGGGCATGTGCGCGTCTATTGCTGCGGCCCCACCGTCTACGACCTCGCCCATATCGGCAACGCCCGCCCCGCTGTCATCTACGACGTGCTGGTCCGCCTGCTGCGCCGCCTGTTCGACAAGGTCACCTATGTCCGCAACGTCACGGACATCGACGACAAGATCAACAACCGCGCCCGCGAAGCCGGCGTCCCGATCAGCGAGATCACCGAACAGACGCTGAAGGACTACCGCCAGGACATCGCCGCCCTGGGCAATTTCCCGCCCGACCACGATCCCCGCGCGACGGAGACCATCGCCGAGATCATCGCCATCATCGAGCGCCTGATCGCCTCCGGCCACGCCTACGAAGCCGAGGGCCACGTCCTCTTCGCCGTCCCCAGCTTCCCCGATTACGGCAAGTTCTCCGGCCGCAGCCCCGATGAACTCCTCGCCGGCGCCCGCGTCGATGTCGCCCCCTACAAGCGCGACGCCGGCGACTTCGTGCTCTGGAAGCCCAGCACGGACGACCTGCCCGGCTGGAATTCCCCCTGGGGCCGCGGCCGGCCCGGCTGGCACATCGAATGCTCCGCCATGTCCTGGAAGCATCTCGGCGAAAGCTTCGACATCCACGGCGGCGTCACCGACCTCATCTTCCCGCACCACGAGAACGAGATCGCCCAGTCCCTCTGCGCCTTCCCAGGCAGCCGCTTCGCCCGCATGTGGGTCCATAACGGCATGCTCGTCATCAACGGCGAGAAGATGTCCAAGAGCCTGGGCAACTTCGTCACCATCCGCGACGTGCTGGCCAAGGCGCCCGCGGAAGCCGCCCGCCTGCTGCTGCTCAAAACCCACTACCGCAGCCTGCTGGATTTCTCCGATACCGCCCTGGCCGAAGCCCGCAAGGAACTGGACCGCTTCTACCGCGCCCTGGAACGCACCCCGGCCGACCCCTCCGCCACCCTCTCCGACCCCATCCTCGCCGCCCTCACCGACGACCTGAACACCCCGCTCGCCATCGCCGAAATGCACGCCCTCGCCGACCGCGCCATGGCCGGCGACCAGCAGGCCGCTGCCGATTTGCGCGCCGCCGGCGACATCCTTGGCCTCCTCCAGGTCAAGAACTGGTTCCAGGGCGAAGGCGACAACTCCGCCATCGACACCGCCATCGCCGACCGCATCGCCGCCCGCAAGGCGAAAGACTTCGCCCGCGCCGACGCCATCCGCAAGGAGCTGGAAGCCCAGGGCATCATGCTGGAGGACAGCCCCCAAGGCACCATCTGGCGCCGCCGATGACGGGAAGGGATGGCGGCGCCGAGCTGGAGCCGATCGGCAACACCCCGGTCGTCATCCTCGTCCGCCCGCAACTGGCCGACAATATCGGCGCCGTCGCGCGCGCCATGGGCAATGGCGGCCTGTTCCACCTCCGCCTCGTCGCCCCCCGCGACGGCTGGCCCCAGCAAGCCGCCTGGCGCAACGCCTCCGGCGCCGACCGCATCCTCGACGAGCTCACCCTGCACGACACCGTCGCCGATGCGGTGGCCGACCTGCACCACGTCTTCGCCACCTGCCCCCGCCCCCGCCACATCATCAAGCCCGTCCTCACCGCCCGCGGTGCCGGCACCGAGCTGCGCGCCATCACCGCCAGAAACCTCCGCGCCGGCCTCCTCTTCGGCCCCGAACGCGCCGGCCTCGACAACGACGACATGGCCTGCTGCGACGCCCTGATCCGCTACCCCCTCAACCCCGGCTTCATGAGCCTCAACCTCGCCCAGGCGGTGATGGTGATGGCCTATGAATGGTGGACCGCCACCGACGAAACCATGCCGCGCACGCTGATGACCAACGAAACGCAGATCGCCAACAAGGCGGAGCTGGAGAACTTCCTGTTCCACCTCGTCGACCAGCTCGACGCCTCCGGCTTCCTGAAGAACGAGCAGAAGCGCCCCGGCATGGTCCGCAACATCCGCCACTTCTTCCAGCGCGGCGAAGTCACCCAGCAGGAGCTGCGCACCCTGCACGGCATCGTCACCGAACTCGCCCTCGGCCGCCGCCTCAGGGGCAGGCTAGAAAAAGACTAGAACGGGAGAATCGACATGCTGCGCCTCGATGGAAAGATCGCCTTCATCTCCGGCATGGGTTCGGTCGGCGAAGGCTGGGGCAACGGCCGCGCCACCGCCGTGGTCATGGCCCGTCAGGGTGCGACCATCTTCGGCACCGACCTCAACCCCGCCGCCGCCGAAGCCACCGTCGCCACCATCCGCGCCGAAGGCGGCCAGGCCCACGCCGTGCGCTGCGACATGACCGACAGCGAGGACGTGAAGGCCGCCGTCGATGCCTGCATGACCCGCCACGGCCGCATCGACATCCTGGTGAACAACGTCGGCGGCAGCGCCCCGGGCGACCCCGTGTCCATGCTGGAGGAAGTCTGGCACGCCCAGATGGACCTGAACCTCAAATCCGTCTTCCTCACCTGCAAGCACGTGCTGCCCATCATGCAGGCGCAGGCGAAGGGCGCCATCGTCAACGTCGCCTCGGTCGCCGGCGTGCGCGACCAGCCCGGCCGCCAATACATCGCCTACGCCGCCAGCAAGGCCGGCGTGATCCGTATGAGCAAGGCGATCGCCATCGACAATGCGCGGAAAGGCATCCGCTGCAACACCGTCGTGCCGGGCCTGATGAACACCCCGCTGGTCAGCGAACGCCTCGCCCGCCAGATCGGCGGCAACGATGCGGAAAAGCTCATCGCCGAACGCAACGCCCGCGTCCCCATCGGCCAGATGGGCGATGGCTGGGATGTCGCCCACGCCGTGCTGTTCCTCGCCAGCGAGGAAGCCAAGCACATCACCGCCACCGAGATCGTGGTGGATGGC
>JAIXTK010000275.1 GCA_027483995.1 Acetobacteraceae bacterium
ACGCGGGCGAGGAAATTGCCCTGCGGATCCTGCTGCCAGTTCAGGAAATGCGGCTTGGGCTCCACGGTGAGCGAATAGGACAGCACCGGGGTGCGCGCGTGCGGGGCGGGGCGCAGGCGGATGGTTTGCGGGCCCAACGACACCGCGCGGTCGTAGCGGTAGCTGGTTTTGTGGGTCAGCGCGACATGCAGGGCCATGGTGAGTCCCGGGATGGTTCAGGGCGCTGGCAGGCAAGATGCGTGCCGCGCGCCCGCCCCGTATCCCCCGCATGCCCTGGCCGGGGCAAGGGGTTCCCCGCGGTCACACCACGCGGGTGGTTTCCATCCAGTCGAAATACAGGCTGCGGGCGCGGGCGGCGATCGGGCCGGCGTTCAGCGAGCGGCCCTCGAAGCGGATGCAGGGCACCACCTTGTTGTAGTTGCCGGTGGAGAAGATCTCGTCCGCGTCGTGCAGGTCCTGTTCGGTGAGCGTGGCTTCCCGCGCCTCGATGCCCGCCGCGTGCAGCAGCGCCATCACACGGCGGCGGGTGATGCCGGCGAGGAAGGTGCCGTTGTCCTTGGGCGTGAGGGCCACGCCGTTCCTGGCGATCCAGAGATTGGCGAAGGCGAATTCGGCGATGTTGCCGTCCGGGTCCATCATCACGGCGGCGTTGAAGCCGCGATCCTCCGCCTCCATCGTGGCGCGGGCGGAGTTGGGGTAGAGGCTGGAGGCCTTGGCGTCCGTGACGGCCATGCTCGGCGCCGGGCGGCGCAGGGGGGACATGGTGGCGGAGAACCCCTCCGGCCCGGCCATCGGCGCTTCCACCATGTGCAGCGCGAAGCGGGTGGCGACGCTGCGCATGTCGTAGCCGGGGCCGACGCCGTAGAAGACCGGCTTGATGTAGAGCACGGCATCGGCGGGGAAGCGGCGGATGCCCTCGATGATCAGGCGGTGGATTTCCTCCCCGGTGATGCCGGGCTTGAGGCCCAGCGCCTTGGCCGAGCGCACCGCGCGGGCGGCGTGCAGGTCGATATCCGGCGCGCAGCCGCGGATGGCGCGCGCGCCGTCGAACACCACCGAAGACTGCCAGAAGCCGTGATCGGCCGGGCTCATCAGCATGGGCGGCGTGGTGTGCCAGGTGCCGTCGACCCAGAACAGGGAGGCTGGTTCGGTCATGGTGGGCTCCAGGTCAAGGGAAGCGGTTCTTTTTTGAAAAAAAGAACCAAAAAACTTTTGTTCGTTTGATGCGGAGGGGCCGCATCAAACGAGTGAAGTCTTTTTGCTTCTTTTTCTTCAGAAAAAGAAGGCGCTTGCTTCCTTAGGGGAAGCTGACATCCCCGTACGGATAGAACTTGGTGATATCGACGTTCTTGTAGGGCAGCCCGTCCAGCCGCGTGGTGCCCAGGAAGGGCTCCGGCGGTTCCACCAGCAGGATGGTTTTCGCGAAGCCGTTGTCGTCGAAGCCGCGGCGGAAGTGGACGCGGCTTTTGATGGCGAAGACCTGGAAATCGGCCGGGTCGAAGCCGAACTGGCGGAGGTGGTCCAGCTCGATCACCTGCACCAGATAGGGGCTGATGCAGAGCACGTTGCCGTTTCCGAGATCCACGTTCACCCAGCTCTGCCCGCCGGTGCGGCTGCGGCCGGCGCTGACGCTGTGGATCTTGCCGGTCACGCGCACCTTGGGGCCGGCGGATTCGTCGGCCTCGCCGCCCACCATCTCATCGAAGGCGTCGCCCGCCTTGGCGCCGGCGGCGAGCAGGCGGGTGACGAGGGCGTTGTCGGCGACGGTGGCGATCAGGGTGTTGCTGAGGCCCTGGGCCATGATCTCGCTGAGCAGCCAGGTGGCGTAGCCGGAGCGGTCGGAGTGGTCGCCGAGCACGATGGGGGTTTCACCCGCCTGCTGGGCCTTCACGGCCAGGGCGACGCCGTCCTTCATGTGGTGGACCTTGGTGCTGTGCAGCAGCTCGTGCCGCTTGCGCCAGGCGAAGGCGGCCATGTCGTCCGCGATGGTTTGCGCCAGCTTCTTGTTCCCGTTCGTCATGGCCTGGATGCACATGCCGACATCGGGCACGTCGGACCACGGGAAGCCGAAGAACACGTTCACATAGGCATCGGGCTCGCGCGCTTCCCAGGTGAGGGCGCGCTGCACCAGGTCGCTCCACGGCGAGGCGCCGGTCCATTGCAGGACGGTGGGGGAGATGATCGGCACCTTCACCGTGACGGCTTCCGGCTTGTAGGTGCCGCGGATGGCGCGGACCATCTGGCGCGCGGCGCGCTGGCCCTGCAGGTGGCCGTCGTAATGCGGGAAGTATTTCACGGTGAACGCCATGTCGGCGTATTTCAGGAATTCCTCGTCCTCATTGCCATGCGGGTCGAAGGTGGCGGCGATGATGGCGGTGGAGCCGATGGCGGCGCGCACGCGGCGGGCCAGCTCGGCTTCCGGGCGCATGACACCCCGGGCCCCCATGGCGCCGTGGACGGCCAGGTAGGCGCCGTCCCACGGGCCGGCGGCGTTCAGCTCCGCGATCATCTTGCCCACGAAGGTTTCGAAGGCTTCCTCGGTGATCCAGCCGCTGCCGGTGCCCGTGACGGGGAAGCCGGGGCTTTCGATGCCCACCAGCTCCACATCCGCGTATTCCCGCGCCACCTGCACGAAGCCGCCGATATAGTCGCGCGGCTGCATCGCCAGCACCGCGTCGCCCTGCGCGGGCGAGCCCGGGTAGGTGAAATCCGCCAGCGTGGTGTCGTTGGCCAGGAAGGTGACGGTCTCGTGCGAGAAATGGAGCACGGCGATGCGCATGGGCGGGGATCCTCGAAGAATTCCCGGTCACGTTAGCGCGGAATGGGGGCGGGGCTGTAGAGGGCGCGGGCGTATGCGGCGATACTGCGGGCATGGCTGCCCCCCTTGATCCCTCCCTGTTCCGGCCCGCGCTGGTGGTGCTTGGCGCCGCGGCGGTGGTGATTCCGGTGTTCCATCGGCTGAAGCTCTCGCCGGTGCTGGGGTTCATCCTGGTGGGGCTGGTGGTGGGTCCGGCGGGGCTCGGCAGCCTGGCGGTGACCGTGCCGTGGCTGGGCTGGTTCACGCTGACGGATACGGAGGCGATCGCGCCGATCGCGGATCTCGGCGTGGTGATGCTGATGTTCATGATCGGGCTGGAGATGACGCTGCCGCGGCTGCGGGCGATGCGGCATTTCGTGTTCGTGCTGGGGCCGCTGCAGATGGGGCTGTGCACCGCCGTGGTGGGCGGCGGGCTGCTGGCGCTGGGGCAGGGCTGGGCGAGTGCCGTGGTGCTGGCCCTGGCGCTGGCGATGTCCTCCACCGCCGTGGTGCTGCGGGTGCTGGCCGACCGGCGGGAGATGAACGGCAAGCTGGGGCGCGCCGCGCTGGGGGTGCTGCTGTTCCAGGATATCGCGGCCGTGCCGATCCTGGTGGCGATCGGCGTGCTGGGGCGTGGCGGGGAGGACCAGGGCATGGCCGCCCTGGCCTGGATGGCGCTGCGTGCCGTGGCCACCGTGCTGGCGCTGCTGCTGGCCGGGCGGCTGGTGCTGCGGCCGCTGTTCCGCTCCGTGGCGCGCACCGCCAGCCCCGACCTGTTCGTGGCCGCCTGCCTGCTGGTGGTGCTGGGCACCAGCCTGATCGCCGCCGCCGCCGGCCTCACGCCCGCACTCGGCGCGCTGGTGGCCGGGCTGCTGCTGGCCGAAACCGAATATCGCCGCCAGATCGAGGCGGTGATCGACCCGTTCAAGGGGCTGCTGATCGGGGTGTTCCTGATCTCTGTGGGCATGTCGTTGGAATTCGGCCGCATCCTGGCGCATCCCTGGCAGGTGCTGGCGCTGTCGGTGGTGCTGGTGGTGGCCAAGGCGGTGGTGATCGGCTTGCTGGTGCTGGGCTTCCGCCTGGGCTGGCGCGCCGCCCTGCCGGCCGGGCTGTTGCTGGCGCCGGGCGGGGAGTTCGGCTTCGTGGTGATCGGGCTGGGCATCACCGGCGGGCTGATCGAGCCTTCCGCCGGGGCGCTGGCGCTGATCGTGGTGGCGGTGGGGCTTGCGGTGATCCCGGCGCTGGGCAGCCTGGGGGACCGGCTGGCCCGCCGCATGGCCCGCGTGCCGCACGAGCTGCTGCTGCCAAGGGAGGGGGCGGAGGAGGGCGCGGACGCCACCCCGCGCGTGATCATCGGCGGCTACGGAAGGGTGGGGCGCACTGTCTCTGAACTGCTGGATGCGCACCGCATTCCCTGGATCGCGGTGGATGCCGACCCCGATGAGGTGGCCGCCCTGCGCCGCCAGGGGCGCCGGCAGGTGTTCTGGGGCGACCTGGCCAACCCCGAGCTGTTCGCCCACCTGCACCTGGATACCGCCCGCGCTTTGGTGGTGACGATGACGGACCCCGATGCGGTGGACGCGCTGGTGAGCCTGGCCCGCGCCGCCCGCGGGGACCTGCACATCATCGTGCGCGCCCGCGACGACCGGCACGCGGCGCACGTGTACGGCCTGGGCGCCACCAGCGCGGTGCCCGAGACGATCGAGGCCAGCCTGCAGCTCAGCGAGGCCGTGCTGGTGGATCTCGGCGTGGCGATGGGGCCGATCCTGGTGTCCATCCATGAGAAACGCGCGGAGTTCCACGACGGTATCCGGGCCATGGCGCCCGATGATGTGGAGATCAGGGATTTCGGGCGGCGGCGGCTGAGGGACAGGGTGAAGGAGGAATAGGGGGCCAGCTTCGGGCGTCGCAAGCGAAGGGGTCACAGAGAACACGGAGGACCACGGAGGGCCACAGAGATGTCCGGGGGGCGGCACCAGCGGACAGGGCCGTCGCGCTTCTTTGTGCTCTCCTTCGCTCTTCGTGTTCTCTGTGACCCCTTCGCTTGGGATGGTGCCGCGCGCTACTTCGGCTCGATGGGCATGCGCGCAATCCCGCCCCAGGCAATCGGCGCCCCTGCCTTCGCGGCCGCCTCTTCCGGCGGCAGGGTGGTGTCCCAATCCGCCGCCACGAAGCGCCTGGCGTTCACCGTGCGGGCGGCATCCGACAGCAGCCAGAGCAGGGGCGGCACCATGATTTCCGGTTGCAGCATGCGGGCGGGGTCGCCGGCGGTCTCGCCCACCAGCGCCGTGGCGGTGGTGCCGCCGGGAACGAGCACGTTGGAGGTGACGCCGGTGCCCTCCAGGTCGGCCGCCAGCACGGCCATGGCGGATTCGGCGGCGGCCTTGGCGCTGCCATAGAGCAGGTGCCCGGCGCGCACCATGGTGCCGAGGCTGGTGGTGACGCTGATGATCCGCCCCTGGCCCGCGGCCAGCATGTGCGGCACCACGGCGCGGGCCATGTTGATCGGGCCGGCGCCGTTGATGGTCATGAACCGCCACCATTGCTCCGGCGTGGTTTCCCAGAAGCGGATCGGGTGGGTGCGCTGGTTCGGCCGCACGGCGTATTGGCCGATGCCGGCATTGTTCACCAGCACGTCGATCCGCCCGAACGCCACCAGGGCGGTGCCGGCGACATGGGCGAAGCTGTCGGGCTGGGCGAAATCGGCGGTAACGGTGCGCAGGGCGGAGGGCAGGGTGGCGAGCGCCTTGGCATCGCGGTCGGCGGCGAGCACCTGGTGGCCCTCGGCGTGCAGGGCGAGCGCAATGGCCCGGCCGATGCCGCTGGCGGCGCCGGTGACGATGATGGCGTGTGCCATGGGTGCTGTCCCTTCTTGTGGCACGGAACGGTGGGCGCGATCAGGTTCGGTGTCGAGGGGAGCGGCTCCGTAAAAGTTACTAAAGAGTCACTTCGCCGGGGGCCGTTACCACATTATGATCGTTCCGATAAAAAAATATCGTAGCGCCTGATCCGCCGGGAGTCTCGAAATGGCAACCTACACGGTCACCAACGCGGCACCGGCGGGCTATGCGCAAGGCACGATGTTCGGCGCCGCGGCAACCCTGGCGGGCGCGATCGGCACCGAGCTGCTGTATATCAATCCCGACGGTTCGCGCGTGGTGATCCGGGGCAGCGGGTTCGTGTTTTCCGGCAGCGTGGCACTCGGCGGCCTGATCGACTCGGTGGAGCATTTCGACAGCTCGCAGACCATTCTGTTCGCCTCCTACACCTCTGCCGGCACCCCGATGGTGGACCTGTATAACCGTTGGTTCGGCCCCTCCGCCTTCCCGGAACTGGCGCTGACGGCCGGCGCCGACCTGATGCAGGGCTCGGCCAACGCCGATATCCTCCAGGGCTCCGGGGGCAACGACACCATCAATGGCTTCGACGGCGACGACTACATCGACCCCGGCAATGGCGCGGACATCATCAACGGCGGCGTCGGGCTCGACATGCTGTCGTATTCGGCGGCCAACGGCGATGCCACGATCACCAAGGGCATCACGGTCAACCTGAATGTCTCCACCTTCCTGGATCCCTGGGGCAACACCGAAACCATCAGCTCCATCGAGAACATCCGCAGCACCCGCTTCGCCGACACGCTGATCGGCAACGCCAGTGCCAATCGCTTCGAGGGGCTGGCCGGGGCCGACAATTTCTCGGGCTTGGGCGGGTTCGACACCGTCTCCTACCTGCGTGACACGCGCTATGGCGGCACCAAGGGCGTGACGGTGAACCTCGCCACCGGCACCGCCACCGACGGCTTCGGCGACCAGGACAGCTTCAGCGACATCGAGGGCGCCGGCGGCACCGAACAGGCCGATCTCATCATTGGCGGCGACAAGGCGCTGTCCGGCTTCTCGTACGAAGCCTACGGCTATGGTGGCGACGATACGATCAAGGCCGGCAGCTTCGAGATGTATATCGAGCCGGGTGCGGGCAACGACACCATCACCGGTGGGGCAAGCGCCAACGATCAGGTCAGCTACCAGGAGTATACCGGCACCAAGGGCGCCATCATGAACCTCGCCACGGGGATCGTGAACGATCCCTATGGCGGCACCGACACGATCACCGGCGGGATCGAAGGGCTGCGCGGCACCCGCAATGCGGATACGCTGATTGGCGACGCCAGTGGCAACTTCCTGCGCGGCCTGGCCGGCAACGACACGCTGGACGGCGGCGCGGGCTTCGATACCGTACGTTACGACCGCGATGCGCGCAACGGCGGCACGAAAGGCGTGGTGGTCGATCTCGGTACCGGCACGGCCACGGACGGTTTCGGCAACACTGACACGCTGATTTCGATCGAACGGGTCGGGGGCACCGAAAGCGCCGACACGCTGACCGGCGGCGACGCCGTGCTGGAGTTTCGCAACCGCTACACGCTGCTCGGGCTGGGCGGCAACGATACGCTGAAGGCGCGCAGCCAGGGGGTGTATTTCGAGCCCGGCGCCGGCAACGACACCATCACCGGAAGCCCGCAGAACGACCTGCTCTCCTACGCCGACTACACGGGGGTGGCTGGGCTTGTGCTCGACCTCGGCCTTGGCAAGGTGTCGGACCCGTTCGGCGGCATCGATACCTTCACCACCATCGAAAGCCTGCGCGGCACCCGCAACGCCGATACGCTGACCGGCGACGGGCAGGACAACCAGTTCCAGGGGCTGGCCGGGGCCGACGTGATCATCGGCGGCGCCGGGATCGACGAGGTGCGCTACGACGGCGACTCCTCCTATGGCGGCACCAACTCGGTGATGGTGGACCTGCAGGCGGGCACGGGCACGGACGGGTTCGGCACCGGGTTGGTCGACAAGCTGTCCGGCATCGAGGGCATCCGCGGCACCAACTCGCTGGAGCCGCGGTCGATTTCGGTGGACGGCAAGACCATCCATGCGGACCTGCTGTACGGCGATGGCGGCGACAATTTCTTCCGCGGCCTGCGCGGCAACGACCTGATCGACGGCCGCGGCGGCAGCGACACCACTGATTATTCCCGCGATGCCGGGCAGGGCGGGCTGGCGGGTGTGTTGGTGAGCCTGGAGTCCCAGACCGGCACGGACGGCTTCGGCACCATCGATACGCTGCTGAACATCGAGAACGTCGTCGGCACCGACTTCGCCGACACGCTGGTGGGCGATGGTGGCGCCAACGTGCTGACCGGCGGGCTGGGCGACGACCTGCTGGAAGGCAATGGCGGCAGCGACACCGCCGTGTTCTCCGGTGCCTCGGCCAGCTACACCGTCACGGCCGGGCCGGCCGGCGCGCTCATTGTCTCCGGCGCGGATGGCAAGGACACGCTGAGGGATATCGAAATCCTGCAGTTCAGCGACGCCAAGATCACGCTCGGCGGCAGCACCGGCTTCGCCATCGCCGCGATCACCCCCTCGCTGGCCGAGGGCACCGGCAGCGGCACCACCGACTTCACCTTCAAGGTGACCCGCAGCGGCGGCACCGCGCTGGCCCAGACCGTGGGCTGGAGCGTGGCGGGCGCGCCGGGCACCTTGCCCGCCGGCAGCCAGCCGGCCTCGGCGCTGGATTTCGGCGCCGCCCTGCCCAGCGGCACCGTGGGCTTCCTGGCGGGCGAGACGGAACAAACCATCACCGTGCCGGTTCTGCGCGATGCGCTGGTTGAATCCAACCGGGTGTTCGTTGTCACCCTCGCCGT
>JAIXTK010000039.1 GCA_027483995.1 Acetobacteraceae bacterium
CGGCCGATCATTCCCGGCGCGGTGATCGCGGTGCGGCCCGTGGGCGTGCTGAAGATGGAGGATGACGGCGGCGGCGACGAGAAGATCATCGCCGTGCCCTCGCCGAAGCTCACCAAGCGCTATCTGAACGTCACCAGCTATCAGCACCTGCCGGCGATCACGCTGGAGCAGATCCAGCACTTCTTCGAGCACTACAAGGACCTGGAGCCCGGCAAGTGGGTGAAGGTGGTGGGCTGGGGCGATGCGGCGGAAGCCCGCGCCATGATCGTGGCCGCCATCGAACGGGCGAAGGCCGCCGGCTAGCCCGAAAGCCGCTGCCGCGCCGCCTCCCGGTTGCCGGTGGCCGGCACCAGGCGGCTGACGCGGCCAAGCCCGTGCGGCGGCATGCCGGAATACACCGCCTCATACTGGCCGGCCTTCACCAGATACGTCTCGTGCCAGATGCCGACATCCTCGCGGCTGCCGCGCATGGCCTTGTTGAACGCCGCCCAGGCCGGGGCATGCCGCCGCGCGGGGTCGCGCGCATAGGCCTCCAGATGGTCGAAGCTGCGCCAGTACTGCACGATCCCGCCCAGCCCCAGGCCGTTATGGCCGAGGAATCCGACCTCCGGCCCCGCGCGCTCCAGCTCCCGGATCATGCGCGGCATGGCGGTGAACACCGGCCACCACCGATGCACCTTCCACGGCTTGTTGATGCGCATGCCGATCAGGAACACGACAAAATCGCCCTCGATCTCGGCCGCCATGCGGTCTGGAATGATGCGGGCCATGCGGGGCTCCCTCGCCGAAACCGCAACCTAGCCCCGGCCGTGGGGGCGAACGCAACAGGATGTTAACCTTCCACGGATGGAATGCCGGCTTCATCGCCAAAACAGCGAGACGCCATGACCCTTCCGCCGCTTTCGCCTGCCGTTCCCGGCCAGGTGATCAACTACATCTATCCGGCCCTGTGGGTGGCGACAGACCTGCCAGAGGTGGTGCGCCTGGCGCAGGAGATCATCGCCCGCGTGCCCGGCGGCGTGCACCTGGCGGACAGCTTCCTGGCCTGGGGCCGCAACAACTCCATGCTGGAGGACGCGGCCTTCCTGCAGGCCTGGGCCGGCAACAACGAAACCGATTCCGACCGCACCGCCATCTGGCGCCGCTACATCCTGGCCTCCACCGGCTACCATGCGGTGCAGCTGGATGGCGATTTCGTGGAATGCGGCTGCTACCGCGCCGTGGGCCTGAAAACCGTGGTGGACTATCTCGGCGGCCCCCAATTCCCGCGCGGCGCCTGGGGCTACGACCTGTTCGAGCATGAGAAGGGCATGGCCCACCACGCCATGCCGGCACACGGGCCGGAGCTGGTGGAGACGGTGCGCGCCAAGTTCGCCGGCTACAACACGGTCCGCATCGTGCAAGGCGAGATCCCCGACAGCTTCGCCCAGGGCATGCCGGACCGCATCGCCTGGCTCCACCTGGACCTCAACCAGCCCGCCGCCGAACTCGCCGCCCTTGATGCCCTGTTCGACCGCATCGTGCCCGGCGGGATGCTGATCCTGGACGACTACGAATGGGCCATGGCCTATCGCGGCCAGAAACTCGCCGAAGACCCGTGGTTCGAGGCGAGGAAGTACAGGGTGATCCCGTTGCCGACGGGGCAGGGGTTGGTGATCAAGCGCTAAGCGCGGAGAAAAGGACGCAAGACAGAAGGAAGGAAACCGCCAAGGCGCCAAGTGCCGCCAAGGAAGGCGCCAAGAATATCAAGCCCTTGGCGAACCTTGGCGCTCCTTGGCGCCTTGGCGGTTCCCCTCCTTCGTCCCCAGCCTCTCCCGCTAGTCCTTCTTCTCCCGATAATCCCCAAACGCCTTGTCCCGCAGGCTCAGCGTCTCCCGCACCGACGTTCCGTCGCGCTTGAAGTTGGCCCGATACTCCAGGCTCGCCTTGGTGGTGAAGGCCAGCGCCTGCAGCTCCGTCCCCGCCCGGATCGCCGCCCGCAGCCCCATCGCCTCCATCGCCCGGTGCACGCTGCGCTTGTTGATCTGGTTCAGCTCCGTCGGGATCAGCGCCACGCGGGCTGCGATCTTCAGCACCTCCTCCTCCAGCACCTCGGCCGGAAAGGCGCGGTTGGCGAAGCCCTTCTGCGCCGCCTCGATGCCGGTGATCCCGTCCCCGGTCAGCATCATCTCCATCGCGCTGCGCATGCCCATCAGCCACGGATGGAACTGGTTGTCGGGCGGGGACATCAGGCGCACGGCGGGGTAGCCGATATTGGCATCCTCCGCGACGTAGACGAGGTCGCAGCACGTCGCCAGCTCGCTCCCGCCGGCCAGGCAATGCCCGTGCACCTGCGCGATCACCGGCTTGGCGAGATCCCAGATCCGCATCCAGCCATCCACCACATGCCGCGCCCACTGCCCCGCGCCGGCGGCGGTGTAGTAGGGCTGGTCCACGGCATTGTTGGCCGAAAGGTCGTACCCGGCGGAAAAGCTCGGCCCGGCGCCGCGCAGGATGGAAACCTTCACCTCCGGGTCCCGGTCCGCCTCGATCAGCGCATCCAGGATCGCGCCGCGCAGCGGGTTGTTCAGCGCGTTGCGCTTCTCCGCCCGGTTCATCGTCAGCCGGCGAATGCCGGGCGCGGGCGTGTCGATCAGCAGCACGGGCTTGTCGGACATGGCGTGTTTCCCCTCGATTTGCGCCGATGTTCCGCGCAAACCGAGGGGGGCACAAGCGGTCAGCCGATGGCGCGCAGCGTCGCCACCGTCTCGGCGGGTTCGGGCCGCACGGTGTAGTCGGGGTCGTCGAACACGTCCCGCACCAGCCCGGCGCCATCGACGATCCAGCGCGACGGCACCGGCAGCTTCCAGGCCCCGTCGCCATTGGCCACCGGCAGGTCGATGCCGAACTTCGCGTAGATCGCGGCGAGGTCGTCCGGCACCGTCATGCCGATGCCCAGCCGCTCGGCAAAGGCGTTGCCGAAATCATGCAGGATCGGGACGTCCAGCTTCAGCTTGGCCTTCATCTCGGCCAGGGCGGCGGGCAGCTGGGGCGAGATCACCACCAGCCCGGCACCCAGTTCGCGAAACGCGGGAAGCACTGCGTTCAAAGCATACAGCTCTGCCTTGCAGTACGGTCACCACGCGCCGCGGAAGAAGCTCACCACCAGCGGGCCCCGCGCCAGCAACGCGGCAGACGCCACCGGGGCGCCATCCGTGTCCGGCAGGGTGAAGCCGGGCAGGGGGCTGCCCAGGGCGGGCATTCGCGCCCGGTATCCGCTGGCGCGCTGCTCGGCGGTCACGCGGTGCATCACCGCGGCGGTATCCGGGGGAATGCGGCCAGGCTTGGCCCCGTCCCCGAAGGCGGCAAGTCGCATCGCCGCGAGTTGGTCCACAAGGCTTGTCACGCTGCTCTCCTATTTCGGTGGCACCATGGAAGACCAGCGCCCCCCGCCAGGCGTTACACGCGGCGCGGCAGGCCCAGCACCGCCACGGCCAGCCCCGCCACCACCAGGGCGAGCCCCAGCGCCAGCCAGCCCGTGAACGGCTCGCCCAGCAAGGCCACGCCCAGCCCCACGGCGGTGGGCGGGCTCAGCGACAGGAACAGCGTGGCATGGCTGGCCGAGGCATGGCGCAGCGCCGTCAGCCACAGCATGTAGCCCACGCCGCTGGACAGGCCGATGAACACCAAAGCGGTCCAGCCCGGGGCATCCAGCGTGGGCAGGGTCGCCACCATGCCCTCCGCCAGGGCCAGCGGCAGCATCGCCACCACCGTGGCCGCCATGGCCAGGCCACCCACCGCCAGCGTGCCATGGCGCGGCACATAGGGGCGGGTGAGCACCGTGGCCAGCGCACCCACGGCGGCGGCGCCCAGCACGGCAACCACCCCGGGCCATTCCCGCGCCGAAACGCCGGCCAGCACCGCATCGCCGAAGGTGGCGGCCACGCCAAGGAAGGCAAGCAGGGCGCCCAGGCACTTGGCGGTGGTCAGCGCCTCCCGCCCCAGCACGGCGGCGATCAGCATGGTCAGCAGCGGGAAGGTGTTGAACAGCACGGAGGCGCGCACCGCCGGCAGGAAGGCCAGGCCCACGTTCAGCAGCGCGATCTGCACACCGAATTGCAGCACGCCAAGGCCAGCGACCGCCCAGAAATCCCGCACCCCGAAGCGCGGCCGCGTCATGCGCAGCAGCCAGGGCAGGATCAGCAGCACCGCCACCACATAGCGCACGAAGGTCAGCGTGGCCGGCCCGGCCTCGTGCACCACGTAGCGGCTGGCCACCATGGCGGCCCCCACCTGCACGCCGGTGGCCGCCGCCGCCGCCAAGGCCCATCGCTGCTTCACCCCATGCCCCCGCCGCGCCGTGTGGCCTGCCAGTGCCGGCCACCCTCGCAACGGCCGCATCGCCTCCCATCTCTACCCGACCCGAAGCGGTTCCGGAGCCCCCCATGAGCTGGCTGCCCTCCGTCTCCCCCGAAGCCGACGGCGCGGTCGATCTCGTGATCGAGCCCAGTTCGAAAGACCTCGGCGGCTTCTCCGTCCGCCGCGCCCTGCCCAGCGCCAGGCGCCGCATGGTCGGCCCCTTCATCTTCCTGGACCATATGGGCCCGGCGCTGATGCCGGCGGGCCACGGGATCGATGTGCGCCCCCACCCGCATATCGGCCTCGCCACCCTCACCTACCTCACCGAAGGCAGCTTCGTGCACCGGGATTCCCTGGGCTCCCTGCAGGAAATCCGCCCGGGCGAAGTGAACTGGATGACCGCCGGCCGCGGCATCGCCCATTCCGAACGCACCGGGCCGGGCCCGCGCGCCAACGGCCACCGCATCGAAGGCCTGCAGAGCTGGATCGCACTGCCCCAGGCCCATGAGGAAACCGACCCCGGCTTCGCCCACCACGCCGTCGGCGACCTGCCCGCCGTCCGAGACCGCGGCGCCGCCGTGCGCCTCATCATCGGCCGCATGTGGGGCCAGGCCTCGCCGGTGCGCAGCTTCAGCGACATGTTCTACGCCGATGCCGCGCTGGACGCCGGCGCCGCAATCCCACTCCCCGCCGACCACGCCGAGCGCGCCGCCTATGTGCTCTCAGGCGAGGTGGAGATCGGCGGCATCACCCACGGCGCCATGCGCCTGCTGGTCTTCCGCCCCGGTGACGCCATCACCATCCGCGCCCTGAAACCGACCCGGCTGCTGCTGCTGGGCGGCGAACCGATGGACGGCCCACGCTACATCTGGTGGAACTTCGTCAGCTCCAGCAAGGACCGCATCGAAGCCGCCAAGGCCGACTGGAAATCCGGCCGCTTCCAGCCAGTGCCAGACGAACGCGAGTTCATCCCGTTGCCGGAGTAGCGGAACAGCAAGAAAGAAGTTCTTTTTTGAAAAAAAGAACCAAAAAACTTTTATGACTTTGCGCCCGGCCCCTCCCCGCCATTGCGAGCGAAGCGAAGCAATCCATCTTGCCGCACCAACGCATTCAGTTTCACTATCGCAAAACCAAAAAATAAAGTCTTTTTTGCTTCTTTTTTCTTCAGAAAAAAGAAGACGCTTCCTTCGCTTGCCTC
>JAIXTK010000367.1 GCA_027483995.1 Acetobacteraceae bacterium
CCGCTGGTCCGGCATCGCCGAGCGCTACAAGGCCAAAAGCTGGAAGCTGGACCGCGCCACCCGCCCCGCCACGCTCGCCATCACCACCGGCGGCCCGGAATGCCGCGGCGCCACCCCCTGCACCCTTCCCCTGCACTGGACCGGCGAGCGCCTGCTGCCGGCGCGCTGACCCCGCACGCCGATCCATGTCGTACACGCAACGCATTGCCGATTGGTATGCGCGCAGAAAGGGTCATTGACGGCCACGGAAGCACCTGCCTAACGTCCACGCCATAACGAGCGTTGCGACGGAACATCGTCCACGCCGAGGGGGAAACGCGCGGGGATGGACGATCTCGTTCGCCTGCTGCAACTGGCCGTGAACGGCACAGCCGCAGGCTGCATCTATGGCCTGGTCGCACTTGGCTTCGTGCTGATCTACAAGGCCACCGAGATGGTGAACTTCGCCCAGGGCGAGCTCATGATGCTCGGGGCCTTCTTCGCCTACACCTTCGTCGGCCTATGGGGCCTCAACTACTGGCTCGGCTTCGGGCTCGCCATCGCGGCCACCGCCGCCTTCGGCTACGCGCTCGATGCCGTCGTGCTGCGCCGCGTGATCGGCCAGCCGCAATTCGCCGTGGTGATGCTCACCCTGGGCCTGGCCTTCATCTTCCGCGCCGTGGCCGGCGCCGTCTGGGGCTACGACGCGGTCGGCTTCACCACCCCCTTCACCAACAAAACCGCCAATTTCGGCGGCGGCGTGGTGCTGGGGCAGGACAATGTGTCGATCATCATCGGCACCGTCATCCTCTGCCTGGTGCTCTACCTGTTCTTCAGCCGCACCCGGCTCGGCATCGCCATGCAGGCAAGCTCGCAGAACCAGCTCGCGGCCTACTACATGGGCATCCCGGTGCGCACCGTGTTCTCGCTCATCTGGGCGATCAGCGCCGGCGTGGCCGCGGTGGCCGCCGTGCTGCTGGTGCCGGTGCAGATGATCGACGTGAACATGGGCCTGATCGGCATCAAGGCCTTCGCCGCCGCGGTGCTGGGCGGCTTCGGCTCCATCCCCGGCGCGCTGGTGGGCGGCATCATCGTCGGCATCGTGGAACAGCTCGCCGGCTACTACCTGCCAGCCGGCTCCATGGAGCTCACCTCGAACATCGTCCTGCTCGGCGTGCTGATCGTCTGGCCCCAGGGCCTGTTCGGCCAAGTCATCCGCAAGCGCGTGTGAGGACCGGATGACACTCCGCACCAGCTACACCCAGGACCTCACGCTCTCCCGCAGCCGCGCGACGATCGGCTGGTACGCGCTGCTGCTCGCGGTGCTGGTCGCCCTGCCCCATTTCGCCGGCGAGTTCTACGTGGGCGAGATCGCCTTCGTGTTCATCTATGCCATCGCCGGCGTCGGCCTCATGCTGCTCACCGGCTATACCGGCCTGGTCAGCCTCGGCCACGCCGCCTTCCTCGGCATCGGCGCCTACGGCAACGCCATCCTGCTCTCCAAGGGCGTGCCCTTCGCCCTCTCCCTGCCGCTCGCCGGCCTCATGGCCGCCTTCGCCGGCGTGGTCATCGGCATCCCCACCCTGCGCATGAGCGGCCTCTATCTCGCCATCGCCACGCTGGCCTTCGGCACGGTGGTGATCCTGGTCGGCGAGAAGTGGCACTCCCTCACCGGCGGGTTCGATGGTTTCCCCGTCCCCACCCCCACCGTCCTCGGCATGCGCATCGAGGCGCCGGAGGGCGTGTACTACCTCGCCCTCTTCGTGCTGGTGGTGGTGCTGCTGGTGGCGATGAACATCCTGCGCGGCCCGCTTGGCCGCGCCATGGTGGCGATCCGCGACAGCGAGATCTCCGCCCAGTCGATGGGCATCCACCTCGCCTTCTACAAAACCGTGGCCTTCGCCATCTCGGCGGGCATCACCGGCCTGGCCGGCGCGCTGTTCGGCCACTACGTGCGCCACCTGGCACCCGATGCCTTCGGCATCCTGCTCTCCATCCAGCTCGTCACCATCGTGTTCATCGGCGGCCTCGGCTCGCTGCACGGCGCGGTGTTCGGCGCCGCCTTCGTCGCCATGCTGCCCCAGGCGATCGCGCTGATGCGCGACGACCTGCCCTTCGGCATCGGCCGCCTGCCGGGGCTGGAGCCCAGCCTGTTCGGCCTGATCCTGGTGCTGGTGATCATGTTCGAGCCCGCCGGCATCAATGGCCGCTGGCAGAAGCTGAAATACTGGGCGCGCAACTTCCCGCTGCACCGCCGCGCCGCCTTCCGGCGCCAGAAATCCTACGCCAAGTCCGAGAGGTTGCGATGAGCGGCTATTTCTCCGCCCAGGACCTCTCGATGCGCTTCGGCGGCATCCGTGCCGTGGAAGGCGTCTCCTTCGATGTCCGCCAGGGCGAGGTCTTCTCCATCATCGGCCCGAACGGCGCCGGCAAGACCACCATCTTCAACATGATCAGCCGCATCTACACCCCCAGCGGCGGCAGCCTGCATTTCGACGGGCAGGACATCACCCGCATCGCGCCGCACCGCATCGCCGGGCTGGGCATCGCCCGCACCTTCCAGAACATCGAGCTGTTCAGCCACGCCACCCTGCTGCAGAACCTGCTGATCGGCCGCCACTGCCACTCCCATGTCGGCATCCTGGCGCAACTCGCCTTCCTCCCCTCCGTGCGCCGCGCCGAGATCGAACACCGCCGCCGCGCCGAGGAAGTGCTCGAGTTCCTCGGCCTGCAGCGCTACCGCGACCAGCTCATCGCCAACCTGCCCTATGGCGTGCGCAAGGTGGTGGAGCTCGGCCGCGCGCTCTGCACCGAACCCAAGCTGCTGCTGCTCGACGAACCCTCCTCCGGCCTGAACGTGGAGGAGACGGAGGAGATGGGCTTCTGGATCCAGGACATCCAGAAGGATCTCGGCATCACCATCATCATGGTGGAGCACGACATGAAGCTGGTCGCCGCCGTCTCCGACCGCGTGCTGGCGCTGAACCAGGGCCGCATCCTCTCCATGGGCACCTCGGCGGAAGTCCAGTCGGACCCGGAGGTGATCCGCGCCTATATCGGCGGCGCACCGGAACCGGCGAAGGAGGCCGCCGCATGAGCGCCACTGCCGCCCAGGCCGAAGCCCCGGCCTCCAAGCTCGCCCCCCTGCTCAAGGTATCGGGGATCGACACCTATTACGGCCCGATCCAGGCCATCCGCGGCGTCTCGCTCGAAGTGCCGGAAGGCCGCATCGTCACCGTGCTCGGCGCCAACGGCGCGGGGAAAACCACCATCCTGCGCACCATCTCCGGCGTGCTGGACCCCGATCGCGGCGAGATCGCCTTCCAGGGCGCCGACATCATGGGCCTCACGCCCGATCGCGTGATGCGCAGCGGCATCTGCCACTCGCCGGAAGGCCGCGAGATCTTCCCCTTCCTCACGGTCGCCGAAAACCTGCGCATGGGCAGCTACACCCGCCCGGACAAGGACGAGGTCGCCCGCGACCTGGAGATGTGCTTCGGCTACTTCCCGCGCCTCAAGGAACGCGCCGACCAGCGCGCCGGCCAGCTCTCCGGCGGCGAGCAGCAGATGCTGGCCATCAGCCGCGCGCTGATGGGCCGGCCCAAGCTGCTGCTGCTCGACGAGCCCTCGCTCGGCCTCTCCCCGCTGCTCACGCTGCAGATCTTCGAGATCGTGAAGCGCATCAACCGCGAGCGCGGCGTGGCCATCCTGCTGGTGGAGCAGAACGCCCATATCGCGCTGCAGACCGCCGATTACGGCTACGTGCTGGAGGTCGGCCGCATCGTCATGGAAGACACCTGCCAGAGCCTGATGCAGCGCGACGACATCCGCGAGTTCTACCTCGGCCACAAGGAGGAAGGCGCGCGCGGCCAGCGGCGCTGGAAAAAGAAGAAGCTGTGGCGGTGACAATGAGCACGCAAACCCTCCCCGCCCTGCTCGCCGCCCGCATCGCCGCCCACGGGCCGGAAACCATCCTGCGCCGCAAGGAACGCGGCATCTGGCGCCCCATCGCCTGGGCGGAACTCGCCGCCCGCCTGCGCGCGATCGGCTGCGCCCTGCGCGCCGATGGCGTCCAGCCCGGGGAGGTCGTCGGCATCCTGTCGGAAGCCACGCCGGACTGGATCGCGGCCGACCTCGCCATCCTCTCGACCGGCGCCGTCTCCCTCGGCCTCGCCCCCACCGATGGCGGCCCCGCCGTTGCCGCCATGCTGCGGGATTCCGGCTGCACCACCCTGTTCGTGGAAGGCGAGGAACAGCTGGACAAGGTGCTCCAGCTGCGCGCCGACTGCCCGGCCCTGACGCGCATCGTCATCATGGACATGAAGGGCCTGCGCGACTTCACAGACCCGATGTGCGAAGCGCTCGAAACCCTCGCCGCCCGCGGCGAACAGGCCGATCGCGCCCACCCCACCGGGTGGGACCAGGGCATCGCCGCCATCGCGCCGGATGACCTCGCCGTGCTCGCCTACACCTCCGGCGCCGCCGGCCCGCCGCGCGGCGTCATGCTCACCCACCGCAACATCATGGCCCAGGTGGAAGGTGCCGCCGCCATGACCGGCCTCGGCCCGCAGGATGAGCGCCTGGCCTTCCTGCCGCCCTGCCACGTCACCGAACGCATTCTCGGCCTGTACCTCGCGCTGCACGCCCGCACCGTCAGCAACCTGGTCGAGAATGCCGAGACCGTGCCGGAAAACCTCGTCGAGGTCCGCCCCACGGTGATGATCGCCATCCCGCGCGTCTGGCAGAAACTCTACGCCCGTGTCGCCGTCGCGGTTTCAAATGCAATCACCCTGCAGCGCGTCGCTTACGACTGGGCCTTCGCCACCGCCGCCCGCGGCGTGGATGCCGAGCTCGCCGGCCGCACCGGGGAACGCGCCGCCCTGGCGGGCGTGGCGGATGCGCTGGTGCTGAAGCGCGTGCGCGCCGCCATCGGGCTCGATCGCCTGCGCGTCGCCTGGGTCGGCGGCGCCCCCGTCTCGCCCGCGCTGCTGCGCTGGTACCGCGTGATGGGCATCGAGCTGCGCGAGGTCTACGGCCTCACCGAATGCGGCGGGCTGGCCACCGCCACGCCGCAGGGCCGCCTGGTGCATGGCAGCGTCGGCGCCGCCGTCGGCCATGGCGAGATCGCCCTCTCCCCGCACGGGGAGGTCATGGTCCGCGGCGCCCATGTCTGCGCCGGCTACTGGCGCGATGAGGAAGCCACCCGCGCCGCCTTCGCCGATGGCTGGCTGCGCACCGGCGATCTCGGCCGCCTCGAGGCCGGGCTGCTCACCCTCGCCGGCCGCACCGGGGATGTGCTGACCCTGCCTGACGGCAGCCAGCTCAGCCCCGCCGCGATCGAGAACGAGCTGGCCCTCAGCCCCTACATCGCCGATGCGCTGGTGCTGCAGCAGGGCGGCCAGCTCACCGCCCTGCTGATGGTGGAGCAGGAAGCGCTGGAAGGCTGGGCCCAGCAGAACGGCATCGCCTTCACCAGCTTCCAGACCCTGCTGCGCGCGCCGGAAGCCCTGGCCCTGGTCGCCCAGGCCGTGGAGGCCGCCAACGCCCGCGCGCCCGCCACCCGCCGCGTCGCCCGCTTCCGCATGCTCGACCGCGCGCTCGCGCCCGACGATCCGGAGCTGACGCCCATGATGAAGCTGCGCCGCGCCGTGGTGCTGCAGCGTTTTCAGCCGCTCGTCGAGGAGATGGCGGCAGAGGAGGCAAGCCGCGTCGCCTGAACCGTCGGCGGGCACGCGGCCGGGGCGTACGCCCCACAGAATTCCGGCGAGACTGAAGGAGGGACGAATGCGTCGACACATCCTGGCGGCCGCGGGCGCACTTGCGCTCTCCGCGGTCCTGCCGTTCACAGCCCCAGGCACCGCCAGCGCACAGGCCGTGCGCGGCGTCACCGACACGGAAATCGTGATCGGCACCTATACCGACCTCTCGGGCGTCACCGTCGCCTGGGGCGTCAACAACTCCAACGCCATCCGCATGGCGTTCGATGAAGTCAACGCCAAGGGCGGCATCCATGGCCGCAAGATCCGCTACATCCTGGAAGACAACCAGTACCAGGTGCCGCGCTCCATTCAGGCCGCCAACAAGCTGATCAACCGCGACAACGTCTTCCTGCTGATCGCCAATGGCGGCACGCCGATGAACAATGCGGTCATGCCCGACCAGCTGGCCAAGGGCGTGCCGAACATGTTCCCGCTCACCTCGGCGCGGTCCATGTACGACCCCTACCACCGCCTCAAGTTCGGCCTCGCCTCCTCGTACTACGACCAGATGCGCGCCGCGGTGAAATACCTGGTGGAGAAGCAGGGCAAGAAATCCCTCTGCGCCATGTACCAAGACACCGATTTCGGCCGCGACAACATGGAAGGCGTGCGCGCCCAGCTCGACGCGATGAAGCTGAAGCTCACCGCCGAAACCGCGCACAAGCCCACCGACGCCGATTTCTCCGCCTCGGTCGCCAAGCTGAAGGATGCCGGCTGCGACGCCATCCTGCTCGGCACCATCGTGCGCGACACCAACCAGATCATGGGCGCCATCCGCAAGATCGGCTGGGACGTGACCGTGATGAACCAGATCGCCGCCTATGACAGCGCCGTGGCCGAGGTGCCCGGCGGCGCCACGGAAGGCATGCTGTGCATGACCTCGGTGATCTTCATCAACCCGGACGACCCGCGCCCCGACGTGCAGGCCTTCCTGCGCAACTACAAGGCCAAGTTCGGCCGCGATCCCAACTTCGCCGCCCAGATCGGCTACACCGCCGCGATGACCCTCGTGGAAGGCCTCCAGAAGGCCGGCCGCAACCTCACGCTGGACAGCTTCATCGCCGGCATGGAGCAGATCAAGGACTACAAGGACATCTTCGGCTCGCCGCCGATGACCTTCGGCCCGAACATCCGCCAGGGCTCGAACATGAGCTACATCGCTGTCGTCAAGGGCGGCAAGTGGGCGCTGGCCGAGCCGAACCCGGTCGGCTACTGAGCCATCCCGGACCACGCCTGCAAGGGCCCCGCGGCAACGCGGGGCCCTTCGTTTTGATACGTCATATCTCTGAGATACCCAACGATAGAGATATCGAAGCTCGATAATTCTGCATCATCATATTTTTTACGATAATTATAAAGGACCATAATATTCTTGCATCTCTGTCTCCATCTTCGTTCGAACCCCCATCGCAACACTCACTGATCCCTGCCCCGCTTGCATCGCGCGCCCCTGCGCCCCGATACTGAACCCACGATGCGAGCCTTCCCGCCATGAACGTCCACGTCCCGCCCAAGGCCCGACTGATCATCGAGGTGGTGCACGACCTCGTCTGCCCCTGGTGCTATCTCGGCGTCCAGCGCCTGCTGCGCACCCTGCATCGCCGGCCCGACATCACCTCCACCCTCGTCTGGCACCCCTTCCTGCTGAACCCCGACATGCCCCGCCTCGGCATGGCCCGCAGCGACTACGTGGTGCGCAAATTCGGCGGCGAGGATCGCGCCCGCCGCCTCTACGCCTCCATCACCGAGATCGGCCGGCCGGAAGGCATCACCTTCCGCTTCGAGCGCATCCGCCGCACGCCCTCCTCCGTCGATGCCCACCGCCTGGTCCGCTACGCCGCCCGCGAAGGCCGCGCCGACGAAATGGCCATGTCCCTCTTCGCCGCCCATTTCACGGAAGGCCTTGATATCGGCGACGTCTTCATCCTCACCGCCCTGGCCGGCTCCGTCGGGCTGGACATGGCCGCGGCCCGCGATTTCCTGGAAAGCGACGCGGAGCACGACGCCATCCACGCCGAGAACCTGCGCGCCCACCGCCTCGGCATCAACGGCGTGCCCTGCTTCGTCCTCGGCGGCCGCCACGCCATCGCCGGCGCCCAGGAAGCCGAAGTGATCGAGCGCCTGCTCGACGTGGCGCTGCTGGAAGACTGATGCCGCCCCGCGCCGCCCTCCTCGTCCTCAACGCCGGCTCCTCCTCGCTCAAATTCGCCGCCTACACGCTCGAATCCGCCATCCCGCGGGAACGCATCGCCGGCCAGGTCGAAGGCATCGGCGCCCGCGCCCGCTTCTCCGCGCACGACGCCACCGGCATCAAGCTCGCCACCGCCCCCCTGCCCGAACCCGCCACCCACGCCGCCGCCGTCGCAGCCGTCATCGGCCTGCTCGAACGCAGCCTTGCAGCCGCCCGCGTCATCGCCGTCGGCCACCGCGTCGTCCATGGCGGCCCCCACCACGCCGCCCCCGCCCCCATCAACGCCGCCCTGCTCGCCGACCTCCAATCCCTCATCCCTCTCGCCCCGCTGCACCAGCCGCACAACCTCGCCGGCATCGATGCCGCGATGGCGCATTTCCCCGATGTCCCCCACATCGCCTGCTTCGACACCGCCTTCCACCGCACCCAGCCCTGGGAAGCCGAAACCTTCGCCCTGCCGCCGCAATTCTACGAGCAAGGTATCCGCCGCTACGGCTTCCACGGCCTGTCCTACGAATTCATCGCCCGCACCCTGGCCGCCCAGCACCCGAACCTCGCCGCCGGCCGCGTCATCGCCGCCCATCTCGGCAACGGCGCCTCGCTCTGCGCCCTGCAGTCCGGCCGCAGCATCGCCACCACCATGGGCTTCACCGCGCTCGATGGCGTGCCCATGGGCACCCGCACCGGCAGCATCGACCCGGGCGTGATCCTGCACCTGCTCGGCACCATGGGCATGCCCCTCGCCGAGGTCACCCGCCTGCTCTACAGCGGCAGCGGCCTCAAGGGCATGTCCGGCATCAGCCAGGACGTCCGCGAGATCGAGGCCGCCGGCACCGAACAGGCCAGCCGCGCCCTCTCCCACTTCGCCTTTCGCGTCCGCCGCGAAATCGGCGCCCTGGCCGCCTGCCTCGGCGGGCTCGACGCCCTGGTCTTCACCGCCGGGATCGGCGAACACTCCGCCCCCCTGCGCGCCGCCATCTGCGAGAACCTCGGCTTCCTCGGCATCACGCTCGACCCCGCCCGCAACGCCGCCAACGCCCCCACCATCTCCGCCGACGGCACCACCCCGGTCCTCGTCATCCACACCGATGAGGAACGCATGATGGCGCTCCACACGCTGGAAGTCCTGGCTGCCTGATCTACCGGCGCGTCACGATCAGGCACGCCACCACGATCAGCCCCGCCCCCAGCCACACCGCCAGCGCCGGCACCTCGCCAAAAAACAGATACCCCACCGCCGCCGCATAGGGCAGCGCCAGGTAATCCACGATCGCCAGCACCCCCGCCCGCGCCCGCCCGAACGCCCAGGTCAGCAGGAAATGGCCGGAGACCCCCAGCAGCGCCACCAGCGCGAACACCCCCCACACCTGCGCCGAGGGCGCCTGCCACCCCACCACCGCGAACGGCGCCGCCAGCAACGCCGGCACAATGTGCAAAATCAACACGATGGAGGTCGCGCTGTCCTTCTTCGCCTGCCGCCGCAGCAACACCGTATTCAGCGCATAGGTCACCGCCGACCCCACCGCCGCGGCAATCCCGATCACATCCCCGCTGAGCCCCTCCGCCTCCGAAAGCGGCCCCCAGGCAATCACCGCCACGCCCGCCAGGCCCAGCAGCACCGCCCCCAGCACATCCGCCCGCAGCTTCTCCTTCAGGATCAACGCAGCCAGCGTCGCCACCAGCAGCGGTCCGAGATACGAAAGCGCCAACGCCTCCGCGAACGGCAACCGCCGCAGCGCCGTGAAAAACAGGAAGGTCGAGGCGATCGTCAGCAGCCCGCGCGGCCCGTTCGCCCGCCATGAAGCCGCACTCGGCCACCCCGCCCGCCCCCACCACACCGCCAACAGCACCAGCGGAATGCCCAGCGCGAACCGCATCGCCACCACCTGGATGGTCGGCAGGTCCGCAGGCACGGCCTTCACCACCGCGTCCATGGTGGTGAACACCATGATCGCGAGCGTCGCCACGGCGAACGGCACCGTCGGGCGGGCGTGATCGGCTGGGGGCATCAAAAGAAGACTCTTCTTTTTGTGAACAAAAAGAAGCAAAAAAACTTCATTCGCTGGCACGCGTGCTGGCATGGCCAGACCCGGCGCCAGCAAATGAAAGTCTTTTTGCTTCTTTTTCTACAGAAAAAGAAGGCTCTTTACGCCGGGTCCGCCCCCACCTTCACCAGCATCTTGCCGAAATTATCCCCGCGCAGGATGCCACCCAGCGCCTCGGGCGCGCTTTCCAGCCCGTCCAGCACCGTCTCGCGGTAATGCAGCGAGCCCTCCTTCACCCAGGGCGCCGCCAGCGCGCGCCATTCCGCGAACCGCTCCGGCTTGTCGGAGACGATCAGCCCCTCGATCCGCACCCGCTTGCCCACCACGGACCCCAGATTGGGCCCCGCCGGCATCTCCTGCTCGTTGTACTGCGCCACCATCCCGCACATCACCACGCGCGCGAACGGATTGAGCTGCGCGAACACCGCATGCTGCAGCGCCCCACCCACATTCTCGAAATACACATCGATCCCGTTCGGGCAGGTCTCGCGCAGCGCGTCATCCAGATTGCCCACGCGATGGTCGATGCAGGCATCAAAGCCCAGCGCCTCCTGCACCCACAGGCACTTGTCCGGCCCGCCGGCGACCCCGATCACCCGCGCCCCGGCCCGCTTGGCCAACTGCCCGGCCACGGAGCCCACGGCACCGGAAGCGGCGGAAATCACCACCGTCTCGCCCGCCTTCGGCTGCCCGATATCCTTCATCCCAGAATACGCCGTCGTCCCCGGCATCCCCAGGACGCCCAGATAGGCCTGCAGCGGCGCCGACCCGCGCGCGATCTTGTAAAGCGACGCGGCGGCCGAGACGGTATGGCTCTGCCACCCGCGCGACCCGCCCACGATGTCGCCCACCGCGAAGCCGGGATCGCCCGAGGCAATCACTTCCCCGATCGTCTCCCCGGTCATCACCTCGCCGGGCATGATCGGCGCGGCATAGGTCTGCACCTCCCGCAACCGCCCGCGCATATAGGGATCGATCGAAAGCCAGATCGTCCGCGTCAGCACTTGGCCCGGCCCCGGCTGCGGCACCGCCGCCGAGACGATCTCGAAATGCTCCGGCCCCGGCTCCCCCGTGGGGCGCTTCTTCAGAACAACGGAACGCTGCACATCGTTCGCCATCACGCCACCTCGCTCTTGAGCACCAGCCGCCCGATCACGCGGCCGTCCCGCAGCCGCATCAGCGCATCATTCGCCTCATGCTGCGGCACCGTCTCCACCGGCAGCGCCGGCAGCGTGCCGTCATTGGCCAGCTGCACCAGCTCGCGCAGCTCCTTCGGGTTGCCCACATAGCTGCCCTGGATCGTCAGCGCGCGGATCGGCATCAGCGGCAGCGGCACGTTCAGCTCGCCGCCGAACAGCCCCACCTGCACCAGCTTGCCGCCCTTGCGCAGGCTGTCGAACGCGAACTTGGCCGAAGCCGTCCCGTTCACCAGGTCGATCACCGCCAGCGGCTGCTTGCCGCACGCCTCGATGATCCGCTGCGAGACCCCCTCGCCAGAGCCATCCACCGTCTTCGTCGCCCCGGCCTGCGCCGCCACCGAACGCTTGGTGGCATCGATATCCACCACCACGATGTTCTCGTGCTTCAGCGCCTTCAGCACCGCGATCGCGTTGAGCCCCAGCCCACCCGCGCCCACCAGCACAATCGGCTCGGTCGGCGCCATCGGCATCACCTTCTTGATCGCCGAGAACACGGTAATGCCGGAGCACGCATAGGTCGCCGCGATCGCATGCGGAATCTTGCCGGGGTCCACCAGGTGCCGCGGATGCGGCGCCACCACGTGCGTGGCATAGCCACCGTTCTGGAACACGCCCAGCGCCTTGCCCTGCAGGCACATGTTGTCGTCTTCATCCAGGCAGGCTTGGCAGGTCCCGCATCCCACCCACGGGAACACGATGCGGATATCCCCCACCTTCACGCCCGTGGCATCCGGCCCCAGCTTCACCACCCGCCCGACGATCTCATGCCCCATCGCCACCGGCAGCGTCAGCCCGCGATCGGTCAGCGTCATCACCTTGCCGCCGCCCAGATCGTAGCGCCCCTCCCAGATATGAATGTCGGAGTGGCACACGCCGCAATACGTCGTCTCCAGCAGCACCTCGGTGCCCTGGGGTTCCGGCGTCGGCATCTCGATTTCCTGCAGCGGCTTCTCGTTTTCAACGACGGCCCAGGCACGCATGGCGGAGTCCCCCAACGGAGTTGCTTTCGCGCACAAAAGGCCTGCGAGGCCTCCCCGGTCAAGCACCGATCACCACGTCGCCCACCGGCCGCCGCAAGGACATGGGCAACGCCGCGCCATACCCGAACCGCACCACCAGATCCGGCCGCCCGCCCAGCCCCAGCAACGCCACCAGCCGCGCCCGCTGCACCGGCACCTCCACCGCCTGGTTCACGAACGCGTGCCGCACCCCCAGCACCGTCGCCTGCAACGCGAACCGCTGATACGCCCGCCCCGCCGCCACCCATCCGGCCCGGTCGTCCGTCGCCGCCACGAACACCGCCAGCCCTGCCGAACCCGCGATGTGCTGCTGGTATTTTTCGTTCTCTCCGTCCGCACTCATCAGCTGGCCGAGCATCACCCGCCCCACCAGCTCCGGCACCACGGGGTTGCCCGAGCACGCCGCGAACAACCCATCCCGCCGCGCCACCGCCGTGGCATGGTCAAACCGGATCCACTCTGTCAGCTCGGCCATGAACCGCGGATCGCCCATCTGCGCGGCATTGCCCGCCAGCACCAGCGCCGCCACCGCGTCCATCGCCGGCCGCGCCGTGATCAGCCGAACCGCCACCCCATCGCCGCTCCCGGCCGCCGCCAGCGCCCGCAGCCCATCCTCCGCCACCGCCCGCCCGTCATACGGCCCGCGCGTGCATTGCCGCTGCAAAATGGCCCCCGCCAGGGCGGACGCCACCACCCGCCCCTCGCGCAGCGCCACCACCACCCGCCCATCGCCCTGCGGCTCAAACCGCAGCGTCGCCTCCAGCCCCATCACCGGCGCCGCCTGCGCGATGTTCTCCGCCGCGGCGCCCAGGCTGGCGAACAGATGATGGTCATCCGGATCCACCACCGGGCAGCGCCGGCTGAAATCCGGCCGGACGGCGATCGCATCCTCGCCAATCTCGAACCGCCAGGGCTGCGTGTTGTGGCTGTTGGCCGCCAGCGTCGCCAGCCGCACCAGCTCCTCGCGGGCCGCGCGCCCCACCAGCCCCGCCGCCACCGGCCGCCGCAACACCGCCTGGGCCTCGCTCCAGGCCGACACCCCCCGCCGGATCGACCACGCCACGCCGACCGCCGCGGCCAATCCGGCGGCCCCCGCACCCAACAGCACGCCCCGGCGGGTCATGGCACCCTCAAGCGCCCCTGCGGCGCGGGCCCGACCCTACGCCCCGGCGGCCACCCTGTCTGTCGCGCCGAGCCGCCTACCCGTTCACAACCCGAATAGGCGCCCCATCCAGCCACGCCAGCAGGTTCTCCACCGTGCTGGCATACAGCGCCGGCATGTTCTCCGCCGTCACATACCCCAGATGCGGCGTCAGCAGCGTCCCCGGCGCCCGCCGCAACTTGTGCTCCGCCGGCAGCGGCTCCTGGTCATACACATCGATCGCCGCCCGCACCCGCCCGGCCTCCAGCGCGCCCAGCAACGCATCGGTATCCACATGCGGCCCGCGCGAGGTGTTCACCAGCAGCGCCCCCGGCTTCATCGCCCCGATCTCCGCCGCCCCCACGATGTGCCGCGTCCGTTCCGACAGCACCAGGTGAACACTCACCACATCGGCCCGCGCGAACAGCTCGGCCTTCTCCACCCGCACCGCGCCAACCGAAGCCGCCCGCTCCGCGGTCAGGTTCTGGCTCCAGGCAATCACCTCCATGTCCATCGCGCGCGCATACTTCGCCACCCGCGCGCCAATGTTCCCCAACCCCACCAGCCCCAGCGTGGCGCCGGCCACCTCGCCGCCCAGCGGCACATGCCCCTGGAACCGCCCAGCCCGCATCTCCGCGTCGCCCAGCGCAATCCGCCGCTGCGCGGCAAGGATCAGCCCCAGCGTCAGCTCCGCCGTGCCGTGGCTCGTGCGCGTCGTCGTGGTGTTGCACACCACCACACCCTGCGCCGTGCAGGCATCCACATCCACCGCGGCGTTGCGCGCCCCCGTGAAGCTCAGCAGCTTCAACCCCGGCAGCTTGGTGATCACATCCGCCTGCAGCCGCGTCCGCTCGCGCATCGCCACCACGGCATCAAACCCCTGCAGCGCCGCCACCACCGCCTCCGGCCCGCCGAGATGGTCCCGAAAGATCACCACCTCCGCCCCCTTCGCCCGCACCGCGCCCCAATCCGCCGCCGCCTCGGCAATCCCCTGCCAGTCGTCCAGCACCGCAATCCGCACCATGGCCCAGCCCTCCCCATTTCACGGCGAAGCTGGCACAGCCTGCCCCCCCAAGCTACCCTGCCAGAAAGCCCTCTCCCCTTGGGGGAGAGGGTTGGGTGAGGGGTAGTCCCCCCCAAGCACCAGGGGAGAAAAGCCGATGCACACCCTCTACGCCCGCCCCGGCTGGGGCTCCGCCATCGTCGAGCTCCAACTCGCCCATTACGGCATCGCGCACGAGATCATCGACCTCGACGACCTCTTCACCTCAGAGGCCGCCCGCACCCGCCTCGCCCCCCTCAACCCCATCACCCAGGTCCCAACCCTGGTCCTGCCCAGCGGCGAGATCCTCACCGAATCCGCCGCCATCACCCTCCACCTCGCCGACCTTGCCCCTGGCCCCTCCCCCGTCCCGCCCCCCGGAGACCCCACCAGGCCGGGTTTCCTGCGCTGGCTCGTCTTCATGGTCGCCAATATCTACCCCACCTTCACCTACGCCGACCTCCCGGCCCGCTTCGTCGCGCACGAAGCCGCCCAACAGGGCTTCGCCGACAAGGTGAACGCCTACGCCAAGCGCCTCTGGCTCCAGGTCGAACAGGCCGCCCAATCCCCCTGGTTCACCGGAACCACCCTCACCGCCATGGACCTCTACATCGCCGTCATGACCCAGTGGCGCCCCAACCGCGTCTGGTTCGAACCCAACACCCCAAACCTCATCGCCATCGCCCACGCGGTGGAAGCCCTGCCCCAGTTCAAAGCCGTCTGGCAACGCAATGCCCGGCCTGCCACGTCGAGCGCGTTCTGAAGTAAGCAAGCATGTTCTTTTTTGAAAAAAAGAACCAAAAAACTTTTATATGTTCGATGAATTGTCATTGCGAGCGCAGCGAAGCAATCCATCGCGCCGCCTTCGCGCCTCGATCCAATACCCCGCCACCAACAAATAAAGTCTTTTTTGCTTCTTTTTTCTTCAGAAAAAAGAAGACCCTTCCTTGACTCCCCCCTCCGAACTCCGCCGCCACTGGCCCGTCGTCCTCGCCTGTTTCCTGGTCGCGATCCACGCCTGGACCTACGGCTTCTACGGCCTCTCCGCCTACGTCGCCGCCTTCCAGCGCGAGCAGGGCTGGTCGAATGCGCTCACCTCCGGCGCCACCTCCGCCTTCTACCTCGTCGGCGCCGTCGCCCTGGCCCGCGCGCCGCTCTGGGTCCAGCGCTTCGGCCCGCGCACCATCCTGCTCGGCGGCTGCGCGGCACTTTCGCTGGGCGCCACCATCGCCGCCAATGCCACCGCTCCGTGGCACCTCGTGCTGGGTTTCCTGATCCTCGCCCTGGGCTGGGCCTGCACCTCGGTCCCCGCGCTCTCCACCGTCATCGCCCTCTGGTTCGATGCCAAACGCGGCATGGCCATGTCGCTGGCGCTGAACGGCGCCAGTGCGGCCGGCTTCACCCTGGCCCCCGCCCTGGTCTGGCTGTCAGACCGCCACGGCATCGCCCTGGCCGGCACCACCCTCGCCCTCGGCATGCTCGCCGTCGTCATCCCCGTGGTGCTGCTCGCCCTGGCCCGCCCGATCCCCCAGATGGCGCCACCGGCGCCAGCCACCCCGGGCACGGATCTGGCCACCCAAGGGGATGCCCTGCGCAGCCTGCGCTTCTGGGCCATCGCCCTGCCCTTCGCGCTGATCGTCATGGCCCAGGTCGGCCTCATGGTCCACCTGGTCACCTTCCTGCTGCCCACGCTGCACGCCGCCGGCGCCGGCCTGGCCATGGGCCTCGTCGCCGCCTGCGCCGTGCTCGGCCGCGTCGCCCTGGGCACCATCATCGACCGCATCGACCGCCGCCGGGCCAGCGCCGCCGGCACCGCGGTGCAGATGGCCGGCCTCGCCCTCATGGCCGCCCTGCCGGCGGCACCCTGGGCGCTCTACACCGGCTGCATCCTGTTCGGCCTGTCGGTGGGCAACAACATCACCCTGCCCCCGCTCCAGCTCCAGCGCGCCTTCACCCGCGCCAGCTTCGCCCTCACCGTCGGCCTCTACAGCGCCATCGCCCAGCTCGGCTACGCCATCACCCCCGGCCTGCTCGGCCTGATCCACGACACCGCCGGCGGCTACCGCCCCGTCCTCCTCGCCGTCATCGCCATGCAGGCCACCGGCACCCTCATCCTGCTGACCCAATCCCGCCACCCCAGCTGACTCACGCGCGAAACCCCGAACACCGAGCAAGCTGAAACAAAGAAAGCGGCCACAGAGACACAGAGGCACAGAGAAACAAGGCAAGGGAGCAGAAACCCTTCTCCCTCAGCCGCGTAGGGCGGAACGCGAAGCGGTTCCGCCACCTTCCTTTCTTCCTCCTCCCTTGCCTTGCTCCTCCGTGCCTCTGTGTCTCTGTGGCCACTTTCTTCCTTCCTTCCTTCCTTCCTTCCTTTCTTCCTTCTCTCTCCTCGCGTCGTCGCGGGAGGGGCCCTTGCGACGTCCACCCCGCACTCAGAAAAAAATCTCCACCCCCCTTGCACCGCCACCAAATGTTAGTTATCTATCTAACCATGATCCAGTTATCCCTCCTCCTCACCGGCCTGATCCAGGGCCTGCGCCGCGTCATCGCGCGCGCAGCCCCTGTCGTCAGCGCGCCCGCACGCCCGATCTGGGCCGGGCCCGAGCAGCGCTGGATCATCGCCCCCCACGGCGACCTCCCCCTCCTCCCCGGCCCCGTCTGGACCCTGCTCTGGTTCCGCCTCGAACGCCTCGGCAACCGCCTCACCCGCCTCTACGACCGCTGGCAACAAGGCACCCTCCCCACCCCCCGCCAAGCCACCCAACGCCCGAAAACCGCCCAGCGCCCCACGCCGCCCCAGATCCCCGAACTCCCCGCCCCCGGCATGCCCCTGGTCGAAGCCCCCACCCGCCTCCCCCGCGGCTGCGGCTGGATCACCCGCCGCATCCCCGAAGCCGGCCCCAGCGCCGGCGCCCTCCACGACCTCCTGCAAACCTCCGACATCCAGGATTTCGTCCAGGCCGCCCCCCAGGCCGGCCGCCTCCTGCGTCCCCTCTGCCACGCGCTGGGCGTCGACCAGCCGGCGTGGCTGAAACGCCCCCCGCGCCCCCGGACCCCCCGCAAGCCCAGGCCGGCCAAACCTCGCCGCCTGAAACTCACCGACCCCGAACTGAACCTCCGCCCCTACGAGATCGCCGCCGCCCGCTATTTCCTCAAAAAATATGGCCGCGACTGAGCATCCCCAGCCGCAGTCATA
>JAIXTK010000219.1 GCA_027483995.1 Acetobacteraceae bacterium
CGAGGATGGTGATGTCGGACAGCGGGCCGGGCATGGTTCAGGCCTCCACGAGATGGCAGGCGGCTTGGTGGGGGGTGCCGCGGGGTTCCGGGGTTGTGGTTCGGCAGAGGTCGACGGCCAGCGGGCAGCGCGGGTGGAAGCGGCAGCCGCTGGGGGGATCCAGCGCGCTGGCGATCTCGCCGGCGGCGGCGGCGTCGTTCAGCACGTGGTCGGGGTCCGGCTGTGGGACGGCGGCGAGCAGGGCCTGGGTGTAGGGGTGGCGGGGCTGGGCGAAGACCTGTTCGGTGGGGCCGGCTTCGGCGACGCGGCCGAGATAGATGACCGCCACGTCGTTGGAGAAATGCTCCACCAGGGCGAGGTCGTGGGCGATGATGAGGTAGGTGAGGCCGAATTCCAGCTGGATGTCGGCCAGCAGGTTCAGCACCTGAGCCCGGATGGAGACGTCGAGGGCGGAGACGGGTTCGTCCAGCACCATGAGGCGGGGGCGCAGGGCCAGGGCGCGGGCGATGGCGATGCGCTGGCGCTGGCCGCCGGAGAATTCGTGCGGGTAGAGGCGGGCGGCGGTGGCGGGGAGGCCGACGATATCAAGCACTTCGGCCACGCGCTTCTCGACGGCGGCGCGGCCGGGATTTTCGTGGGCGAGGAGGGGCTCGGCGATGATGGTGCCGACGCGCAGGCGGGGGTTGAGGGAGGCGTAGGGATCCTGGAAGACGGCCATGACCTGGCGGCGGTAGTTCTTGAGTTGGGCCGCGTTCATGGTGGCGGTGTCGGCGCCCTCGAAGGCGATGGCCCCTGCCGTGGGGCGTTCGAGCTGGAGGATCATCTTGGCGATGGTGGTCTTGCCGCAGCCGGACTCGCCGACGAGGGCGAGGGTGGATTTCGGGCGGACTTCGAGGGAGACGCCTTCGACGGCGCGGACAGTGCCGCGGCGGGTTTGGTAGTGCTTGGTGACGTTCCGCAACGCGAGCATCAGGCGAGGTTCCAGCAGGCGGCGCTGTGGCCTTCGGCGAGTTGCACCGTGGGTGGTTGTTCGGCGCATATGTCCATGCGGGCGGGGCAGCGGGGGGCGAAACGGCAGCCGGTGGGTGGGTCGATCAGGCTGGGGGGCTGGCCGGGGATGGCCTGCAGGCGGGCGCGCTTGTCGCCCAGGCGCGGGATCGCGGCGAGCAGGGCCTTTGTGTAGGGGTGCGCGGGGGATTTGTAGATGCGGCGCACCGGGCCGGTTTCCACGATGCGGCCGGCATACATCACGGCGATGCGGTGGCAGAGGCTGGCGGCGACGCCGAGGTCGTGGGTGATGAGGATGATGCCGGTTCCCGTGTCCGCCTGGATCTGGCGCAGCAGGGCGATGATCTGGACCTGGATGGTGACATCGAGCGCGGTGGTGGGTTCGTCCGCCACCAGCAGGCGGGGCGTGCAGCCGATGGCCATGGCGGCGACGATGCGCTGGCGTTGGCCGCCGGAGAACTGGTGCGGGTAGTCGCCGAGGCGTTTTTCCGCGCTGGGGATGCGAACCTGGGTGAGGACGTCGACCACTTTGCTGCGCAGGGTGGCGCCGTGGGCGATGTTGTGGTTGCGGAGCGGGTTGGAGACCTGGTCGCCGATCGAGAAGACCGGGTTCAGGGAGGTCATCGGATCCTGCATGATCATGGCGATGCGGCGGCCGCGGATGTCTCGTGCCATGGCGGTGTCGGAGAGGGTGGTGAGCTCCTGGCCATCCAGCTTGATGGAGCCTTCAGCGATGCGGCCGGAGCCCTTGGGCAGGAGGCGCAGGAGGGAAAGGCCGGTCAGCGTCTTGCCGGAGCCGGATTCGCCGACGAGGCCAAGGGTTTCGCCTTCACCGACCGATAGGCTGATGCCGTCCACCGCGCGGAGGATGCCGCGCTTGAGGTGGAGGTGGGTGTGGAGGTTGTGGACCTCTAGGACCATTGGGGGTGGCCCTGGGCGCTGGGGGGGCGGCGGGGAAGAAAGGAAGCAAGGGGCCACAGAGGCACAGAGACACAGAGAAGAATAGCAGCAAGGCGAGAAGGCACAGGGCCGGACACCCCCCGGCGCTCTCCCTTGCCTTGCTCCTCTGTGTCTCTGTGTCTCTGTGGCCCCTTTCTTTCTTGGCTTCCCCAGAAGCCGCTTCGCAGCTGGCCTGGGAGGCACGGGCGAGCGAGGCGGGGCATCACAGCTGCCTCATCTGCGGGTCCAGGCGGTCGCGCAGCCAGTCGCCGAAGATGTTGGCGCTGAGGCAGGTGAGCATGATGGCGATGCCGGGCATGGTGATGCCCCACCAGGCATTGGTGATGTACTGGCGGGCATCGGACAGCATCAGGCCCCAGGAGATGTCGGGCTGCTGGATGCCGAGGCCGAGGAAGGAGAGGCTGGCTTCGAACAGGATGACCTGGCCGACCTGGAGCGTGCCGAGCACCACGAGGGTGTTGAAGATGTTCGGCAGCAGATGGCGGCGGAAGATCACCGGGGTGGAGACGCCGGCGGTGCGGGCGAAGGCGATGTAGTCGCGGCCCTTCAGCGCCATGATCTCGCCGCGGATGATGCGGGCGTACCAGGCCCAGTAGGTGAGCACGATGACGATGACGACGGTGGAGAGCCCGGGCTCCATCGCGGCGGCGAGGATGAGGGCGAGCGCGATCGAGGGGACGGATTGCTGGATTTCGATCAGGCGCATCAGCACCGCATCCACCCGGCCGCCGAAATAGCCGGCGATCATGCCGGCCAGGGCGCCGATGCTGCCGCTGAACAGGATGGCGTAGAAGGCGACGATCACCGAGACGCCGCAGCCGGCCATGATGCGGCTGAGGATGTCCCGGCCGAGGTTGTCGGCGCCCAGCGGATACTCCCAGGAACCGCCTTCCTGCCAGGCGGGCGGCTTGAAGGAAGCGGAGAGGTCCAGCCCGTTGGGGTCGTGCGGGGAGATCGCCTCGCCGCCGATGGCCGCGATGCCGACGGCGCCGAGGACGAGGATGGGGAGCCAGGGGAGGCGGCGCAGGGCGGCCCATGGGATGCGCCGGGCGGGCAGGGTGCTAGCGGACATCGCGGATCCTGGGGTCGACGAGGCCGTAGGAGAGGTCGACCAGCAGGTTGGAGAGCACGAACAGGATCGAGGTGAAGAGCACGCCGGCCTGGACGACGGGGAAATCGCGGCTGAAGACGGCTTCCACCACGGTGCGGCCGACGCCGGGCCAGGCGAAGATCGTCTCCACCACGAAGGCGCCGCCGAGCATGGCGGCGAAATAGACGCCGAGCATGGTGAGCAGCGGCACGGCGGCGTTGCGCAGGGCGTATTTCCAGACGATCAGGCGTTCGGGCGTGCCGAGCGCGCGGGAGAGGCGGATGTGGTCGCTGTCCAGCACATCGAGCATCGCCGAGCGCACGATGCGGGTTTGCGCGGCGACGGGGTACCAGCCGAGCGCGATGGCGGGCAGCACCACGTGGGCGGGCGTGCCGTGGCCGAAGGCGGGGAGCCAGTTGAGCTGGACGGCGAAGACGAGGATGAGCAGGAGGCCGACCCAGAAGGCGGGCATGGCCTGGCCGAGCATGGCGAAGATACGGCCGATGCGGTCGATCCAGCCGCCGCGGTGCACGGCCGACAGCACGCCGATGGGCACGGCGAGTGCCACGCTGAACAACAGGCCGCAGGCGGCGAGCTGGATGGTGGCGGGCAGGCGGTCCAGGATCAGCTTCAGGGCCGGCATCTGCCAGCGGTAGGAGTTGCCGAAATCGCCGGACAGCGCGTGGCCGAGGAAGAGCAGGTATTGCCAGACCAGGGGCTGGTCGAGGCCGTACTGGGTGCGGATTTCGGCGATGAGCGAGGGCGGTGCATCCGGCGGGACCAGCATGACCACGGGATCGCCCGAAAGGCGGGAGATCACGAAGATGATCACGCTGGCGCCGAGGATGCTGATGGCGCCCTGCCAGAGGCGGCGAAGAATGAGAGGGAGCATGGCCCCTACTTCAGGCCGATCTCCTGGAAGTTGCGCCAGAAGCCGGGGCTGGGCCAGGGCTTGAAGGCGACCTTGCTGGTGCGCCAGGCGATGGTGACCATGGGGCGGTAGGTGGTGAGGCCGCCCAGCACCTGGTCGTGCTTGATGCGGGCGATCTGCTTCAGCAGGGCCTCGCGCTTGGCCGGGTCCATGGTGGTTTGCTGCTGGCGCAGCAGGGCGTCCATCTCCGCATTGTCGGTGTAGGAGTAGCTGCCGAGGCCTTTTCCGGCCTGGTAGCTGTGCAAATGGCCGAGCCAGGGGGTGCCGGGGTCGCCGGGCAGGCCGTGCGACCACATCCAGCTGACGATGCCGTCCATCTCCGGGGGCGCGTCGCGGCGGCCGAGATTGATCCAGGCGCCGTATTCGAGCTGGCGGATCTGGCAGCGAATGCCGATGGCCGAGAGATAGGCATAGGCGGCCTCGCCCATCTCCTTGATATTGGGCTCGCGCGGGGTGGTGAGGTTGTAGCAGGGGATCTCGAAGCCGCGGGGGTGGCGGGCCTCCGCCAGCAGGGCGCGGGCGCGGC
This sequence comes from Acetobacteraceae bacterium, assembly GCA_027483995.1. GTDB lineage: Bacteria > Pseudomonadota > Alphaproteobacteria > Acetobacterales > Acetobacteraceae > CAMDGX01. The sequence continues at coordinate 4,516 of JAIXTK010000219.1, forward strand.
GGGGGTCGTAGGGGTAGGGCTTCAGGTCGGGGTCGTAGCCCGGCGTGCCGCGGCCGATTTCGGCGTAGCGCTCGCCCTGGTCGAACAGCACGCGCTTGATGATCGCATCCATGTCGATGGCGTGGGCGGCGGCGCGGCGGACGCGCACATCGTTGAACGGCGAGTTGGGCTGGTGGGTGTTGAAGTTGAGGAACAGGTTGTTGCCGGTGACGGCGGTGAAGGTGCTGGTGTTCTCCAGCTTGGCGAATTCGGCGGTGGCGGCCGGTGGCACCGCGTCGATCCAGTCGATGGCGCCGGTTTTGTAGGCGGCGACGCGGGTGAGATCCTCGGGGATGATCTTGATGACGAGGTTCTTCACGGCGGGGCGGTTCTGCTTGTTCCAGTAGCCCTCATAGGCTTCCAGGCGCAGCTCCTCCTTCACGGTGCGGGAGACGAATTTCCACGGGCCGGTGCCGACGGGCGCGCGCTGGTATTCCTCCTCGCCCACCTTTTCGATGTGGCGCTTGGGCATGGCCCAGAGGTGGAGGTTGCTGGTGATGAAGGAGCCGTCGCCTTCCTTGAAGCGCAGGCGGAAGCTGAGGTCGTCGATGACCTCGAAGCTTTCGACGGCGTTGAGCAGGTGGGAGAAGCGGGAGAGCTTGGGATCCTGCTGGCGCTGCATGCCGTATTGGAAATCGGCGGAGGTGACGGGGTCGCCGTTGTGGAAGGTGACGCCGGGGCGGATCTTGACGGTGATGACGGGCTTGCCGCCTTCCTCCGACAAGGCCCAGGATTCGGCGAGCCAGTTGATCTGCTTCAGATCCGGATCGGTGCGTACCAGTTGCTCGAACATCTGGCCGAAGAAATACTGGTCGACGCCGGCGGAGGAGCGGGTGGGGTCCATGACCGTGGCTTCGGCGCCGAGGCCGACGGTGAGGGTGCCGGATTGGGCCTGGGCCGGGGCGAGCGGCAGGGAGATCGGAAGAGCACACGTCTGAACTCCAGTCA
>JAIXTK010000384.1 GCA_027483995.1 Acetobacteraceae bacterium
GGAGTCGCTGGAGGACCTCACCCGCTTCCCCTTCACCACCCGCCGCGACCTGCGCGCCCATCCCCCGCTCGGGATGCTCGCCGTGCCACAGGCGCGCCTCGTCCGCGTGCACGCCACCGCCGGCAGCACCGGCCGCCCGCTCCTGGTGGGCCACACGGCAAGGGACCTCGAAACCTGGGCCGCCCTCATGGCCCGCTCCCTGCGCGCAGCCGGCGTGCAGCCGGGGCGCACCCTGCTGGTGGCCTTGCCGGATGGCCTGTCGCCCTGGGCCGTGGGTGCCATCGCGGGTGCGGAGAAACACGGCAGCCCCGCCATCCCCGCCTCGGGCCTCCCCGCCGCCGATCTCGTCCCGTTGGTCCAGGCGCTGGAACCGCAAGCGGCCATCGCCACGCCCGCAGCGATGCACTCCCTGCTCGCCGCCTGGCGCGCGGCGGGCCTGCACCCGGATGACTGCCCGCTGCAGGTGGCGATCCTGGCCGGCGCCCCGCCCGAACCGCTCGACCCCGCCTTCGCCCTCCACGCCCTGAGCCACTACGGCGTGGCCGAACTGATGGGCCCCGGCATCGCCCAGGAATGCGTGGAGGCGCCGGATGGCCCCACCCTGTGGGAAGATCATGTCCTGCCGGAAATCGTCGACCCCGCCACCGGCCGCCCGGTGCCAGAAGGCGCCCCTGGCGAACTCGTGCTCACCACCCTCACCCGCGAGGCGATGCCGCTGATCCGCTACCGCACTGGCGACAGCGCGCGCCTGCTGCCCGGCAGCGCCCGCACCCTGCGCCGCATCGTCGATCTGAAGCGGCTGTAGGGCCTATCCGAGCCCGAGCAGCGCAAACAGCCGCCGGCTCGGCGCCCAGGCCGCCATCACCTCGGCGCGGAACGCCACCGCCGCCCAGCCCGCTCCGGCCAGCACGGCCACGCTCGCCAGCCAGGCCAGCCCCGCCACCACCGCCAGCTTGCGGGAGGGCCGTTCGCTCGGCTCCGGCACCAGCTTCTCCTCCGGCCGCGGCACCACCGCCTCCGGCCCACCGCCGACCGGTTGCATCTGCGGCACCACGGGGGGCGGGGGCGGCAGGTCCGGCTCGTCATCCTCCGGCGGCAGCCCCTCGGGCGGCAGCCTCTCTGGCGCGCGCGGCGCCGCGCGCGGCATCTCCGGCTCCGCCTCCCCGCCGACGGGCGCCGGCTCGGGCTCCGCCTCGGCCATCCAGTCGCCGCCGCATTTCGCGCAGCGCACCTTCCGCGGACCGCTGCTCAGCAGCTTGTCCGGCACCTCGTAGGCGGCCTGGCAGGAGGGGCAGAGGATCCGCATGCAGTCATTCCAGCGATACCCAATGGTGGCGGCTCGCCCGCACGGATGCAACCATCCGCCGCGTGCCAGGGCGCTTCCGGCACGAGGCCGAATGGTGGCACAACCTGCCACGGAGGGCCGCGGCATGATCAGGGCGGAAGGCGTGGGGCTGCGCTACGGCGAAAGCGGCGCGGAGGCGGAAGCGCCGGAGGTGCTGCAAGGCCTGTCCTTCAACGTGCCCGGCGGCGGCTGGCGCTGGCTGCTCGGCCCGTCCGGCGCCGGCAAGTCCTCGCTGCTGCGCCTGCTGCATGTGCAGGCCCGCCCCACACGCGGCCGGCTGCAGCTGATGGGCGTGGATGTCGGTGAGGCCCGCCGCAAGGACCTGCCGCCCCTGCGTCGGCGCATCGGCATGGTGTTCCAGGATTTCCGCCTCGTCTCCCACCTCACGGTGTTCGACAATGTCGCCCTGCCGCTGCGCCTGGCCGGCCGCGCCGAGGGCCAGTTGCGCGCGGATGTGACCGAGATGCTGCGCTGGGTCGGGCTGACCAAGGTGGCGGAGATGCGGCCCGCCCTGCTCTCGGGCGGCGAACAGCAGCGCGTGGCCATCGCCCGCGCCGTGATCGTCCGCCCCCTGCTGCTGCTGGCGGACGAACCCACCGGCAATCTGGACGACGTGCAGGCCGAGCGGCTGATGGTATTGCTGCAGGAGATGAACCGCCTGGGTACCACCGTGATCGTCGCCACCCACAACATGCAGCTGGTGGACCGCCACCCCGGCCCGGCGCTGGAACTGGCCCGCGGGCGGCTGGTGCACGATGGCTAGGCGCGCCACCCGCGCCGTGGCCGCCCGCCTGGCCACAACCCGGCTGGATGGGCTGGGCCTGCGCCATGCCCCCGGATGGCGCGTGCTGCCGCTGATCGTGGACGGCATGGCCTTCCTCGCCGCCCTCGCCCTGGCCGGCGCCCAGGGTGCCGCCGAACTGGGCCGCCACTGGCAGCAGGGCGCCGGCGCCACCCTCACGGTGCAGATCCCGCGCCCCGCCGCCGCCCCCACCCCGCCCGTGGCCCAGGGCGAAACCCGGCGCGATCGCGTCCTCACCCTGCTGCGCGGCACGCCCGGCATCTCTGGCGTGCGTCCCTTGGCCGAGGCCGAACTGTCCGACCTGCTGCGCCCCTGGCTCGGCACCAACGCAGAGCAACTCGCCCTGCCGCTGCCCGCCGTCGTCGCCGTCACCGTCACCGCCGATGGGCTGGATATCCCGGCACTCGCCGCCCGGCTGGAGGCCGCCGCCCCTGGCACGCTCACCGAAAGCCACGGTCCATGGGTGCGCCGCCTCGGCCTGCTGGCGCGCAGTCTGCGCCTGTGCGCGCTGGCAGCCCTCGGGCTGGTGGCGGCGGTGGCCGCCGGCATCATCATGGTCGCTACCCGCGCCGCGCTGGCCTCAAGGCGGGAAGTGGTGGAGATCCTGCACGGCCTCGGCGCCACCGATTTCTACGTGGCCGACCGCTTCGCCCGCCGCGCCAGCCGTGCCGCCGGGCTGGGCGGCATCGTGGGCCTCGCACTCGCAGTGCCCGTCGTCGCCGTGCTCGCCGCCCTGGCCGCGCCCTTCGTCAGCACCCTGCCGATCGAGGCGGCGCTGCCCGGCTTCGCGGAACTGGCCGCCAGCCTCGCCCGCCTGCCACCCACCCTGCTCTGGTCCTTGCCGGCGGTGCCCGTCAGCGCCGCGCTGATCGGCTATGTCGCGGCCCAACTCGCCGTGCGCGCATGGCTGCGCCGGCTCCCCTGAACCCCCGCCGGGTCCGCCGCACGCTGCTTGCGGCGGCTTTCCTTGCCATGGCGCTTGGCGCGGGCTTCGCCTGGTTCGCCGCGGAGGCCGGCCATGCGCGCCCGCCGCCGCCCGCCAGCGACGGCATCGTCGTGCTCACCGGCGGTGCCGGGCGCGTTGAGCTGGCGCTGCGCCTGCTGGCTGAACGCCGGGCCCCCCGCCTGCTCGTCTCCGGCACCGGCCGCGGCGACCTCGCCGACATCATCGCCGCCGCCAACCTGGCCGCCAGCGTCTCTGCCCAGGTCTCCCCGGGCCAGGTCACGCTGGGCCGCGACGCCCGCTCGACCCGCGGCAACGCCCGCGAAACCGCCGATTGGGTGGCGGCGCACGGCATGGGCTCGCTGATCGTGGTCACCTCGGGCTATCACATGCGCCGCGCGCTGTGGGAACTGCGCCGCACCCTGCCGCCCACCGTGGTGCTGCACCCGGCGCCGCTGGTGCCGCATCTGCCCGACGGCCAGGACCAGGTGCCGCTGCGGCTGCTCGCGGCGGAATACGCGAAGTGGCTGGGTGCCATGGTGGGCCTGTCCGCCTGGGTGGCGCGAGAGGAGGAGGCGGCCGGCCCGGCGACCCACGTGCCTGCTGCAACAAGGGGAAGCGGATGATCTGGCTGCGCTCGACGGTCTTCAACCTCTGGTTCTACGGCGTCACCGCCGCGTTTGCCGTGGCCAGCCTCGCCGTGCGCCTCGGCCCGGCCTCGCTGACCTTGCGGCTCACCCGCACCTGGGCACGCACCGTTCTGGGCGGGCTGCGCCCGATCTGCGGCATCACCGTGGAAATCACGGGGCGTGAGCACCTGCCCGCGCACGGCCCGGCCCTGGTGGCCTCCCAGCACCAATCGGCCTTCGACACCATCGTCTGGCTGCTGATCGTCCCCACGCCGGCCTATGTGCTGAAGCGGGAGTTGATGCGCATCCCGCTCTACGCCGGCATGGTCCGCAAGCTCGACATGATCGTGGTGGACCGCGACGCCGGCGCTGCCGCCATCCGCTCCCTGCTGCGCGACGCCGACCGCGCGGTGGCGGCGGGCCGACAGATCGTGATCTTCCCCGAAGGCACCCGCGCCGCCCCTGGCGCCGTGTTGCCGCTGCAGCCGGGCATCGCCGCCCTGGCCTCGCGCACCCGCCTGCCGGTGATCCCGGTGGTGACGGATTCCGGCAGCTGCTGGGGCCGCCGCGCCTGGCGCCGGCACCCGGGCACCATCCGCGTGGCGATCCAGCCGCCGCTGCCGGCCAACCTGCCGCGCGCGGTGCTGATGGACCGCCTCGCCGCGCTCTACGCCGCTCCCATCCCTGTGGACAACTCTGTGGGCGCCGCGCCCGCTGGCTTCACGGACGAATCCAGGAAGGCGACATGACATGCTGGATTCATTGATGAAAATCATACCCCCCGGCCGAATTCAGGCCATCCCGGCGACATGGGGATGAGCGCCGCCGGCATCGCCCCGGCGAACCCTCGGCGCCTGCTGCGCCGTATCGCCACCGCCACCGCTGCGTTGGGGTTTGCCGCGATCGCGGGGCATGGCGCGATCTGGTGGTGGGTCACCGGCGAGATCGAGCAACAGGTCGCCGCCAACCTCGCAGCCCCCACCCCGGGCTGGCACGCCACCGCCGGCCCGCTGCACCGCGCCGGCTGGCCCTTCGCCGCCACGGTGACGGTACCCGACCTCATCGCCGTCTCTCCCGGCGCCGCGGCGCAAAGCGTCCGCTGGCAGGCGGCGCGCATTGCCGTGTCGCTGGAATTCGCCCGCCCGCGCACCCTGGTGCTGATGGTCGAAGGCGCCCAGTCCCTGCAGCTCGGCAGCGCCCCGCCGATTCCCGTGCGTGCGGAGCTGATGCGGGCCGAGATGCCGCTGGAGCCCGGCGTGCCGGTGCGCGCCGCCACGCGGGCGGTGGCGGGCCTGGTGGCGGAGCTGCCCTCCGGGCGGCTGGCCATCGCCCGGCTCGACACGGCGCTGGAGTCGCGCCCCGCCGCCCAGCAGGGCGAGACCGCCGGCTCCCTCATCACCACCGCGCGCGGCATCGAGCTGCCGCCGCTCCTGCCCTGGCCGCTCGGCCCCGGGATCGCCACGCTCGCCTGGGATCTGGCGATCTCCGGCCCGGTCCCGCCCATCGCAGACCTGGCCACCCGCGCCGAGGCCTGGCGCGACGGCGGCGGCGCGGTCACGCTGCGCCGGCTGGAGCTGGCCTGGGGCGACGTGACCCTCAC
>JAIXTK010000231.1 GCA_027483995.1 Acetobacteraceae bacterium
GGTGGAGGAGGGGCCGTTCCTGCTGGAGGCGTTCCTGCCGTACCAGCTTTCGGTGGCGGCGAACCGGATTTCGCGGCTGTTCGCGCGGCGGTATTCGCGCGAGTTCGGGCTTTCCATCGCGGAATGGCGGGTGATGGCGGTGGTGGGGCGGTTCGGGGCGATCACGGCGAGCGTGGTGGGCGAGCGGACCGAGATGGACAAGGTGAAGGTGAGCCGGGCGGCGGCGGGGCTGCTGGCGGCGGGGTTGCTGGAGCAGGCGCCGGACCCGGCGGATGGGCGGGCGCGGCTGCTGCGGCTGACCGGGCAAGGGGAGGCGGTGCACCGGGCGATCGTGGCGCGGGCGCGCACGCTGGCGGGGGATCTGGCGGCCGGGCTGGATGCGATGGAATTGGCGGCGCTGCAGGGGGCGTTGGCGCGGCTGGCGGCGCATGCGAGGGTTCTGGATGCGGCGGAAGGCGAGGGGGAGGCCCCTGCCCCGCCGGAGCCTTAGGAAGGAAGCGTCTTCTTCTTTCTGAAGAAAAAAGAAGCAAAAAAGACTTCATGAGTTTGCGCCCGTTGTAAAAGTTTTTTGGTTCTTTTTTTCAAAAAAGAACGTGCTTGCTGACTTGAGGGAGGATGACATGGAACGCTTGATGCCGGTGGCCGAACGAGTAGGTGCGCTGTTGAAGCAGCGCGGCGACAAGGTGGCGGTGGCGGAGAGTTCGGCGGGCGGGCTGATCTCGGCCGCGTTGCTCGCGGTGCCCGGAGCCTCGGCTTACTATTTGGGGGGCGTGGTGGTGTACACGCGGCTGTCGCGCAATCTGCTGCTGGAGCTGAGCGACCGGGAGTTGGCGGGCGTGCCGCCGAACTCGGTGCAGATGGCGGCGCTGATGGCGGGCGCCATGAAGGAGAAGTTCGGCGCCACCTGGGCCCTGGCGGAGACCGGCGCGGCGGGGCCGGGCGGGAACCGGTATGGGCACCCATCGGGGCGGGCGTGCTTCGCGGTGGCCGGCGCGATGCCGCTTTCGCTGCAGATCGACACGGGGCTGGATGACCGGGCGGAGAACATGTGGGTGTTCGCCGAGCGGGCGCTGTTGATGTTTGAAGAAGCGTTGAAGGGCTGATGGACGAGCTGGCGTTTCTGCGGGCGCTGCACCGGCCCGGGGTGATCGTGGACGTGGGCGCGCATGATGGCGCGCTCACGGTGCCGCTGGCTGGGTTGCCGGGCGCGAAAGTGGTGGCGTTTGAGCCGCTGCCGCCGGCGTTTGCGCGGCTGCGGGCGGCGGTGGCCGGGCTTGCCGTGGAGCTGCGGCCGCAGGCGCTGGGGGTGGGGCCGGGCCGGCTTTCGCTGGAGGCGCCGGTGATCGGCGGGATCCTGCGGGAGCAATGGGCTTCGGTGGCGAAGGATTATGCGGCGATCGCGGCGGCCGATCCCAGGGTGGAGCGGATCGAGCGCTGGGAGGTGGAGGTGATCGCGCTGGACTCACTCGGGCTTTCCGATGTGACAGCTATGAAGCTGGATGCGGAAGGGGCGGAGGAAGAGGTGCTGCGCGGGGCGGAGGCGACGTTGCGGCGCTGCCGGCCGGTACTGACGGTGGAGATCGAGGAGCGGCACCGGGCGGGCAGCACAGTGGCGGTGCCGGCGTTCCTGGCGGGGTTGGGATATCGCGGGTTTTTTGAGCTTGATGGCGCCTGGCGGGGGATCGAGGAGTTCGATGCCGCGACGATGCAGGTGGCCTCGGTGTCGCCGGCCAGCTTCGAGGCTTCGGACCCGTATGTGTTCGTGTTCGCGTTCCTGCCGGAGGACGGCATCAGGGAAGGCACGCTGCGCCTTCCCTGATGGCTGGTGTGTCAGGCCGTGTGGTTGGCCTGCTGGCGGGTTTTCCACAGCGAGTAGAAGATGCCGCCGGCGATCATGGCCAGGGTGACGCCGAGCGAGATGGCCGGGTTCACCTTGCCGAAGATCTGGTTCCAGAAGATCTTGCCGCCAATGAAGACCAGGACCAGGGCGAGGGCATACTTCAGGTAGTGGAAGCGGTGCACCATCGCCGCGAGCGCAAAGTAGAGGGCGCGCAGGCCGAGGATGGCCATGATGTTCGCGGTGTAGACGATGAACGTATCGGTGGTGATGGCGAAGATCGCCGGCACGCTGTCGACCGCGAAGATGAGGTCGGCGGCGTTGATGATGACCAGGGCGAGGAACAGCGGGGTCGCCCAGATGACCATCTTGCCGGTGGTGGGATCCGGCTGGCGGACGAAGAACTTCTGGGCGTGCAGCTGATCCGTGACGCGCATGCGGGCGCGCATGAACTTGACCACCGGGTTCTTGGACACGTCCGGGTCGCTTTCCGGCACCACCAGCATCTTGATGCCGGTGGCGATCAGGAAGGCGCCGAAGATGTAGAGCACCCATTCGTATTCCTGCACCAGCGCCGCGCCGACGGCGATCATGATGCCGCGCAGGACGATGACGGCCACGATGCCCCAGACCAGGGCGCGGTACTGGTAGGCGCGCGGGATGGCGAAGAAGGTGAAGATCAGGCTGATGACGAAGACGTTGTCGATCGACAGCGCCTTCTCGATGAAGAAGCCGGTGAAGTAGGTGAGGCCGGCATGGGTGCCATCCGAGGTGGTGATCTGCCCGGCTTCGTACGCCCACCAGATGCCGCCGCCATAGAGAATGGCGATACCGATGTAGAAGGCCGACAGGCGCAGGCTTTCGGCGATGCCGAGTTCCTTGTCTGTCTTGTTGAGCACGCCAAGGTCGAAGGCGAGGAGGGCTGTGACGATTCCGAGAAAGGCCGTCCACATCCAGATCGGTTTGCCGATCCACTCCAGGAACAGCCATTCCATGCGCGAGGTCTCCATACAAAAAGGACAGCAGTACTAGGCTATCAAAGATGACCTGCCCGGCGCTGCATTCAAGCAGGTGAGGGCATCAAATGCGACAGCATTACGGATGTTTCAGCTTGGAGTGGTTAGTTCGGCGTACAGCCGAGCGATTTGACCTTGCGGACGGTGCTGGCGGGGAACTTTGACAACTTCTCGGCCGGGCGGATGGGGCGGCGCAGGAGTTCGCCGCCACAGTTGGGGCAGTGGCCGCGCAGGGTGGTTTCAGTGCAGGTGGCGCAGAAGGTGCACTCGAAGGAGCAGATGCGCGCGGCCAGGCTTTCAGGCGGGAGGTCGGTGCCGCAGCATTCGCAGCAGGGACGAAGTTCGAGCATGGCGGGCCTTTAGGGGAGGAGGGTTTGGGCTTCGGCCCACCAGCCACGGACGAGGTCGGCGGCGGGTTCGGGGCGGGCGAGGGCGGCGGATTGGCCGGCCCAGAGTTGCATGGCCTGGGCGTTGTTGGCCCTCGCGGCGGCGTCTCGCATGGGGGTGGTGAGGCCGCGCTGCACCGGGTAGGGGGCGGCGGGGTGGCCCGAGGTTTCGCGGACGTAGCTGGTGGCCACGGCGCGGCCGAGGCGACCGCTGAACCAGCGGGTCGGCATGGTGGCTTCGGGTTCCAGGTTCTCCAGCGCCGCGGTCCAGGCCGGGTGGGTGGCGGCTTCGGGCGTGCGCAGCAGGGCGGTGCCGATCTGCACGGCGCTGGCGCCCAGGGTGAGGGCGGCGGCGATGGTGCGGGCATCGGCGATGCCGCCGGTGGCGATGATGGGGACGGAGAGGTGGTCCGCGAGGCGAGGCAGGAGGGCCATGAGGCCGACGAGTTGGGCTTCCGCCGCCGCTGGCGTGAAGCTGCCGCGGTGGCCGCCGGCTTCGACGCCCTGGGCGACGATGGCATCTGCCCCCGCGGCCTCGGCGGCGCGGGCTTCGGCCAGGGTGGTGGCGCAGGCGAACCAGGCAATGCCCAGGCGCTTCATCTCCGCCACCGCGTCCGGCGGGTAGAGGCCCATGATGGAGGAGACGGCGTGCGGGCGGGCGGCAAGGATGGCGGCGAGCTGGGCGCCGAAATCCTGCAGGGGGGTGTCGCCGGCTTCGGGCAGGGGCTCGGGGCCGAAGCGGGAGAGAAGCGCGCGGACCCGGGCTTCGGCGGCGGGGTCGCGGGTGGGTGGGGGATCGGGGATCCAGAGGTTGAGCTGGAAGGCGCCGTTGGACTGGGCGCGGAAGGTGGCGGCCCAGCTGGCGATGGCGGCGGGGTCGGAGGTCAGCGCGCCCATCGCGCCCATGCCACCCCCGTTGGCAACGGCGGCGGCCAGGGCGGGCGGGCAGGCGCCAGCCATGGGGGCCATGAGGATGGGCGTGGCCAGACCGAAGCGGGTGCAGAAGGCCTGGGCGCGGTGGCGGGCGGTCATGGGAAGGAAGTGCCTTCTTTTTCTGAAGAAAAAGAAGCAAAAAGACTTTTCTGACTTGATGCCGGGGTTCCGTGGAGACACCCGCGCAAGTGAGTAAAAGTTTTTTGGTTCTTTTTTTCAAA
>JAIXTK010000274.1 GCA_027483995.1 Acetobacteraceae bacterium
GCCGAGATCCGCTTCGCCGATGACGGCTTCGTGGATGTCTATGTCGGCACGCAATCGACCGGCCAGGGGCATGAGACCGCCTACGTCCAGCTCACCGTCGACCAGCTCGGCATCCCCGGCGAGAAAATCCGCATCCGGCAGGGCGACACGGATACCATCCCCGTCGGCGGCGGCACCGGCGGCGCCCGCTCGCTCTACTCCGAAGGCCAGGCGATCCTGAAGACCGCCACCACGGTCATCGAAAAGGGCCGCCGCGCCGCCTCCGAAGCCCTCGAAGCCGCCATGCCGGACATCCAGTTCGAACAGGGCCGCTTCTCCGTCGTCGGCACCGATCGCGGCATGGACATCCTGACGCTCGCCACCGTCCAGCGCGAAAAGGCCGCAAAGGGGGCTGACGTGACAACGCTCGACGCTGCCGAGATCGCCAACATCGACCACCACACCTTCCCCAATGGCTGCCACATCGCCGAGGTGGAAATCGACCCCGAAACCGGCGTGGTCACCGTGGCGCGCTACTCCGTCACCGATGACGTCGGCAAGGTCGTGAACCCCATGATCGTCCGCGGCCAGGTCCATGGCGGCGTCGCCCAGGGCTTCGGTCAGGCCGTCCTGGAAAAGACCGCCTTTGACCCCGCCAGCGGCCAGCTGCTCTCCGGCAGCTTCATGGATTACTGCCTGCCCCGCGCCGACGACCTGCCGGATATCGAAGTGGAACTGGTGGAAGTGCCCTGCGGCACCAACCCGCTGGGCGTGAAGGGCGCCGGTGAAGCCGGCGCCGTCGGCTCCCCGCCCGCCGTCATCAACGCCATCATCGACGCCCTCTCCCCGCTCGGCATCACCCACATCGACATGCCGGCCACGGCCGAGAAGGTGTGGGACGCGATCCGCACGGCCGCCTGAAGGAAGCAAGGCGAGGGGCTCTGCCCCTCGACCCCGCTGGGGCCTTAGGCCCCAGACCCCTTTCGTTTGTTGCCCAATGGGATAGGGGGGTGGCGCTACGGACCATGTCCGTAGCGCCACCCCCCTATCCCATTGGGCAATAGTCATGTGGGTCCAGGGCAGAGCCCTGGCCATTCTACCCCTTGGCCGCCATGAGCACCCCACCCAGCGTCATCGCCAGTGCCACCGCGTGCCGCCAGCCCAGGGGTTCGCCGAGCAGCAGGCCGGAGGAGAGCACGCCGATCACCGGCACCATCAGGTTGCCGATCGCGGCCAGCCCGGCCGGCAGGGATCGCAGCGCCCGGAACCAGGCGAGGTAGGCCACGCATTGGGCGATCAGGCCCAGGTAGAACAGGCAGAACCATCCGGTGGGTGTTACGCGCGAGAGGTCGAGCGTTTCGAAGGAGAACGCGATCACCCACACCGGCAGCGTGCCGAAGATGATCTGCCAGGCCACCATCGGCACCGGCGGCATCTGCACCGGGTAGCGCTTGGTGAGCACGGCCCCGGTGGCGAACATCAGTGCGGTGCCCAGGATCGCCGCCACGCCGGGCAGCTTGGCCCACAGCGCGGCCAGCCCGCTGTCGGAGACGGTGCCGGCCATCAGCAGCGTCACGCCGGAGAGGCCGAGTACCAGCCCACCCAGCCGGGCCAGGGTGGGCCGCTCGCCCAGCACCGGCCAGGCGAGCACGGTGGCCCAGACCGGCATGGTATAGGCGATGATCGCCGCCTCTGCCGCATCGAGCCAGAACAGCGACAGCGGCGCCACCACGCTCCAGCCGCCCACGTTCAGCGTGCCGAACAGGAACAGCCTGCCCCACTGGCCCCGCCGGGGCAGCAGCCGGTCGCGCTGGATCGTGGCGATCAGCAGCAGCATCGCCACCGCGGCCAGGGCGGCGAAGATGCGCACCGTATAGGGCGGCCAGTCCGCCATCAGCGCCTTCATCACCGGCCAGTTGAGGCCCCAGGCGAAGGCGGTGATGCCGAGCCAGCCGAATCCGCGCAGCGCCACCGGCTGCGATGCAGTGCCGCTCACGCCGGGTCGTACTTCAGGCAGAACGCCTCGGCGCTCATGCTGCGGAAATACCGCAGCCCTTCGCGCAGCCGCTCATGGGGCCAGTTCCACCAGGCGATGCGCTCCAGGGCGGCGATGATCTCGGGCGTGAAGCGGTAGCGCAGTACGCGCCCGGGCACGCCCACCACGATGGCGAAGGGCGGCACGTCCTTGCTCACCACCGCGCCCGCGCCGATCGCCGCCCCGTCGCCCAGCGTCACCTGGTGGTCGCGGCGCCACTGGAAGAAATCGGTGTCGTCCTCGCCCAGCCCATAGGCGGAGGAGCGGTAGGTGAAGTGGTTCAGCGCCACGCGCTCCAGCGGGTGGTTGCCGGGGTTGATGCGGGTAGGGGCCGCGATCGAGCAGAACGTGCCGACGGTGGCGTGGATGAAGGGTTCGGCGCCCAGTTTCTTTGGCGCGGTGGCGGGGTCTTGATACACGGCGTTCTCCTGCGGCCGGGCGATTCCACCGGCGCGCGATGCAGGCTAGTTTGCCCGTGCACGATCGGAGTGGCGAGATGTCGGAACTGCAGGGGCGCGTGGCGCTGGTCACGGGGGCAAGCCGCGGAATCGGCGCGGCCACCGCGGTGGAATTGGCGAAGCTGGGCGCGCATGTTGTGCTGGTGGCCCGCACCCAAGGGGGGCTGGAAGCCACCGACGATGCGGTGCGCGCGGTCGGCGGCACCGCCACGCTGCTGCCGCTGGACATGCGGGAGGGCGACCAGCTCGACGCGATCGGCCCGAGCGTGTTCGAGCGCTTCAAGCGGCTGGATATCCTGGTCTCCAACGCCGCCGTCATGGGCCGGGTGACGCCCGCGCCGCATATCGACATGCGCGACTGGAACGACGCGATGGCGGTGAACGTGAATGCCGCGTTGCGGCTGATCCGCTCCTGCGCGCCGCTGCTGCTGGCCGCCCCCGCGGGCCGGGCGGTGTTCATCAGCAGCCGCATCGTGATGAAGCCCACCGCCTATTTCGGCATCTACGGCGCCACCAAGGCGGCCCACCACCATTTGGTGCAGGCCTGGGCGGAGGAGACGCGCACATCCAGCCTGCGGGTGAACCTGGTCGATCCCGGCCCGGTGAATACCGCCATCCGCACCACCGCCTGGCCCGGCGAGGACCGCAGCGTGATGCCCACGCCGGAAGACGTGGCACCGGGGATCGCCGCACTCTGCCTGCCGGGGGAGACACGGCACGGCGAGATGATCCGTGTCAGCCCGCTGCCATTGTAGGAAGAAAGCGGTTCTTTTTTGGAAAAAAGAACCAAAAAACTATTGTGAATTGATGCGGGAAAAACGGATCGTCCCGCATCAATTATGAAAAGTCTTTTTGCTTCTTTTTCTTCAGAAAAAGAAGACTCTTGCTCAGGCAACCGCCTTCAATGCCACGGCCTTCACTTCGTCTCCCACATGGGAGGCGAAGCTGTCGAAGTTCTTCTCGAACCGCGCCAGCAACTCCCGCGCCGTGCGGTCATAGGCGGCCTTGTCCGACCAGGCCTGGCGCGGGTCCAGCACCTCGCTGGGCACGCCCGGCACCTGGTCGGGGATCAGCAGCCCGAAGAACGGGTCGCGGTGGTATTTCGCATTGGTCAGCGTGCCATCCAGTGCCGCGCGCAGCAGGGCGCGGGTGTGGCGGATCGGCATGCGGCTGCCGGTGCCATAGGCGCCGCCGGACCAGCCGGTGTTCACCAGCCAGCATTCGGCGCCATGCTCGGCGATCAGGTCGGCCAGCATGCGGCCATAGACTTCCGGCCGGCGGGGCAGGAAGGGCGAGCCGAAGCAGGCGCTGAAAGTGGCGGTGGGTTCCGTGACACCCTTTTCCGTGCCCGCCACCACGGCGGTGTAGCCGGAGAGGAAGTGGTACATCGCCTGCGCCGGGGTAAGGCGGGCGATCGGCGGCAGCACGCCGAAGGCGTCGGCGGCCAGCATCACCACGTTCTTGGGAATGCCGCCGCGCCCCGCGGGCACGCAGTTGGGGATGTAGTCCACCGGGTAGCAGGAGCGGGTGTTCTCGGTGAGGCTCTCATCGGCGAGGTCGAGCTTGCCGTGGCGGTCGGCCACCACGTTTTCCAGCACGGTGCCGAAGCGGTGGCTGGCGGCCCAGATCTCCGGCTCCGCCTGTTCGCTGAGGTTGATCACCTTGGCGTAGCAGCCGCCCTCGAAGTTGAACACGCCATCGGGCGACCAGCCATGCTCGTCGTCGCCGATCAGCGGGCGGGACGGGTCGGAGGAGAGCGTGGTCTTGCCGGTGCCGGAGAGGCCGAAGAACAGCGCCACATCGCCTTCGCCGCCGACATTGGCGCTGCAATGCATCGGCAGCACGCCCTTGGCCGGCAGCAGCCAGTTCATCACGGTGAAGATCGATTTCTTGATCTCGCCGGCATACTCGGTCCCGCAGATCACGATCTGGCGCTGCTCGAAGGACAGCGCGATGGCGGTGGAGGTGCGCACGCCGTCCACCGCCGGGTCGGCCAGGAATTGCGGCGCGTGCAGGATCACGTAGTCCGGATCGAATCCGGCCAGTTCCGCCTCGGCCGGGCGGATGAACATGTTGCGGGCGAACAGCGCGGACCAGGCCTGGGTGGTGA
>JAIXTK010000427.1 GCA_027483995.1 Acetobacteraceae bacterium
AGGAGGCCCTGGAGGTTGCTGCGCCAGGCGCTGGCGGGGATGTACTGGCCGAGCGGCATGTAGGGCACGTGGGCGAAGCATTCGCGCTGGATCTCGGCCGAGAGGCGCTTCTGTTCGGCGGCGTCCGTGCTGTCGATCCACTGGTCGCGCAGGGCTTCGATGCGGGGGTTGTCGGGCCAGCCGATCCAGGCGCCGGCGCCGTTGGTGCGCAGGCCGGTGGCGAGGACCGGGTTGCCGAAATCCACCGCCGGGAAGCCGGAGGGGAAGACCGACCAGCCGCCCTTTTCCAGCGGCTCCTTGCTGTTGCGGCGCTGGGTGACCGTGCTCCAGTCTGTCGTCTGCACGTCGATATTGAGGCCGACGCGCTTGTAGGCGGCGATGGCGACCTGGCTCATGGCATCGTAGGCCGGCGGGTCGGTGGGGTGCATGAAGGCGATGCGTTCGCCGTTGTAGCCGCCTTCCTTGAGCATGGCGCGGATGGCGCTGTCTGGCGGCGGTTGGCGCAGCTGCTCCATGCCGGCCTCGGTGGCGCTTTCGGTGCCGGGGATGAAGAAGCCGACCGGGGCGCGGAAGCCTTCGCGGTCTTCGCCCATGACGGCGGCCATCGCATCCTCCTGGTTGAGCGAGAGGAGCATGGCGCGGCGGACGGCGGCGTTGGCGGTGGGGCCGACGAGGCAGTTGGGGCGCATGACCGGGAAGATGCCGTGGGTATCAAGCCGGCCGACGGTGACGCCGGGGGCGCGGCGGAGCATGGGCAGCAGGTCGGGCAGGGGGACCTCGATCCAGTCCACCTCGCCGGTGGCCAGGGCGGCGGCGGCGGTGGCGGCATCGGGGATGACGCGCCATTCCACCCGGTCGAAATGGGCCTGGTAGCCGCCGCTTCCGTATTCCACCGGCTCGTTGCGCGGCACGTAGCGCTCGTTGCGGGCGAAGACGGCGCGGCTGCCGCTGACGAACTCGTCGGCGATCCAGCGGAAGGGGCCGCTGCCGATGGCCTCCGCGGCCTGCTTGTAGGGGTCGGTTGCGAAGCGCTCCGGCATGATGACGCAGGTGGGCTGGGTTTTGGCGAGGGCGTTGGGCAGGAAGGGGAAGGGCTTGTTGAGGCGCCAGACCAGGGTGCGGTCGTCGGCGGCTTCCAGCGCATCGAGCCGGGCCTTGATGGTGGCGCCGATGGGGTCGCGCACCATCCAGCGCTGGATGGAGGCGACGCAATCGCGGGCGCGGACGGGTTCGCCATCGTGGAAGCGCAGGCCTTCGCGCAGCTTCATGGTCCAGCGCTTGCCGCCGTCCTCGACCAGGTGGCCTTCGACCATCTGGGGGTGGGGGTTGAGGGCCATGTCTCGCGCGTAGAGGGTTTCGTAGATCATCAGCGCGACGTTTCTGGTGGCCTGGGCGGTGGTCCAGACCGGGTCGTAGCTGGGCGGGTTGGTGGTGGGGACGAAGACGAGGGTGCGGGCCTGGCCGCCGATGGCCGGGCGCGGGGCCTGGGCGCGGGCGGTGGCGGGCGCGATGGTGGCGGCTGCGGCGGCGGCCAGAAGGTGGCGGCGCTTCATGATGGTCTCTCCCGGGGCGTGGCGCTCTGGCGGCACCGCTTTCGGGAAGTGTAGCTGGGGTGGCGGGGTGGGGGCCACCCCGATGCGGTGCCTTGGCATGGCTCCGGGCGGGGTGCGATAACCCGGGGATGCGCTATCTGTACCACCTGCCCCTGTCTGCCTCGTGCCGCAAGGTTCGGCTTGTGCTGGCCGAGAAGAAGCTGCCCTTCGAGTTGCGGCTGGAGAAGGTGTGGGAGCCGCGGGACGAATACCTGGGGCTGAACCCGGCGGGGACGGTGCCGACGCTGCTGGAGGATAACGGGCTGGCGATCCCGCATTCCGGCGTGATCTGCGAGTATCTGGAGGAGGCCTACCCGGATACCCCGCTGATGGGCACGACGCTGGCGGAGCGGGTGGAGGTGCGGCGGCTGCTGGCCTGGTTCGACGAGAAGTTCGATGCCGAGGTGACGCGCAACCTGACGGGGGAGAAATACCTCAAGCGGATGTCCAACGAGGGGCAGCCGGACGCGGCGCGGCTGCGGGCGGGGTATGCCAACATCAAGCCGCATTTGGATTACCTGGGCTGGCTGGCGGAGCACCGGAAGTATCTGGCGGGAGCGACCATTTCGCTCGCGGATTTCTGTGCGGCGGCGCATCTGTCGGTGCTGGATTTCACCGGCGATGTGGATTGGCAGCGCAGCCCGGCGGCGCGGGAATGGTATGCGCGGATGAAGTCGCGGCCCAGCTTCCGGGCGCTGCTGGGGGACCGGGTGCCGGGGATGACGCCGCCGGAGCACTATGCGAATTTGGATTTCTAGGCCGGGCGGGAATAAAGAAAGCGAAGGGGTCACAGAGAACACAGAGGGCCACAGAGGGGCACAGAGAAGGAAGGTGGCTGGGTGGGATGTGAGCATGGCGGATCGGGTATGCTCATAGGTTCTTCCTTCTTTCTCTGTGCTCTCTGTGGCCCTCTGTGTTCTCTGTGACCCCTTTGCTTGCTTACTTTCTTCCTACCCTCGCTTGACGTTGAAGAACGTCGCGCCGCCCTTGAGGACGCCGGACAGCTCGCTGCGGAAGGCGGTGAGGGGGGCGTAGCTGCCGAGCGGGATGTAGGGGACGTCGCGCCAGACGAGCATCTGGATCTCGCGGGCGATGGCCTGGCGCTTGGCGAGGTCGGGTTCGTCGAACCAGCGTTCGCGCAGGGCTTGGATGTCGTCGAGCGGGATCCAGCCGGAGAAGGCGGGGTTGATGCCCACATGGGCGGCGGGGTCGTAGCGGTTGTAGCCGTTGAAGGGGCCGAAGATGACGTTCCAGCCGCCCTGGGCGGGCGGGTTGCGGCTGTTGCGGCGCTGGTTGGCGGCGGCGTATTCGAGGGTGATCACGTCCACATTGAAGCCCATGCGGCGCAGCAGGTCGGCGCCGACGAGGCCGACGGCGGAGATCATCGGGTAGTCTCCGGCGTGGAGGATGACGACCTTTTCGCCGCGGTAGCCGGCTTCGGAGAGGAGGCGGCGGGCTTTGGCGAGGTCGCCGGCCATGGCTTCGGTGCCGGCATCCGTGCTCATCGGCTTGCCGAGGCTCCAGACGCCGACCGGGGTGCGCCAGAGGCGGGTGCCGTCGGGGGTGCGGTCTTCGCCGAAGGCGGCCTGCATGAAGCTGGGCTGGTCGATGCCGGCGAGGACGGCGCGGCGGATGGCCGGGTTGTCGAAGGGCGGGTGCAGGCCGTTGAAGCGGAGATAGAGCTCACCGCCGATGAAATCCTGGACCTGGACGCGGATGTTGCGGTCCCGGCGCAGGAGGGGGGCGAGGTCGTTCGGCGGATCGTGCATCCAGTCGATCTCGCCCTTCTGCAGGCTGGCGGCGGCGGTGGAGGCATCGGGGATGATGTGCCATTCGACGCGGCCGAAATGGGCGGTGCGGGCGCCGGCCATGTAGCTGGGGGTTTCGCTGCGGGAGCGGTACTGGTCGTAGCGGGTGTAGGCGAGGCGGGCGCCGGCGAGGCGTTCGGCGGGGAGGTAGCGGTAGGGGCCGGTGCCGATGACGTCGATGGGTTTGCCGGTGCCGGCAATCTCGGCGATGCGGGCCGGCATGATGCAGGGAATGACGCTGGCGGGCTTGGCCAGGCCGTGGGCGAGGAGGGGGAAGGGCTTCTTCAGGCGGAATTCGAGGACGCGGTCCGAGATGGCTTCCAGCGCATCGGTGACGGCGCCGATCTTGCGGCCGAAGGCGTCGCTGGTGCGGATCCAGGAGCGGATGGAGGCGACGGCATCCTGGGCGCGCAGCGGTTCGCCATCGTGGAAGCGGATGCCGTCGCGCAGGGTGAGGCGCCAGCGGCGGCCGTCATCCTCGATGGTGGCGCCCTCGACCAGATGGGGGCGGGGGGTGAGGGTTTCGTCCATCGCGTAGAGGGTTTCGTAGACGAGGCCGACATGGTGGGTGGTCATGTCTGTCGCTGTGAAGAACGGGTCGAGCCCGGTGAGGTCGGTGACCGGGGAGAAGACCAGGGTATCCCCCGCGGCGCGGGCGAGGTGGGGCGTGGCGAGGGTGGCGCCGAGGCCGGCCAGCAGGGTGCGGCGGGTGGGCATGGTTTCCTCCGTTGCGCGCGCTTGTTTTGCGCCGCAGGGTAGCGCGTGCCCATGCAGGAGAGCCAGATGCCGCATCCGCCCGTGCTTCGTTCGATCACCTGGATCTACACGCCCGACCTGGCTTCCACGGCAAAGTTCTATGCCGAGGTGGTGGGGCTGGAGCTGATGGCGGAGCAGACGGGCGAGAACGGGGGTGGGTGCAAGATCTTCCAGAAGGGGCCGGCCTGTTACCTCGGCGTGTGCCAGGTGCGGCCGGGGCGCCATGTGGAGCCGAAGGGCGTGATCGTGAGCTTCGTGACGCCGGATCCGGAGGCATGGCATGCGCATCTGGTGGCCAACGGGGTGACGCCGGAGGGGCCGGTGCGGTTCAGCGAGGCGTATCAGGTGAAGGGGTTCATGGCGAAGGACCCGAACGGCTACATGCTGGAATTCCAGACCTTGCCGGTGCTGGGCGTGGTGGAAGACCAAAGCGGGCGTTGACCGCCATGGTGCGGCGCACCTAGCCTTCGGTTCCCCAGCCGGAGAACAGACCGATGCGCCTTTCCCGTCGCGCCGTGCTTGCTGGCGCTGCTGCCATGGCCGCCCCCCGGATTGCCGCTGCCCAGGGCAGCCGCGTGCTGAAGTTCGTGCCGCATGCGGATCTGACGATCGTCGATCCCTCGTGGACCACGGCCTATATCACCCGCAACCACGCGATGATGGCCTATGACACGCTGTGGGGGACGGACAGCAACGCGCAGGTCTCGCCGCAGATGCTGGAGGGGCATGTTGTCGAGAATGACGGCAAGACCTGGAAGCTGACGCTGCGCGATGGGCTGAAGTTCCATGACGGCGAGAAGGTGACGGGCAAGGATGTGATCGCCTCCATCACGCGCTGGGGGCGGCGGGACAATTTCGGGCGTTCCGTGGCCGCGGTGACGGACGAGATGACGGCGCCCGACGACAAGACGATCGTGATCCGGCTGAAGCGACCCTTCCCGCTGCTGTCGGCCGCGCTGGGCAAGGTGGGTTCCAGCGTGTGCGCGATCATGCCGGAGCGGCTGGCGAGCGGCGATCCGGCGCGGCCGATCACGGAGGTGGTGGGGTCTGGCCCGTTCAAGTTCGTCGCCAGTGAGCGGATTGCCGGCGCACGCGTGGTGTATGCGCGCAACGAGGCCTATGTGCCGCGGCAAGGCGGCGTGGCCAGCTACACGGCCGGGCCGAAGAACGTGCATTTCGATCGGGTAGAATGGCACATCATCCCGGACCAGGGCACGGCGGCCGCGGCGCTGCAGGCCGGCGAGATCGACTGGTGGGAGCTGCCGACGGCCGACCTGTTCCCGCTGATCAAGGGCAATCCGCGGCTTGCGCTGACGGTGCACGACAAGACCGGGTACATGGGGTTCATGCGCCTCAATCACCTGACGGCGCCGTTCAACAACCCGGCGATCCGCCAGGCGCTGTTTGGGGCGATCGACCAGGATGATTTCATGCAGGCGGTGGTGGGGACCGATCCCGCGCTGCGGCGGTCCGGCATGGGGTTCTTCTGCCCGACCTCGCCGATGGCCAATGATGCCGGGATGGAGGCGCTGACGAGCAAGCGTGACCCGGCGCGGGTGAAGGCGGCGATCACCGCGGCGGGCTACAAGGGCGAGAAGGTGGCGGTGCTGGTCGCCTCCGACGTGCCGACGCTGAAATCCATCGCCGAGGTGGGCGCGGATACGCTGCAGCGCAGCGGGTTCAACGTGGACGTGCAGTACATGGACTGGGGCACGCTGGTGCAGCGGCTTTCGAAGGTGGATGCGGCGGAGCAGGGGGGGTGGAACGTGTACCACTCCTACTGGTCCGGCGTGGACCAGTGGGACCCGGCGGTGAATGCCTCCCTGCGCACGCTCGGGCGGGCCGGTGGGCCGGGTTGGCCGGACAGCCCGAAGATGGAGGAAATGCGCAACGACTGGCTGGCCGCGCCTGACGTGGAGGCGCAGAAGAAGATCGCCCGCGAGATCCAGGCCGAGGCGTTCAAGGTGGTGCCCTATCTGCCACTGGGGCAGATGTTCGCGCCCATGGCCTACAAGAAGGAACTGACGGGGATCCTGGATGGATACGCGTTGTTCTGGAATGTGAAGCGGGGGTAAGGAAGAGTCTTCTTTTTCTGAAGAAAAAGAAGCAAAAAGACTTTTGTTAATTTGCGCCCGTTTCTCCCAGGGGAGGAACGGGCGCTTCCGCATCAAGCGAATAAAAGTTTTTTGGTTCTTTTTTTCAAAAAAGAACCGCTTTACTTGAATCTGTCCTTCCAGGAAGGCACGCCCGGCGGATACGGCAGGGCGGTCGCCTCATAGACGCCACGTGCGATGGCGCGGGCGAAGACCTGGGTGGCGAGGTGGCCGATCAGGGTGAGGTCCATCGGGTCGGCGAGGGGTTTGGTGCCGGTGGCGGCGGCGAAGACGGTGTCGCCGTCGCCGGGGGCATGGGCGGGGAAGATGGCGCGGGCCAGGCCGTCATTGGCCATGATCGCCAGGCGCTTGCATTCGGCCTTGGTGAGCGTGGCGTCGGTTGCGATGAGGCCGATGGTGGTGGCGGTGGCGGGTGGGGGCAGGCCCTTGAGGCGGGGGCGGAGATCGAAGCTGGTGGGCAGGCCGAGGCCGCCGAATTCCGCGTTCTGCTCGAAGGGAGCGGCCCAGAAATGCGGGCCGTCGCCGATGGTGGCGGTGCCGACGGCGTTGACGGCGACGAT
>JAIXTK010000489.1 GCA_027483995.1 Acetobacteraceae bacterium
CTCGTAGTTGCTGTGCACATGCTGCAGGATGGCAGCCAGGCGCTCCAGGCCCATGCCGGTGTCCACGCAGGGCGCGGGCAGCGGCGTGACCGAGCCGTCTTCCTTCATGTCGAACTGCATGAACACGTTGTTCCAGATCTCGATGAAGCGGTCGCCGTCTTCGTCCGGGCTGCCCGGAGGGCCGCCGGCAATGTGGGGGCCGTGGTCGTAGAAGATCTCCGAGCAGGGGCCGCAAGGGCCGGTGTCGGCCATCATCCAGAAGTTGTCGCTCTTGTAGCGGCCGCCCTTGTTGTCGCCGATGCGGATGATGCGGTCTTCCGGCAGGCCGGCGATCTTCTTCCACAGCGCGGCGGCGTCGTCGTCCTCGGAATAGACGGTGACGAGCAGCTTGTCCTTGGGGAGGGCGAAGTCCTTCGTCAGCAGGGTCCAGGCGTGGTAGATGGCCTGGTCCTTGAAGTAGTCGCCGAAGGAGAAATTGCCCAGCATCTCGAAGAAGGTGTGGTGGCGGGCGGTGTAGCCGACATTGTCGAGGTCGTTGTGCTTGCCGCCGGCGCGGACGCATTTCTGCGCGGTGGTGGCGCGGGTATAGGCGCGCTGTTCCTGGCCGGTGAAGACGTTCTTGAACTGGACCATCCCCGAGTTGGCGAACATCAGGGTGGGATCGTTGCGCGGCACCAGGGGGCTGCTCTCGACCACGGTGTGGCCGTGGCGGGCGAAGTAATCCAGGAAGGTGGCGCGGATATCGTTCGAGGAGGTCATTTTCCAGCCCGGGCAAGGTGTGGAAGCGGGGCGGTTCACCTAGCGCAGGGGGGGCCGCATGTCACGCGCGCGGGGCGAGGGGCTGGGGTTACCGGGCGTGGGGGTGGCGTGAGACCGGCGGATGGAGGGGCGCAGAGCAGGCTCCGGTGGCCTCCCGCAGCCCGGCCAATGGGGCACCATTGATGTTTGGGCTTCACAACGGGACTCCATTGCATTATCGTTTTTAAAACCAATACCGGAACGACCATGGCCGAGTTCGAAGACTACGAAACCTACCGCAAGACCATCGCAGACGATATCGACCTGCGCATCAACCTCCACGAGGCTGCGCTGGCGATTGCCGGGGCAAACCGGTTGCACCTGCTGGCAGAGGGGGATTCCTGGTTCGACTACCCGGTACCCGAAGGCAACATGCCGCGCACCGATGTGCTCGCCCATCTCAATGCCCTACCCCAGAATCCGCCGCTTATCCTGTCGCTGGCGCATTGGGGCGATGCGACAACACAGATGCTGGGGCTGAAGCAGCGAGCCAAGCTTCGGCAGGTGCTGACGCAACCGACACGGCCGTTCGACGCCATCCTGTTCTCCGGCGGCGGCAACGACGTGGTGGGCGACACCTTCACGCTGTGGCTGAAGCAGGCCTCGTCCCCAGCTGCCAATCCGGCGCAAGCGGTGAACGACGACGCGTTGGAGGCGGTGCTGGGCGTTGTGCGGGCGGCGTATCGCGACCTGATGAGCCTGCGCGACGAGCTTGCCCCTGGCGTGCCGATCTTTACCCATGGCTACGACTTCGCCTGGCCGACGAACATCGGGGTTTGTGCCATCGTCGGGCCATGGCTGGCGCCGTCGCTGCGGGCACGCGGGTGGATGGTCGACGACAGCCAAGCCCAGGTGGCCAGGGGTGCCGTGATCGTCGAGGCGATCCTGACGCGGTTCAACGCAATGCTGGGGCAACTGGCGAGGGCGCCCGGTGCGAACCTGGTCGTCGTCCAGACCCAGAAGACGCTGGTGCCGTCAACCGATTGGGCAAACGAGCTGCATCCGAACCGGGCAGGCTTCGCCAAGATCGCCGCGCGGTTCCAGACCGCACTGGCGACCCGGTTCCCGGGGAGGATCTGAGCCGCGCTACCAGGCGGCGGGATCCTCGCCCAGAACCGATGCGCCGCGCGACCAGCGGGCGGGGGTGGCCGAGAGTTGGGCGGCGTGGCTGATTGCCGTGCTGGGTGTGGGGCCGAAGCTGCTGGGTTCCAGCAGGTCCTGCACGGCGGCGAGGTCCTGGTCCGGCACGGCGAGGCCATCGATGCGGCCGAGGCTGCACAGCCAATGGCCGGTGGTGGCCAGTGCCACGCTGACTTTCCAGCTGCCGCCCTCGCGGGCCTGGCGCAGGCGGGCGGCCATGGCGCCGAGGGCGAGGAGGTAGCCGCTGGCGTGATCGAGCACCTGGCAGGGCAGCACCTTCGGGCTGCTGGCGCCGGCGGCCTCGGCTTCCGCATGGTTGAAGCCGGTGGAGGTCTGCACCAGGGAATCGAAGCCGCGCTTGCCGGCCCAGGGGCCGGTGTCGCCATAGGCGGATAGCGTGGCCACCACGATGCCCGGGCGCATGGCCGCCACCTGCGCCGGGCCGAAGCCGTGGCGGGCGAGCGCGCCGGGGCGGTAGGATTGCAGGAAGATATCGGCCTGCTCCACCAAAGCGCGCAGCTGCGCCCTGCCCTGCTCCGTTTCCAGGTCAATCGCGCAGGCGCGCTTGCCGCGGCCGGTGTCGGCGACCAGGGCGGGCAGGTTGGGCACGTTCGGGCTGGCAACGTAGAGCACCTCCGCGCCATGGGCGGCCAGGGTGCGGCCGGCAACGGGGCCGGCGATGACGCGGGTGAGATCGAGCACGCGCACGCCCTCCAGCGGGCGGCTGGGGTTCGGGGCGAAGGGGATGGGCGCGGCATCGCGCAGGCGTTCCAGCCGCACCGGCGGGATGCCGGACAGGGCCTGGGCATGGGGGTGGGCATCCCACTGGGCGAAGCTGCGATAGGCGCTGACGCACATGCCGGCCTTCCAGGCTTCGGTCTCGAACGCCTCGGCCTTGCGGCGGCGCAGGGCGGCGGCGACATCCTCCTTCGTGTTGGCGCAGCCGAGCAGCTTGAGGATGCCATCGCGGTGATGCGGGAAGTTGGTGTGCAGGCGCACCCAGCCATCGGCGGTGGGATAGGCGCCGGCGATCGGGTCCCAGATCTCCTTCGGTTCCTGGCCGGCGACGCGCAGATAGCGCTCGCTGCGGAACTCGGCGGCGGCGTGGCGGATATCGATGGAGACGCCCTGCCCTGCGCCGGTGCGGTGGCGCCAGATTGCCTCGGCGGCGAGGCCCGCGGCGCCGATGCTGGCGGCGGCGGCGGCATCAACGCGGAAGGAGGATGGGAGCGCGGGCTCCATACCGGTCACGCCGAGGGTTGCCGCGTCGTTCAGCCCGACGCGGGCGCAGAGAGTGGCGGCGATCTGGGTGGGGCTGGCGGTGCTCATGGCTGGAGACTACAGGAGGGTCGCGGCGGCGGACAGGCTTCATCGGCCTGTCACACCGGCGGTGGTGGCATGCGCTAATGTGCTGCGCCTGTTGTGTTTCAAACCCCTCCCTTGGTGCAGACCGGTGGGCCCTGGCCCGCGCGACTGGTTTCAATGATCTGCCGCGGGCAGGATGCTGGCCTGCTGTGGTATCGTTTCGTTTGCGGTGATGATGATGACCTTGACGACCCAGGATGGAATTGCGGCGTCCGGCTTGGCCGTGGCGGAGGTGCCCTGCCTGATCTGGGCCTATCGGTTCGACGCCGAAGGGCGGGCGACCCGGCTGGACCATGCCGCGGCGATGGCGCCGCCGCCGGACGAGGGGTGGGTCTGGCTGCATTTCGACCTGGCCGATACGCGCAGCACCGCAGTACTGCAGTCCTTGCCGGGCTTGCCGCCGGACGCGCTGGAACTGCTGGAGGAGCCGGCGGACATGATCCAGCTTTCCGCCGAACCGGAGGTGATCGCCGGGATGGCGCCCGACTTCATTCATGGCGCCGAGCCCGATCCGCGCAAGATGACGACCTGGCGCTTCGCAATGCAGCCGCGCCGGCTGGTGACCGCACGTCGGCGGCAGGTGCGCACGCTGAGCGCGCTGCACGAGGCGCTGCTGGCGGGGCGGCGCTTTCCCGGGGTTCTGAACCTGTTCGACGCGGTGATCGATGGGCTGGCCGATTCCATGGCGCTGCTGGTGCGGCGCATGGGGGACCGGCTGGATTTCGTGGAGGATGCCCTGCTGGACCGCGACGAACAGGAGTTCGAGGCGCTGGGGCTGGTGCGGCGCGATGCGACACGGATGGCGCGGCTGGTGCCGCCGCTGGGGGGGCTGCTGCGCGAGCTGGGGGCGAATCCGCCGGCCTGGTTCACGCCCGATGCGCTGGAGGAATGCGCCTATGTGGGCGAACGGCTGGACAGCCTGGCCGGGGATATCGGCGCGCTGCAGAACCGGGCGCATGCGCTGCAGGACGAAATTGCCTCGCGCCAGACGGCGCAGACCAACCAGCGGCTGGCGCTGCTGTCGGTGATCACCGCGCTGCTGATGCCGCCCACGCTGATCTCAGGCATCTTCGGCATGAACGTGGCCCGGCTGCCGTTCGTGGACGAACACAGCCACGGCTTTGCCGCGGCGATGGGGCTGATCGTGCTATCCGTCGTCGTGATGCTGGTGGTGCTGCGACGGTTGAAGCTGATCTAGGGAAGCAAGAACCTTCTTTTTTCTGAAGAAAAAAGAAGCAAAAAAGACTTCATTCGTTTGGGCCCGCTTCAGGGCGAGCCGCAAACGAATAAAAGTTTTTTGGTTCTTTTTTTCAAAAAAGAACGTGCTTGCTTACTTGCTGATGACGGGCAGCACAACGCGGCTTGAGCGGCCGGCATCCACGAACACCGTGTTGCGGGCGATGCGGCGGCGGGTGGCGGCGCCCTCGGGTTCGCCGGTGTTGGGGTTCACGTCGAAGCGGGGGAAGTTGGACGAGGAGATGTCCAGCCGGATGCGGTGGCCCGGCAGGAAGAGGTTGGCGGTGGCGAAGATGGTCACTTTCAGGTGCACGATCTCGCCGGGCTGGCGCAGGCGCGGGGTGGCGGGGTCTTCGGCGTAGCGCAGGCGGACGATGCTGTCGGCCAGGAGCATGGCGTAGCCACCGGGGTAGTCTGCGCTGGCGGGATGGACGTCGATCAGCTTGGCGGTGAAGTCGGTGTCCGGCCCGTCGGTGGATACGTGGAGGTCCAGCTCGATGGGGCCGGCGATGGTGAGCGGTTCGGCGAGCGGCTCGGTCTGGAAGACCAGAATGTCGGGCCGGCTGGCGAGGGGGAGGTAGGGGGGCGTGCAGCCGAAGAAATCTGCGGACTCCACCTGGTTCCAGCTGCCGGGATGGGCGACGGGATCCAGCGAGGAGTGGTTGCCGCCGATGGTGGGGACGGGGTTGCTGGGGTCGAAATCATAGCTGAGCGGGGTGGCGTCGGCGGGCGGTGGGGCTTTGGCCAGGGTGCCGTTGGCGTGCAGGTGCCAGGGGGTGAAGCTTGTGCCGGGGAGCGGCCAGTCCTGCGCGGTGATCCAGTGGCCGCCATGGTCGAGGCGGCCTTCCGGGGTGCGTGTGCCGCTGCCGCCGCCCATGACGAAGAGGCGGACAGGGGGCTCGGGGTTCGGGGTGCCCTGGGTGGCGTGGTTGAACAGGCGAAGGCGGTACTGGCGCCAGTCGCCGCACCAGGAATCGATGGGGGCGTCCGCGCCGAAATCGACATCCCCGGAGAAGCGGCGGCTGCGTTCGCCGTGGGTCCAGGGGCCGAGGATGAGGTATTGCGGGCCGCGGACGCGCAGGCCCTGGAAGTTGCCGATGGCGCCCAGTGTGTAGGGGTCGAACCAGGCGGAGAGGTGGACCACGGCGGCCTGACTGTAGGTCTCGTGCCACGTTTGCGTGGAGATGCCGAGCTGGGTCCAGAACGCATCGCGCGCGCCGTGGCGCCACTGGTCGAACAGGTAGGCCTCGTAGTCCGGATGGTGGCGCAGTGGGGAGTGGCCGGGTTTCCAGAGGATGCCGCGGCGCAGGAGGGTGAACCAGTCGAAGATGTTCTCGGCTTCCAGCGCGGCCTTCATCACTGGGTTGGCCTGGGCTTCCGGGGAGAGCAGGGCCTGCTTGTAGGCCCAGGTGGCCTGGCGCAGTTCGAAGGCGCCGTTCTGGCGCACGCCATGATGCCAGGCGTCGAGGAAGCCGCCGCAATCCAGCACCTGGGCGACGAGGCCGGGCGGGTTGAGGCAGCCGAGCGCGGCCTGGGTATGGGCGCCGTAGGAAAGGCCGAGGGTGACGACCTGGCCGTTGCACCAGGGCTGGGCGAGAAGCCAGCGCATGGTGTCTTCGCCGTCTTCGCCGTCGGTCAGGTATTTCACGAAGGCGCCGTCGCTGCCGAAGCGGCCGCGGGTATCCTGCACGACGGTGGCGTAGCCGGCTTCGAGGAAGGGAGCGGCGAATTCGTCGGGCGTGGCGATGGCGGGGTTGGCCGCGGTGTTCTCGCGCCCGCCGGGGAGGTGGCGGCCATAGGGGGTGCGCTGGAGCACCACGGGCCAGGGGCCGGGGCCGGCGGGCAGGCGGATGTCCGTGGCGAGGCGGATGCCGTCTCGCGTGGTGACGTGTTCAGTGCGGAGGGGGTCGTTGCGCATCATCGGGGGATGATGCGGCAGGATGGAGGGTAAGGGAAGGAAGGGGTTCTTTTTTGAAAAAAAG
>JAIXTK010000366.1 GCA_027483995.1 Acetobacteraceae bacterium
AAAGTTAGGCGTTTGTATGGCACCTGCGGCCTGGGGTATTTTTCTTCAATGATTACAAGCCGCTTACGCCCCTGCGTTGCAGTTCAAGCACTGCCACGGGCGCAACATGTAGCGTTTGTTTTCAGCGGCTTAATTTTTTCATGTTGCTTTTTTTTCCGTTGGGAACGTGGTGGGCAGCTGTGCCATTCAGCGGCTTGCCAGGCAGACGTTAGGCACTGCGGCAAGCGCGGTTGAAGGTAACGTCAGCGCTTTTGATGGGGTGATCCAAGAGGGATTGGGGCTGCCGGCGCGGCCTGCCACGACAGCTTGCTCGCCGTGGTGCCCGAGATGCTGGCGGGGCGTGGGTTGCTTGCGGTTGCGATGCGGCCAGGCCTCTTTCCCTTCACCACGGGTGCTGTTTTATGGCGCCCCATCAGTTGCAAGATGTATTGGTGGGTCTCGCGATTTTTTAAGGTTTTATGAGCGCCTGGATGCCTTCCCAGGGCGTGGAAAACCTCCTTGACTTAAGATGGTTTGGGAGGTTTGCACGATGTTGAAGATGCGACACTGGATAGGATCTTCTATTGTTTGCGGTTTAGGTTTTTTGATATTTTTTATTTGGCGCATTTATAGTTCGCATGATTTATTTTGCGAATTTCTAATATTATTTTTGTTTGGCTCCATCACAATTATCTCTCTGTGGATCTTCTTGGACATCAATGCGACCAACGAAAAAGAGGAACATGCTCGGGCTGCTGCTTTCGCGCGCACGGCTCCTGACCAGCGTCGTGAGCTTTTGATACGCAGGTTACGTGGCGATCTCGCGCAGGCATGGAACAACCGAGTAACAGCAACGCGCGGTGGTGATTTGGCCGCAGCAGCGGAACATGAAGCCGAGATCGCCAAAATCGAGCTTGAACTGCGTGAGCTGGGTGGAGAACTGTATTGACGTTGTTGCCACGCAGCCCATGACGGTGCCCTGCGGGGCATTCAAGATCTGGGCTGTGGCAAACCATTTCATGTCGCGGTGGAAGCTGGCACCCAGATTGGCAAGATGAAACACTCATGGAACATCACTGTTCAAGCGATTTTGTGAAGACACCAGGACATACATCATCTGGCAGGGCAGGCGCGTGTTGGGGCAGGACACCACCGTGAAGGCCGAGATCCGCCTCAGACCGGGCCGCCTTGATGTGGACCCATGCGGAATGGGTCAACGCCGGCCGGTCTGAACCTTTGCCTTGCGCGCGACCGCGGGGCCGTTGACTTGGCCCCGCCGCCACGCTCCCCTGGCACGAACGCCAGGGAGACCGCCATGACCCGCACCGCCCTTGCCGGCCCCAGCGTCTGGACCGGTGCCGAACTGGCCGCCAGCGGCGACTGGATCCGCACGTTCGATGACACCCACATCGCCGAGATCGAGGGCGCGCTGGCCAACATCAGGCGCCTCGGCCCCGTGCTGGGCTTCCCCAAGGACGCCTTCCCCCTGCCGCGCACCGCCGCCCTGCTTGCCGATGTTTCCAACGAGCTGGAGCATGGCCGCGGCGCCGTTCGCCTGCGCGGCCTGCCGGTGGCGCGCTACGCGCCGGATGATCTGCGCCGCATCTTCTGGGGAATCGGCCGCCATCTCGGCACCGCCGTGTTCCAGAACGCCCGCGGCGAGGCCATGGGCGAGGTGCGCGACGAAACACGGCGCGAGGACAAGAGCTTCGACCCCACACAGGAAGGCCGCATCGCCTCCGCCCGCGCCCGCTCCCGCTCCACCGGCCCGCTGCGCTGGCACACCGACCGCTGCGACGTGATCGCCCTGCTCTGCGCCCGCAACGCCATGGAGGGCGGCATCTCCAAGCTCGTCTCCATCCCGGCCATCCACAACGCCATGCTGGAACGCCGGCCGGATCTGCTGGAGCTGCTGTGCCAGGATTACTGGCGCTCCCGCCCCGCCGATGAGGACGGGCTGCCCGGCGGCAACGTCTATGCCCAGCCGGTGTTCGGCTTCGCGGATGGCCGCATCACCAGCCAGTATTCCCGCACCTATGTGGAACAGGCGCAGGAAGTGCCGGGCGTGCCGCCGCTCACCGCCGCGCAGAACGAGGCGCTGGACATGCTCGCCGCCACCGCCGAGGCGTTGTGCCTGCACTCGGCCTTCGAGGACGGCGACATCCAGCTGCTCAACAACCACGTCATCTACCACGGCCGCACCGCCTATGCGGATGACGCCCCCTCTGGCCGCGACCGCCTGTTGCTGCGCCTCTGGCTCGCCACCCCCAACAGCCGCCGCCTGCCGGATGGGTTCGAGACGCTCTGGGGCAGCACCGCCGCTGGCGCCGTCCGCGGCGGCGTGGTGCAACCGCAGAGCGGGGAGCGCGTGGCGGCCTGACCCCACTGGGCCCGACGGAGCATTCCCCCCCGCTGTAGCAGGTTTGAAACACATTGTATCGGATAAGCGCCGCGCAGTTACCTGACGGTTGCATTTCGATATGGCCAGCTTCTCTGCCACGACGTCGATCAACGTCACCACCGAGAACCCGCTGGCCGGGCTCGCGCAACTGTCCCTGGCCACCTATACGGCCCTGCCGGATGGGTTCCGGATCGCGCTAGCGGATAACCGCTCGCTCGATCTGTTCGGCAGTTTCACCATCACCGCCGGGCTGCCGAGCGCCGGCACCATCACCGCCCTGCGCATCAACGCGGCCGGCGCGCCGGTGCGCGTCCTGTCCGGGCTCAACCTGGCATTGTCGGCGGCGATGTCGCTGGCGGCCGGGCCCGCCGCCACCGCCTGGGCAACCCTGCTGGCCGGTGCGGACACGATCACCGGCTCTGCCTTCGCCGACGTATTGGCCGGTTTTGCCGGCAAGGACATCATCGACGGCGGCGCCGGCATCGACACCGCCAGCTTCGCCGAGGTCACCGGGGCCGTCGCCGTCACCCTGAACGGGGCGGCGGACGCTGTCGTGACCATCCAGGGCATCGTGCAGGACACGCTGCGCAACATCGAGAACGTCATCGGCGGCAGCGGCAACGACACGCTCTTCGGCGACGCCTTCGCCAACACCCTGTCCGGCGGGTTGGGCCACGACACGCTGCGCGGTGGAGGGGGTGCCGACATCCTGCAGGGCGGCGCCGGGATCGACACCGCCGACTACGCCGACAAGATTGCCGCGGTCTCCGTGGTGCTGGCGGGCGACACCCCCGCCACCGTGTTCGTCGGCGGCATCGCCGAGGACAGCGTCGCCGGCATCGAGAACCTGCGCGGCGGCGCCGGCAATGACAGCCTGACCGGCGATGCCGCGGCCAACACGCTGGAAGGCGGCGCGGGCGACGACCTGTTGGCCGGCATGGCCGGTGCGGACGCGCTGGATGGCGGCCAAGGGATCGACACGGCAAGCTACGCCGAGAAAACCACCGCCGTTGTCGTGACCCTCAACGGTGCCGCCGGCGCCATCGTCACCGTCGGCGGCGTGGCGGAAGACACGCTGCGCAACATCGAGAACCTTGTTGGCGGCAGCGGCGGCGACACGCTCACCGGCGATGCCCAGGCCAACCGCTTCGCCGGGCGCGCCGGGGCCGACACGATCGATGGCGGCGCCGGCATCGACACCGCCGATTACAGCGAGAAAACCGCCGCCGTCGCCGTTACCCTCAACGGCGCCATCGCCGCCATCGTCAGTGTCGGCGGCGTGGCCGAGGATACGCTGCGCAACATCGAGACGATCATCGGCGGCACCGGCGGCGACACGCTCACCGGCGATGCCCAGGCCAACCTGTTCTCCGGCCGCGCCGGCAACGACGTGCTGGATGGCGGCGCCGGGATCGACACCGCCGACTACAGCGAGAAGACCACCGCCGTCGCCGTCACCCTCAACGGCGCCACCGCCGCCACCGTCACCATCGGCGGCGTGGCCGAGGACACGCTGCGCAACATCGAGAACATCACCGGCGGCAGCGGCAACGACGCACTGACCGGCGACGGGCAGGACAACCTGCTGATCGGCGGCCTGGGCAACGATGTGCTCATCGGCCTCGGCGGCAAGGATGTGCTCGATGGCGGTGCCGGCAGCGACACCGCCTCCTATGCCGAGCGCACCCTGCCCGTGGTCGTCACGCTGCGCGACGGCGCGGACACCACGGCCAGCATCAACGGCATCGTCGAGGACACGCTGCGCGGCATCGAGAACATCACCGGCGGCAGCGGCAACGACACGCTCACCGGCGATGCCGGCGCCAACGCCCTGCTTGGCGGCGGCGGCAACGACCGGCTGAAGGGCAGCCTGGGCGCCGACGTGCTGGATGGCGGCACCGGCATCGACACCGCCGATTTCACCGGCACCCAGTTGCCGGTGACGGTGGTGCTGCGCGCCGCCCTGGATGGCACGGCCAGCATCGGCGGCGTGGCCGAGGACATCCTGCGCGGCATCGAGAATGTCATCGGCGGCGAGACCGACGACAGCATCACCGGCGACACCAACGCCAACGCGCTCTCCGGCGGCGCCGGCAACGACCTGCTGCAGGGCAATGCCGGCGCCGACGTGCTGGATGGTGGTGCGGGCATCGACACCGCCTCCTATGCCGAGAAGACCACCGCCGTCGTCGTCACCCTCAACCTTGGCACCGCCGCCACCGTCACCGTGGGGGGCACCGCCGAGGACACGCTGACCAATATCGAGAACCTGATCGGCGGCAGCGCCAACGACACGCTCACCGGCGATATGCGTGCCAACCGGCTGCGCGGCGGCGGCGGCAACGACACGCTGGATGGCGGGCTGCAGTTCGACATTGCCGATTATTCCGACAAGACCCTGGCCGTCACGGTCACGCTGAGCGATTCACTCCCCACCATCGTGAAGGTCGGCGGCGTGGACGAGGACACGCTGATCAGCATCGAGGGTCTCGTCGGCGGCTCCGGCGCCGACACGCTCACCGGCAATGCCTTCGCCAACACGCTGGAGGGCGGCGCCGGCAACGACACGCTGTCGGGCGGCGACGGCCTGGACACGCTGATCGGCGGCGCCGGCAACGACACGCTGGATGGCGGCGCCGGCACCCAGGACCTGGCCAGCTATGCCGAGAAGACCACGCCCGTCGTCGTCACGCTGAACGGCGCCACCGCCGCCACTGTCACCGTGGGCGGCGTGGCGGAGGACACGCTGCGCAACATCGAGAGCATCGTGGGCGGCAGCGGCAACGACACGCTCACCGGCGACACGCTGGCCAACGGGATCGTCGGCGGCGCAGGCGACGACACCCTCTCCGGCGGCGGCGGCCTCGACCAGATCGAGGGCGGCACGGGCACCGACACGATCAGCTTCGCCACCGCCACCAATGCCGTTGTGCTCACGCTCAAGCGCTACATCCCGGCCGCGATCACCATTGGCGGCGTCGCGCAGGGTTCGGTACGCGATGTGGAGAACATCCTCGGCGGCACCGGCAACGACATCCTGGCCGGCGATTCGCTGGTCAACCGGATCGAGGGCGGCGGCGGCAACGACACGCTGCGCGGCGGCGTGGGCGCCGACGTGCTGGATGGCGGCACCGGCACGGATACGGTGGATTTCTCTGACATGTCCGATCCCGTCGTGCTCACCCTGGCTGGCGCCAGCTTCGCCCAGGCCACCGTGGGC
Organism: Acetobacteraceae bacterium; assembly: GCA_027483995.1. GTDB lineage: Bacteria > Pseudomonadota > Alphaproteobacteria > Acetobacterales > Acetobacteraceae > CAMDGX01. The sequence goes on from JAIXTK010000366.1 coordinate 5,601, forward strand.
GGCATCGCCGACGACATGGTGCGCAACGTGGAGGCCGCGATCGGCGGCAGCGGCAACGACATGCTGGCCGGCAGCGCCGCCGTGGAAACCCTCAATGGCGGGGGCGGCAACGACCGGCTGCGCGGCGGCGGTGGCAACGACATCCTGGAGGGCGGCACCGGCATCGATACGGCCGACTACACCGACAAGATCCTGGCCGTGGTGGCCACGCTGAACGGCGCCATCGCCGCCACGGTCAGCGTCGGCGGCGTGGCCGAAGACACGCTCACGAACATCGAGGGCATCGCCGGCGGCAGCGCGGCCGACACGCTCACCGGCGATACCCTGGCCAACCAGCTCGATGGCCAGGGCGGCAACGACGTGCTGAACGGCGCCGGCGGCGACGACCTGCTCACCGGCGGCGCCGGCACCGATACGCTGGATGGCGGCACCGGCACCGACACCGCCTCCTTCGCCGAGAAAACCACCGCCGTCGTCGTCACCCTCAACGGCGCCACCGCCGCCACCGCCACCGTGGGCGGCGCGGCCGAGGACACGCTGCGCAACATCGAGAACCTGATCGGCGGCAGCGGCAACGACAGCTTCACCGGCGACGCGCTGGCCAACCGCTTCTCCGGCGGTGCCGGCACCGATGTGCTGGATGGCGGCGCCGGCAGCGACACCGCCGACTACAGCGACCGCACCGACGCCATCACCCTCACGCTGAACGGCGCCACCGCCGCCACCGTCACCATCGGCGGCGTCGCCGAGGACACGCTGCGCAACATCGAGAACATCATCGGCGGCAGCGGCAACGACATCCTGGCCGGCGACAGCGCGGTCAACACCCTCTCCGGCGGGCTGGGCGACGACACGCTTTCCGGCGGCGCGGGGATCGACACGCTGGACGGTGGCGCGGGCAGCGACACGGTCACCTTTGCCGGTGCCACATCGCCCGTGGTGCTCGCCCTGGCCGGCGCCACCCCGGCGCAGGCCACCGTCGGCGGGGTGGCCAACGATATCGTCATCGCCATCGAGAACATCATCGGCGGCACCGGCAACGACACCCTCACCGGCGATGCCGCCGGCAACGGGCTGACCGGCGGCGCCGGCAACGACACGCTGGCCGGCCTCGCGGGTTCCGACACGCTGGATGGCGGCACCGGCAGCGACACCGCGGTGTTCAGCGAAAAAACGCTGGCGGTTTCGGTCATCCTCAACGGCGCCTCGCTCGCGCTGGTGCG
>JAIXTK010000155.1 GCA_027483995.1 Acetobacteraceae bacterium
AGCAGGTAGCGCACCGGCACCAGCACCCCGCGCACGAACACCGCATGATCCGGGCTCAGCACCAGGTCCCGCACCGGCATCCCCGCCCCGAACGCCCCGGCCACAACCCGCACCGGCTGCACATCCCACGGCCGCTTATGCGCCGAAGGCGCGAGCGTCCGATGCCCCACCCAGCGTACCCGCCGCATCTTGCCCAGCGCCGTCAGCACCACGTCGCCCTCAGCCAGGCGCTCCACCGGCACCTCGCCGGCAACCGTGCGCAACCGCGTCCCCGCCGCGAAGCACGCCACCGAAACGTCGTTGTCCACCACCGCCGTCGCCGCGCCATTGGTGTAGGTCGTATACCCCCCGACACTCCCCGCAGCCGCCCAGCCCACCCCCAGATCCACGCTGTCCCCGGCATCCCCCAGCACGCGCAGGGTGTTGGAAGAGGAGGAAAGGTTCAGCACCTCCAGCCGGGACACGACCAGCGCATTGTTCCCCGTGCCCGTCAGGTCGATCCGCTCGATATCCTGCAGCCGCGTATTGGCGATCGTCGAAAGGTCCAGCGTCATCCCGCTGCCCGCCAGCGCCAGCGTATCCGTCCCGCCGCCACCCATCGCCCGCGCGAACGTAACGTCGGAAACCCGCAGGATATCGTTCCCCGCCCCCCCGATCAGCACGTCCGCCCCGCCGCCGCCCACCAGCAGGTCGTCGCCGAGCCCGCCCACCATGTCGTCGGCCCCGGCCGTCCCGGTCAGCGTCTCCCCGGCCGACGTGCCGGCATGCGTCACCGTGTCCAGGAAATCCCGCCCGAACACCACATAGCTCTCGCCGGCATTGCTCTTCGTGTTATCCGCCCCGTCGGCCCGGCGGGCCCCGATGATCAGGTCGTCGAACCCATCCCCGTCCACATCCCCCGCCGACGCCACCGAGAGGCCGGCATTGTCATCGGAATCCACCCCTTCGATCACGAAGCCGCCCGTGCCGTCGGCAACGTCGACAAGGTCGATCACCCCCGTGAACCCGCTGGTCGAGCCGAACACCACGTAGCTGGTGCCGGTGTAGGTCACGCCGCTGCCAAACATCGCCCCGATGATCAGGTCGTCGAGACCATCGCCATTCACATCTCCCGCCGACGCAACGGAGGTGCCGGACAGGTCGAACAGATCCGCCCCATGGATCACGAACCCGCCCGTCCCGTCGGCCACGGCGGAAAGGTCGATCTCGGCCCCGAACCCGCCGGCCTGGCCGAACACCACGTAGCTGTCGCCGGCGTCCTGCTTGTAGTTGCCGGCCGCATAGCCCTCCGGCGCCCCGATGATCAGGTCCGCGAAGCCGTCGCCATTCACATCCCCCGCGGAGGCAACCGAAAAGCCGGAATTGTCGCCCGCATCCTGCCCATGGATGACAAACCCGCCGGTGCCGGAGGCGATCACGGCCAAGTCGATCTCGGCACCGAACCCGCCAGACGCGCCGAAGACCACATAGGTGTCGCCGGCACTGAGCGCCGCATCCCCGGCCCCCGCGGCATTGGGGGCGCCGATCACCAGGTCGCCGAACCCGTCGCCGTTCAGATCCCCCGCCGACGCAACCGAGTAGCCGGATCCGTCACCCGCATCCTGCCCATGGATCACGAACCCACCGGTCCCCGCCGCGATCGTGGAAAGCTGGATCTCGGCCGCAAACCCGCCAGACGCGCCGAACACCACATAGCTGTCGCCGGCATAGTTGCTCGCGTTGCCGGCGCCATCGGCCCATCGCGCCCCGATGATCAGGTCGCCGAACCCGTCCCCGTTCACATCCCCCGCCGAGGCCACCGAGTAGCCGGAATAGTCCCCTCCATCCTGCCCACGCAGCACGAACCCGCCGCTGCCGGCCGCGATGTCGCCAAGGTCGATTGCGGCGCCAAACCCGCTGGCCTTGCCGAACACCACGTAGCTGTCGCCGGCATAGCTACCCGTGCCTCCGGCCCCATCGCCCCTGTACGCCCCGATGATCAGGTCGCCGAACCCGTCCCCGTTCACATCCCCCGCCGAGGCCACCGACCAGCCGGATCGGTCATCGGCATCTTCCCCATAGATCACGAAACCGCCGGTCCCCGCCGCGATCGTCGCAAGCTCGATCGCCGAGTCGAACCCACCGGCCTTGCCGAACACCACGTAGCTGTCGCCGGCGTTGGTCGTCGCATTCCCGGGCCCATCGGCGCGATAGGCCCCGATGATCAGGTCGTCGAACCCGTCGCCGTTCACATCCCCCGCCGAGGCAACCGAACGGCCGGAACGGTCGTTGCCGTTCTCGCCGTACAACACGAACCCGCCGATCCCCACCTGAACGTCCGAAAGGGCGATCGGCCCCGCCATCATCGTCACCGCCGTGGCAAGCTCCACCCTCGCCTGCCCGTTGCTCCACGTCGTCAAGCCGCCCGCAGTCGCGCCACGCACCCAGCCCGTATCACTGAAGCTGACCTTGTCCCCCGCATCCCCCAGCACGCGCAGCGTGTTGCTGCCCCCGGAAAGATTCACCACCTCCCGCGCCGCCAGCTGCAGGCGATTATCGCCGGCGCCGGTCAGGTCGATGCGCTCGATATCCCTGATCCGCGTATCCGCGATCGCGCGCAGATTGAGCACCAGCCCGCCGCCATCCAGCGCCAGCGTGTCCGTCCCGCTGCCGCCCGCCACACGCTCGAAATCGGTGTCTGCGATGCGCAGCACATCGTCGCCCGCCCCCCCGATCAGCACGTCGGCCCCGCCATCCCCTACCAGGGTGTCGTTCCCCCGCCCGCCCACCATCATGTCGGTGCCGGCCGTGCCCGTCAGCGTGTTGTCGCCAGACGTGCCCGCCTGCGTCACCGTGCCCAGGAAATCCTGCCCGAACACCACGTAGCTTTCGCCGGCATTGGCCGTCGCGTTGCCCGCCGCATCGGCCCGGCGGGCCCCGATGATCAGGTCATCGAACCCGTCGCCATCCACATCCCCCGCCGCGGCAACCGAGAACCCGGATTGGTCGTTCGTGTCCTGGCCATGGATCGCGAACCCGCCCGTCCCCGCCGCCACGTCGGAAAGCTCGATCACGGCCGGGAAGATGAACGTGCCGAACACCACGTAGCTGCCGCCGGCGCCAGTGGCATACGGCGCGCCGATAATCAGGTCGTCCACCCCGTCGCCGTTCACGTCTCCCGCGGAAGCGACCGAGACGCCGGACCGGTCGAAAAAACCACCGCCACGGATGACAAACCCGCCGGTGCCCGCGGCAATGGCGGAAAGCGCGACCTCCGCGCCGAACCCGCCGGACGTGCCGAACACCACATAGCTGTCCCCGGCATCATTCCTGGCATTGCCGGTGCCATCGGCATACCCCGCCCCGATGATCAGGTCCTCGAACCCGTCCCCGTTCACATCCCCGGCCGAAGCGACCGACACGCCGAACTGGTCGTTCGCGTCCTCCCCATGGATCACGAAACCGCCGCGGCCCTCGGCCAGGTCGGAAAGCTCGACCGTGGCAGGGAAGCCGGCGTTCCTGCCGAACACCACATAGGCTTCGCCGGCATTGGTATCCACATTGGTGGCCCCATCGGCAACCGGGGCACCGATGATCAGGTCGTCCAGCCCGTCGCCGTTCAGATCCCCGGCGGACGCGACCGAGAAGCCGGACTGGTCATACGAATCCCGCCCGCGGATCACGAATCCACCGCTGCCGGCGGCCACCGCGGAAAGCTCGAGCGCCCCGCCGAACCCGTCGGTCCTGCCGAACACCACGTAGCTGTCGCCGGAGAAGTTCCTCGTGTCGCCAGTACCATCGGCGAAGCGCGCCCCGATGATCAGGTCGTCGAGCCCGTCGCCGTTCACATCGCCCGCCGAAGCAACCGCCCAACCGGACTGGTCCGACGCCGCCTCCCCACGGATCACGAAGCCGCCAGTGCCTCCGGCAACGGCGGAAAGCGTGATCTCCGCGGCGAATCCGCCCGCCTTGCCGAACACCACATAGCTCTCGCCGGCATCGTCGGTCGCGTTGCCCGCCCCATCGCCATAGGGCGCCCCGATGATCAGGTCGTCGAACCCGTCCCCGTTCAAATCCCCGGCAGAAGCCACCGACCAGCCCGATTGGTCCCCCGCATCCACCCCATGGATCACGAACCCGCCCGTGCCGCCGGCAACCGCGGCAAGATCGACCCCGCCCGCGAACCCGCCCGCGCCGCCGAACACCACATAGGTGTCACCGGCATTCCCAACCGCGTTGCCCGCCCCATCGGCATAGGGCGCACCGATGATCAGGTCGTCGAACCCGTCCCCGTCAATGTCCCCGGCCGACGCAACAGACCACCCCGATCGGTCCTCGGCATCCTGGCCGAAAATCACAAACCCGCCGGTCCCGGCGGCCACGTTCGCAAGGTTGATCGCAGCCAAAGCCATGCCGGCCCCCTCGGTCAGCCGCCGGCTCGGTCGGGCCGGAAGTCACCGGCGGCACGTCACGGGGCGTTCAGTTCAGATAAAATTAATTTATCTGAGCTCCGAAAATTTTGGCAACTTATAATTTATTTTCGCAACATTCCCCCAAACACACGCAACAGCTGCAGTCCAGGGCACCCTTCCAGCCCACAAGCCAATCCATATGACTGACTGTTGGTAATTTTTTCCCATAATATTTCGGATTCAAGGCCCAACAGATCGAACTATTCCGTTGCGAAAACACCCTCGCCCGGGCAACGCGCAAGCCATGCCCCTCGCCCGGCATCCACCCGCCCCGCACCTCCGGGCCGGATGGATGCCCCGCGCCGGATCACGCCCGCCGGATATTCCGCAGGAACACGCCCGCCTCCTCGCGCAGCCGCTCGGCATCCCCGGTCAGGGACCGCGCCGCCCCCTGCAGCCCGCCCGCGGACTCGCCGGTCTCCTGCGCCTGCGTCCGCACCTCGCCGATCCGCCGCACCACCGCATCCGTCCCCGCCGCCACCCGGCCGGAGGTCTGCGCGATGCTCTGCGTCGCCGCCGCCTGCTCCGCCACAGCCGACGAAATCTCGCTCGTCAGGGTCTCGATCTCCGCCACCATCGTCACGATGCCGCGCAACGCCTCCGCCGCCTCCCGCGTCCGCCCCTGCACCGCCCGGATCTGCTCGCCGATCTCCCCGGTCGCCCGCGCCGTCTGGTTCGCCAGCACCTTCACCTCGCTTGCCACCACCGCGAACCCCTTGCCAAGCTCGCCCGCCCGCGCCGCCTCGATCGTCGCGTTCAGCGCCAGCAGGTTGGTCTGGCTGGCGATCCCGCCGATCAGCCCCACCACCTCGTCGATCCGCCCGGCCGCCTGCAGCAGCCCCTCCATCGTCTCGTTCGCGCCCTGCGCCCGCAGGCTGGCCTGCCGCGCCACCTCCGCGCCGCCTTCCACCCGCCGCGTGATCTCGGCCACGCTCACCGAAAGCTGCTCGGCCGCCGAAGCGGCACCCTGCACCTCCCGCCCCGCGTCACGCCCGGCCTCCTCCACCGTCCCGGCCACCAGCGCAGACTCCCGCGCCATCGCCACCATCCCGTCCGCCGCCCCGGCAATGTCCGATGCCGCCGCCGCCAACCGGCCGGCCAGCGTGGCGATATCCGCCTCGAACCGGTCCGCCATCCGCGCCTGCTCGGTCACCAGGTTCCAGCTCAGCATCGCCCCGGTATAGATGCCCGCCCGGTCCCGCACCGCGGAAAGGGTCATGTCGCACCACTCCTCGCCCATCGCCACCCGCGCGCGATGCGGCAACCGCCCGGGATCGGCCAGCACCTCCCGCAGCCCGCCCAGGCCCAGCGCATCAAGCGACGCTCCTGGCGTCAGCATCGCCCCGCCCAGCGCCCGCGCCGCCTCATTGGCGGAAACCACGCAGAACCCGGCCTGCGCATCCAGCAGCACCACACCGGTCGGCAGCTGCTCCACCATCTGCCGGCTCTGGAAGGCATCGGCCACGCCATGCCGCAGCGTCTCGATCGCCCGCGCCAGGCGCCCCACCTCGTCGCCGCGCTCCTGCCCCAGCGGCACGATCCCCGTCTCGCCGGCGCCCACGCGCACCACCTGCTCCGTCAGCCGCCCCAGCGGCCGCAGCGTCGCCAGCACCACCAGCATCACCGCCAGCCCCATCGCCAGCGCCAGCGAAAGCCCACCGGTCACCGCATCGCGCACCGCGGCATCGCGCACCACATCGGCATCCGCCAGCGGCACGCCCACGAACAACAGGCCCACCTGCTTGCCCGCGCCATCCCGCAGCGGCCGGTAGATCGTCGCATACTCCCGCTCCAGGATCGTGTTCCGCCCCAGATAGGTCTCGCCCCGCCCGATCGACGCATCCCTGGCCGGGCCCGCCGCCAGCGTCGTTCCCACCGCCCGGCTCCCGTCCGGCCGGCGCACACTGGTCGCCACCCGCCGGTCACCGGCGAAGATCGTCGCCACCATCCCGCCCTGGCCCACAATGTCCACGATATCGTTGCGCCCGTTCAGCGCCACGCTGCCCAGCATCAGCGTGTCCCCCTGCAGCGAGACCGGCCCGCCCATCGCGGCGAGCACCCCCTCGAATATCCCCAGCCGCGCGGTCAGGCGCTCCAGACGCTGCGCATCCGCCTGCTCGATCGCCCGCATGGTCCGAACAGCCTCAAGCGTGCCGACCACGCCGGCCAGCGCCAGCAACGAAACCAGCAGGATACGCGCCGTCAGGCCCAGCCGCAGCCAGGCGGAAACAACTGTCTTCACGTACGAATCTTCCCCATACACGCATGAAAGCAGGAAAAAGGCGGGCTCCGCGCAGTGCCTGCTTGCCGTTTCGTTGCGTCAGCATTGTCGTGCACGGGCGGTTGCCCGTAGATATGCCCGGCATCCGTTAACAAGATGCTGCCTGCATCAGGCCGCGCCCCGCCTCCCCAGCCGAACCGGGAAGCGGAGACAGACCGAAAATCATTCCGTTAAATCAATTAATAACCCGATCCCCGCCGCGGCCGGAATCAAGGGACATCAGCCTCCGCCGCCCCCTTCGGCGCGCGTTGCCCCTCCACCGTGCTGGCCACTCGCGCCGACATCCGCAACAAACAGGGAGGCACCATCGCCGCACTGGATCTTGCCAGGCACAGCGGCGCCGCACGACCCGCTTTGGCTGATCGTCCGCACCCGAACCCTCGCCATGCCCCTGGGCGATGCCGGCCGGCATGCCAAGGCAGGGGTCATCCTGCGCCGCGCCCGCCCCGGGCCCATTACGCCGCGCGGCAACCAGCCCAGTAGCGTTCCAGCGCCATCACACGCACCTCAACCACCGCCCCGCCCCCGCACGGCAGCACCGCGTCGCCATCGGTCCAGCGCAGCCCATCCTCAGCCGCGTGCCATCCCTCCGCCAGCACCGCCTCGTCCAACCCCACCGCGCACCCATCCACCCAAAGCCCCGTCACCGCCACGCCAAGCCGGCGATGATCCTCCGCCGCCACCCGCGCCTGCGCCGGCACCACGCTGCGCGACCGCAGCCGAACCTCCCGCACCCCGGCCGGCACATCGAACCGCGCCACCGCCCCATCCCACAGCGCCACCACCTCCACCCCATCCGCCATCAGGCAAAGCTCGGGCTCCGCCGTCATTCCGTGCCCCAGCGCCTCGGCC